>WOYJ01000033.1 GCA_011620845.1 Methanobacteriaceae archaeon
TAATAACTTTAACAATTATAGGGTTATGCAAATGATTAAGGATAATCAGAAATACTTCAACTTCATATTAATCGTTGCAGATAGTCTTGTAATTATAATATCGCTTATTTTAGCATGGTATCTACGTTTTAGAACCACCATATTGGGGGATGTCGGTGTAAGTGGTTGGGGGTTTACAGAATACATGATACCACTGGTGGTAATCATACCCCTGTACCTGGTTCTCTACTATATTTTCGCTTTATATCGGCCTCAAAGGACCAATACACTTATCTCTGAGGTTGGAGATATAATCAAGGCAAATTTCACTGGACTGGTAATTCTTACCGCACTCTTATATTTAATCAGTGCAGATGATTATTCCCGGTATGTTCTGGTAGCCTTCGCCATCTTAACCACACTATTTACAGTTGTTGAACGAATGGCTGTAAGGAATTCACTGCGAATAATACGAAGTAAAGGTTACAACATCAAACATGTCCTGGTGGTAGGGGCGGGTGAGCTTGGCCTTAAATTTGTATGTAGAATAGATGAAAATCAACATATAGGCTACCATATCATCGGATTCCTGGACGATAACCGGGAAGAAGGAGACAAGATCTTAAACTCAAGGGTAATAGGGAAGATCAAGGATTTAGAACATTTTGTTTTAACCGAGCCCCTGGATAGAGTGGTGATAACCTTATCTCCACGGGATTATAATATCATGGAAATTATAGATATTTGCGAGAAACATGGGGTGAAGGCAGTGATTATACCCGAGTTCTCCAAATATTTCCCAGCCAGACCCAACATCGACATGCTGGACGACATACCCATAATAGATGTACGATACGTGCCTCTGGATAACGTGTATAAAAAATTTTTAAAGAGGATGTTTGACTGCATCGCAGCCACACTGGCCATCATCATCCTATCACCCATCATAATAGTCACGGCCATACTGGTAAAACTCAGTTCCCCTGGATCCATTATCTATAAACAGGAAAGAGTGGGCCTGAACCGGAAGAAATTCCAGATATATAAATTCAGGAGTATGCAAACCCACGATGAAACTAAAATAGCACCCCAGTGGACCACTGAAGATGACCATCGCAAAACTAGAATAGGTTCCTTCATAAGGAAGACCAGTATCGATGAATTCCCACAATTTTTCAACATATTAAAGGGAGATATGAGCTTAATCGGCCCCAGACCAGAACGCCCAGTGTTTGTGGAGATGTTCCGGGAACAAATCCCTAAATACATGATTAAACACTATGTACGCCCGGGGATGACTGGGTGGGCCCAGGTCAACGGCTGGAGGGGTAACACCTCCATAGAGAAAAGGATAGAGCATGACATTTATTACGTGGAAAACTGGACCATGATACTGGACATTAAAATATTTTTCTTAACCTTTATTAAAGGATTCATTAATAAGAATGCGTACTAATCCGGCTAGATTTAAACTAACTTTTTTAAACATTTAAATCAGTCAATTTAGCAAATGTTTTATATTATATCTTTTAAATAGAAAAATCAAACAAATTTAACGAAAGGGGAATGAAGATGGCTGAAAATTCTTACACCGATCTTAAAATCGTTCTAATCCTCACCTTTTTATCGGTGATCTTCCTGTTTATTCCCAGTTTAAACCAGTATCCCCAAAATATGGTTTCTTATGCTCTTCTCCTTTTACTTTTACCGGGCTACTCATTACTCGTCACCATAAAACCATCACTTAATGAAGTAGCTGTTTGGAAGCGTATTTTATTCAGTATTATACTGGGGGTGATCCTCGTAGCAGCAGCATATTCATTGTGGATGTATACACCCATAATGACTTATCTAACTCCGGTGGTTAACTATTTAAATCCATTGGAAGCTTACATATCCCCATTGGAAACATATATGCCACTCGTATTTATTTTGTCAACTATCCTAATCGTGGACCTGGTTCTTATTTCCTGGGCCAGAAGAAAAGCCCTTATATCTGATTTAGCTCCTGAAATTCCGGAGACAACTCCTAAAGCTGGGGGCAAAAAGGAAAGATATGTTCTATGTGAAAAGTGTAATGGATATTACAAACTGGAGGAAGATGAATCTCCTGAGGACTTTGAAAGCTGCCAGTGTGGAGGTAAATTAATATACACCGAAAAACCAGAGGGAGAACCGTTTATACTGGGACAGGAGGCCAGACCTATACAGAAGGGATCCTATTACCTGGATCTGCTTCTGGTGTTCCTGGTAACTATAACTTCCCTGGCGGTCCTTCAATTTGCAAACCAGCCAGACTATAATACTATTGTAGAGTTCCTTTTAATGCTCTTTTTACCAGGATACGCTTTAATAAGCATGATATATCCCAAAAATTACGGTTTGGGTGCTCTTGAACGTGTGGTTTATAGTTCTGCTTCAAGCATATCCATAACCACTCTGGTGGGCTTAGTTCTAAATTACAGCTCTTATGGTGGGCTGATAAATCCTATTCTATACGTATTATCCGGTTTAACTTTTATCTTTCTCTTGGCAGCGTACCTGAGAAGGAACAGCGTCCTGGAGGAATACCGTTTCAGCATAGATTTC
>WOYJ01000152.1 GCA_011620845.1 Methanobacteriaceae archaeon
ATAAAAGATGAAAATAACGGTAATTGGAGCGGGATATGTGGGACTGGTCACCGCGGTTTGTTTCGCTGAAGTGGGCCACCAAGTGTTATGTGCAAAGAAGAGTAAAAAGAAATTTGAAATGCTTAAAAAGGGGATATCACCCATATATGAACCTGGACTAAGTGAAATGCTCCAGAGAAATCTTAAAGAAAACCGGATCGACTTTACCACCGACATAAAAGAGGCGGTTAACTTCAGTGAGGCTATCTTCATCTGCGTGGGGACACCCACCACTCGTGAAGGTAAAGCCGACCTGTCACAGGTAGAAGACGTGGTATCCTCCATAGCTGAACATATGGACAGTTATAAACTCGTTATCGAAAAATCAACAGTCCCGGTAAACACCCACCTCAAGATAAGGGAGATGGTAAAGGCCGAAACAGATATCGAGTTTGACGTGGCGAGCAACCCAGAATTTCTGGCGGAGGGAACATCGGTGCACAACTTCATGAACCCCAACCGGATAATTGTGGGAGTGGATTCTGACCATGCCCGGAAGATATTCCAGGAGATCTACGAGCCCTTTACAAGCAAGGGATATCCCCTGCTGTTTACAGACATAGCTTCGGCGGAGATAATAAAATACGCCTCAAATGCCTTCCTCGCGACCAAAATATCCTACATCAACATGATCGCTGACCTCTGTGAAAAAACAGGGGCCAACATCGACGACGTTGCCAAGGGCGTGGGCCTGGACCACAGAATCGGGGACAAGTTCCTGAACGCTGGTCTGGGATACGGCGGATCCTGCCTACCCAAGGATGTTAATGCGCTCATACATACCTATAATGAACTGGGTTTAGACATTGGACTTTTAAAGGAAACTGAGAAGATAAACCAGAGCCGCAGGGAAAAGTTCTACCAGGAAGTAAAGGGCCTCCTGCAGGACATAGAGGGCAGCACCATAACCGTCTGGGGATTAGCCTTCAAACCTAACACTGATGACATAAGAGCCGCGCCAGCGGTGGATATAGTTCGAAAGCTTGATGAAGTAGGGGCTAATTTGAAGTTATATGACCCTGAGGCAGAAGGTAACTTTTCTTCTCTGTTACCTGAAAGTGAGAATGTAACATACTATCCGGACCAGTACGAAGCCCTGAAAGATTCCCATGCCTTACTGGTAATCACTGAATGGGATGAGTTTAAAAACTCTGATTTAGATAAAGTAAAGGAGCTAATGGTGTCTCCCAACATCATCGACGGCCGGAACATATTTGATAAAGGATTAATGGCCAAGAAAGGGTTTAAATATATCGGTATGGGGCGATAGGGTACTATTCACTTTTTTTAGTCTACTAAATTTTTTTTTAACAGAATTTTATTATAGACATAATCTTTTTTTAATTAGAAGTCTATTTTCAGCTCAAACAGTTCAATACAACCGTAGGGACATCTATCTACACATAAACTGCAGCATCCACAGGAAACAGGGGCGATATATACCTTCCCATCTTCCTGGACGGAGATGGTGTCGTTCCTGCCCTCACGATATTAAATGATTTATTTAAAATGTTTTCAATTTTATCTAACTCTTTTTAAGGAATATAACTAGCCAGATGATAAATAAGAATATTAGTATCTAACAAGTAGTTTTTCATATTCTTACCCATTCATCTCTTAATTTTTTTACCTCTTTTTCTAGATCAAGATTTAAATCGTGATATATCCCCCGGTATTTAGAAGGTTTAAAAACTTTTTTACCTTCTTGTTTCTGGTGGCCATTTAATATTTTGGATTTATTTTCATTCCACATTTCGATAGGGATTACAACACCAGTTTTTTTACCTTTAGAGTCATATATATATTTTATACTCATATCAATCCCCTTTTTTCATATTAATTATTCCTTCTCTTTTTCTGACTATAATTTTTATGTAGTAGTTCATTTAACTTTTTCTAAACTGGACTATTTCTATTTGTAAAACAACATTAAATTGTGATGATGGAATGTAAGTATAATCCTTGAAAAGGAAAAAGAAGGCGGTTATTCAGCTCAATGCCTAGAACTTCTAGGTGTTTATTGGTCATGGGGAATCTAAAGAATGGGGAATATAAATCACAATAGAACTAATCTTAGAAATACTTGATCAAGAAGTAAAAAGGCTGAATAAAACCATCGAGATATCCAGGGCCGATTGAGTGTCTAAAAAAGTTTCCACAGTCTTTGGAAGATCGTATTATTAAAAGTATATTGTAGACATTCTAATTTTATTTAAAAGATTTCTTTCATGGTCTGGTTGGTGGGGCTGCGCTATGGGGAACTGCTGCATGGTAAATGGTCACTAAGTATGTTCCATTGTTGGTGTACGATAGTACTTTTATGTTTAAAATTTCATCCCAGGTTGCAGGTTTTTCACTACCTTGTTCTGGTTTAAGCAAGTTTTCGTAGGCCATTTGGTATTTAGTTGTGTAATCTGTAGCTGAGCCACCTTTTGGGGTGAATTGAATCGGTGTTATGGTGTCTGTTACGGTGGGATTGGTATTAATCATCTTGGTGTCATTTGCCCTGGTGTAAACATCTATAG
>WOYJ01000169.1 GCA_011620845.1 Methanobacteriaceae archaeon
CTTGTCTACCGAAGGCTTTTTCGCTTCTTGTAGTGAATATAATCACAGAATCTTCATTCTTATTTATTATATTTTTTAAACCCTTCTTAATTACTTCCAGTTCACTTAAAGTAACTTCTCCCTCAAATACCGAGTTCTGTATCCAGTTAAGATGTTTCCTCAAGTATCCTTTGACTTTGTTAACCCTTTCGACTTTGATATCATATACGATTATGGCGTACACTTTTACCACCACATCACAAACGGTTTATATTCCTTGGTGCCCAGCAAATGTTTAATAAGTTTATAAGATTCTAATCTAATCAAACGTCGGTATGAAACTTTTCGATTAAGTTCACGATGTTTTATAGTCTTTTTAAGGCGTTCATCATATTCTTTGATGAATGTCTTCCTTCCTTGGTCATTTAAAAGGCAATAATTAAGATCCTGTTCAAAATCCTTTTCTCGCAACATATTCTTATTCACCAGATAAAATATCAATCTATCAACCAGTATGGGCTTGAATATCTCGCTTAAATCCAGGGCAAGGGAATATCTGCGCTCAGATGGCTCGTGAAGGTAGGAGATAGTGGGATTCATCTGGGTGTTATAGATCTCGGAGAGAACCGTAGAATAAATAAGAGAGTTCCCGAAGCTTATAAGGGCGTTCACCATATTCTCCGGTGGCTTTCTGCTCCTGCCCTCCATTTTAAAGCCTTCAGGCAGTATTAAGTCCATTTTATCATAGTAATGGGAACGTATTCTACCTTCTACATTCATAAGTTCTGTTATTTCATTACAGGAATCCAGATCATTTAAAATCCCATCTATCCCATTTTCTATCTTGTAGTAAGAGAGAACCTTCTCCATGTTTCGGGCTGCACCTTCAACTAGTTTACCAGCGATTACCATCCGTTTATCATGGTTAAGATAGTTTTCAACCTGTTTTACGAGCAGATCACCGGATAAGAGTGTTTCTCTTGGATAGAAACTACCATCGTAAAAACCGTAGTAGTTAAAAAAGTGTATAGGTACTCCTTCCTTGGCTAAAAGGTGTACTGCTTGGGAGGAAAAACTTAGCGAACCATAAGCATAGATAGAGTAAATCTTGCTGATGGGTATGGGTCTTTTACCATCCTTATTATGAAAATAAAGAGTGTTTTCCTTTCTTTTTAAAATTCCGTCAGACATAAGGTAGTAATTCTTTTTAATTGCATCACCCCCAATAGATCATACAAAGCAAAGCTCATAATAGGCGCATTTTAGGCAGGCAGGAACTTTTTGAGGCGCAGGCATTTCTTCACTTAAAATATTTCCTATCCTCTTTGTAATATTTTCTATTTCTTTTTCGTTCTTGTTGTCAAGTTTAAGTGTCTCTTTCCGCCTGATTTTGGGGTAATCGATGATTCCTATTGCATTACTAATTCCCTTCTCATTTTTAAGATAATGAAGGTAGTAGAGCAACTGGTAATGATGGGCTTTACTCATCTTATTACTCTTTTTAACCTCATGAATCTCTAGGATCTCACCTTTACGTACAAAATCAAAGCTAATTAGATTATCGATAGTTTTATCTTTTTTGTCTCTTTTATAAGTATCCTTGTGGAGCATCTTCCCCAAAGAGACCAGTTCTGATTCCTGTTCCATCTGGATATGATGAGAGAAAAGCCAGAGTTTGGTCTTGCAGATGAAATAGTAGTTTATCTGAGTACCTATAATCCTCAGTTGTTTTTCAGAATCTGCAAGCATGCTTTTAACCCTTATGAAATTCTTATAATACCATCGACCTTGTCAAAGTCTGAATCAAAAGAAACATTTCATCAATTTTTAAATTCCTCAATTTTTCAATCGAAACCTGAATCTGCAAAGGATAAATTTCCATCATACTGGAGAATTGTTTCCATGGAATTGAAACTCATCTCTTTATTCACATAATGGACCTTCATGATTATCCAAAATATAATTAAACAGCTTCAAAACATCTTTACCTCCAAAAAGGTATCACTCTTTATACTTTATCATCCTTTATTGGAATCCCCGGTTTGAAAAATATGTCTGATAAAAGTATAAAAACGTGAAATCTTTTTTTGAAAAATGGAGTTTGGCTGCTAAGTCAAGGTCAGCTATCTTGTGATAAACAATGAACAGAGGTTATGGATCAAACCATTAAATGGTTTGATAAATTCCCAGGGTCAATTCTTCAGTCAAACCCTTAGTTTTATCAATAACTTCATCCGGATGATCCTTGTAATATTTCCAGTCATCAGATCAATATATAACTTCATATTATCTGGATTTCTTTCATAGAGCCTTTCCACCCCCCCCTCCAGGGAACCATAAATTTCTTCTAGTTCCTGTATTATCTTTTCGCCGTTTATGGTTTTTATTAAGGTGATTTTCATTTCAACCCCTTTACTCTATCTATTTTTTGATTTAAAGTAAATTTTAAACATTTTTTGAAAAAATATCATCAGAATTTATACGTTTAATACCCAAATTATTAAATTATATACTTAATAAAATTAATATTTAAATCATAAATCAAAGTTAGGATCAAGATATTCCTTTCCATAGT
>WOYJ01000122.1 GCA_011620845.1 Methanobacteriaceae archaeon
TCTTTGGAGCCATTCATCAGATTCTGGTATGGACCTGCGGATGAATATCACAATTATAACGGGTAGGATGGATATCATAAACGCCAATCTCCAGCCGATGGTAAGTGCGAGCATACCGCCTACGATGGAGGCTAAAATTATCCCTATGGGTGCTCCGGTCTGCATGATGTACCCAAACCTGCCCCGGAGCCTTGCCAGAAAAGTTTCACCTATATAGGTCTGTCCGGTGGCCCATTCACCACCCACACCCAGTCCGGTGATTACCCTGAAGAGGATGAGTACCAGGAAGCTGTTTGCAAATGCGCATAGAAAGGCCCCTACACTGTAGATGATTATGGTCCACTGTAGAACAGTTCTACGCCCGTACTTATCCGCCAGTACACCGAATATCACTCCACCGATTGCAGTGGCTAAAAGGGACGATCCGATAACGTAGGATAGTTGCACGTTGGAGAGGTTTAGCTCCACCCCCTATGGGGATTATCAGGAACCTCAGGAGCATCAGGTTATAAAAATCAAATATCCACCCAGCCCAGCTAAGCCCTAATATCTTATAATGCGCCAGGGTAGGGCTTTCATACTGGTTGAGCAGTTTAGCAGTCATGTAGCACCCCATAAAATAAGTTTAAATAGAATATTAACCGGGGATATTTAAGTTTTGTTAAATTAAACTGGGTTTTTATCCTTAGTGGATTTTCATCTGCTCATACTACTATCTTTGCTTCGCTATATCGGTCTATAACGAATAAAACAACCGTATGATAAAATAATAAAGGAAATTATTAAATAATTCCTTATTCTACATCAATTCCTGCTCTCTTTTACTGAACATGTATGCTGATAGGAAGACCATCACCGCGGCAAAGGCTATTATCACTGTAACGCTGATGTGGAGTGGTATGGCTCCCTGTCCCAGGATAATCTGTCTCAGGGCGTCCACCCCATAGGTCAGGGGATCCAGGTAGACCGCGGACTGTAGTAGCATGGGGAGTCCGCTGACAGGGAAGAGGGCCCCGCTTAAGAGGAACATTGGTAAAACCACGAAGCTCATGATGAGGTTGAAACCCTCCATACTATCGGTGAAGGACGCTATCAAGAGGCCGACACCGGCGAGTCCCACTGATATGGGTATCATGAGTAGGGTGCAAGCTATGAAGATTAAGGGCGTCATCTGCACTCCCACCACGAAGGAGAGTGCCAGGAGTATGACTCCCTGAATCACCGCGGTGGTACCTATCCCAATGGCCTTACCAAAGATTATGGAGGGACGGGTGATAGGGGCGACGAATATCTCCTTTAGGAACCCGTACTGCCTGTCTATAATCACGGAAACCCCGCTGAAGATAGCAGTAAAGAGGATGGTCTGGCCAATGATACCCGGGTATATAAAGGCCTGGTAGCCCCCGGGGACGTTACCGAACCTTATGGCAGACCCTAAACCTGTCCCGAAGATTACAAGCCATAAAAGGGGTGTTACCACTGAGGTTAATATTCGGGAGCGGTAGCGAACGAACCTCTTCATTTCTCTGAGCCAGATGGTGTATATTCCTTCCAGTTCCGCCATGTTTATCTCCCCTCGGTTATCTTGGTCCCGGTGTAGCTTATGAAGACATCCTCCAGGTTGGGATGCTGCAGTTCAATGGACTCCACTATTACACCGTTCTGGTTGGCGAAGTTCACCAGTGGGGGTACTAAGTTTTCACCCCTCTCCACCATGAGCTTGATGGTGGAGTCATCCTCGAAAACTTTCTGCACGTAATCTAAGGTTTTAACCTTCTCTGTGAAGAGTTCAGGCTTGTCGACTTTAACTGTGATGGTATCTGCCTTTAACTCCCTTTTGAGGTTTATGGGGGAGTCTGATTTTATGATCTGTCCCTGGTTGATGATGGCCACCTCATCGCAGAGCTGGTCTGCCTCCTCCATGTAATGGGTGGTCATTAAAACTGTGATATCCTCTTCCTGGTTGAGCTTGGTGATGTACTCCCAGATATTCTCCCGGGTCTGGGGGTCCAGGCCCAGTGTGGGTTCATCTAGAAAGAGTACTTTGGGATGGTGGACCAGGCCCCGGCCAATTTCGAGTCTACGCTTCATACCGCCAGAGTAGGTCTTAGTGTACTCATCTGCCTTCTTTCCCAATGCTATTAAGTCTAAGACCTCATCTATACGCTTCTGCCTGACGTTACTGGGCACCCCATACAGGGATGCGTGCATCTCCAGGTGCTCCCTCCCGGTCAGGATGTCGTCCAGGGCCCTGGACTGGAAAACAATGCCGATTGATGTCCGTACTTCCCTGGCATTTTTAACCACATCGTAGCCGTTTACTGTGGCACCACCTGATGTTGGTCGAAGGATTGTGCAGAGCATAGATATAAGGGTGGTCTTACCCGCCCCATTAGGGCCTAAAACACCGTATACGTTGTTTCTCGGTACTTTAAGATTTACAGAGTCAACAGCGGTAAAATCATCGTATTTTTTGGTGATGTTGTGTGTTTCAATTATATAATCCATGGATATCCCCTCTTGAAAAACTATTTGATAATAAAAAAGTTG
>WOYJ01000185.1 GCA_011620845.1 Methanobacteriaceae archaeon
GGCTTCTGTCTAAAATGTTACTGATGGATGTGTCTTGTAATTATAATTGGACTTATATATAATTGTGAAATTAGTAGTGTAGGTTTGATTATTTATATAATGTTTATTGGGATGTTATAGTAAGGTTTAATAAGTATTAGCGCGATATTTATTAGTTATGTTTCAAAATAACGTCAAAATATCGCGTAATAACGCTATATGTTGGAGAAGTATTTAAATTTTTAGAATTTGAAGAAGATTATGACTTTTATGTTTCCAAAAAAAATCCTAACAAAAGTAAAAAAAAGATTAGTTAACAACTATAAATAAGTTAATATGTAATTAAAGCCAATTCAATACAAGACCCAATATGATCACCCAAAAACAAATAGAAGACGTTACCAGCAACCTTTTCAAGCAGGCCGTAATAGAACTACCTTCAGATGTTCGGAAAGCCCTGGAGGAAGCCTATAAAAGGGAAGATCAGGATATTGCCCGGACAAATCTGGAGGCTATTTTGGAGAATATCAAAGCCGCAGAGGAACTGGAAATTCCCATGTGCCAGGACACCGGCCTCCCCATCGTATTTGTGAAACTCGGAAAGGTAAAAGTGGAAAACCTATACGAGGGCATAAGAAAGGGAGTGGAGAAGGCCACTAAGGAAATTCCCCTCAGACCCAACGTAGTCGACCCCATAACCCGGGTAAACACAGGTAACAACCTGGGTAAAGGGATTCCCCAGATAGATGTGGAACTGGTTGAAGGAGAATACATGAAATTAACTGTCTTTCCCAAGGGTTTCGGTTCAGAGAACAATAACGCCCTCATGATGGGCCTCCCAGGTGACGGAGTGGAAGGTGTTAAGAAATTCGTTGTGGATACGGTTATAAAAGCAGGGGGCAAACCCTGTCCACCAACCGTGGTGGGTGTAGGTATAGGCGGATCCTCTGATATGGCTATGAAACTGGCTAAGAAAGCTCTCCTTCGAGAGGTTGGAGTGTTTCACAGCGAAGAGAGAATCGCTGCCCTGGAAAAAGAAATTCTAGAACTTGTTAATGATACAGGTATCGGACCCATGGGTTTAGGTGGTAAAACCACGGCCCTGGATGTTAAAATAGAATACGCAGATACACATACAGCAGGACTGCCGGTAGGTGTTTGTATCCAGTGCTGGGCTGACAGGCACGCCAGTGCTGTTTTGAAACCTTAGTAGCCGTAGTTAAATACTTATCTAATTAAAAATAAATTATCCTTCTTTTTCCAATTCTTCAACGGTTTTCCCACTCAAAACAGACTCTGGCCGTTCAGCTATGATATCTCGGGTATCTTTGTTCAACTCCTTCATCTTGAAAAATAGCCAGAACTTCCTCCCCTCCCTACCGGTGTGGATCAAAGCATAGGCACCCTTGAGTTTCTCCCCTTCAAGATAGAACTCCACATGACCATCTTCAATGGTCTTCTCCATAGGAACTTCCTGACCATCTTTCTCCTTTAAGTTGCGATAGGTACCGGTATCCCAGACGATAACCGTCCCTGCACCGTAATTTCCCTCAGGGATGGTTCCCTCAAAATCAATATAATCCACGGGATGGTCCTCAGTGGGAATGGCCAATCGTTTCTGGGTGTAATCAGTGGACGGTCCCTTGGGTACGGCCCATGATTTTAAAACCCCATCAACCTCCAGGCGGAAATCGTAGTGAAGATTCCTGGCTTTATGTTTCTGCACCACGAATCTTGGTTTACTGGATGTTTTTTTGTTGGTGTAGGGTTCTGGGGTAAGGTTGAAGTCACGTTTTTCTTTGTATCTGGTTAATTTATTTTCTACCATAGATACCAATTATAATATATGTATTTTGATTTAGAAAAAGGGTTTGAAAAATTTGGTTGGTAATTTAAAAAAAGGATTTGAAAATAAAAGAAAAAATAAATTATCAGAATTACATGGGCTTCTCACAGGTGATCATGAATATGGTACGGTTGCCTATACTCTCTGACCGATCGGCTATCCTTTCCAGGAAACGGGCCACAAAGAGAAGGTAGACCATGTAATAAATAGCGTCTTTCTCATCGAACATGCTTTCTGTGATGTCCCTGAGAGTGGTATCGAACAAGTCGTCCACCTTATCATCATCGTGATGCAGCTCCCGGACAGTGTCCACATCCTGATTTAGGAAGGAGGTGATACTCTTACTGACCATGCTCCCCACTAGATCTACCATATTTTCGATATCTTTTTTTGGTGTTTCTGGAATTTTTTCATCCTTTATATGGTTGGATATTTCTGCGATGTTAGATGCCAGTCCAGTCATTCTTTTGAAATGGCTTCCCACCTTTACAGATGCTTCTATGAATCTTAAATCCTTGGCAACTGGTTGTTCGGATGCTATTATGCTCATGGTTTTCTGTTCCAGTTCAAAGTTCATCCGGTCAACTTTCTCAGTGATATCCATGACAGCGGCTATCTTCTCTTCATCATAATTAAACAGGACATCCACAGAATCTTTATATGCTTCCAGGGTATACTTACCCATTTCTTCCATGTAATCTCTTAATTCCTTCAATCTTTTCCTGAAAAATATTCTCGGGGATTTTCTTGCCATCTTCCATCTCTCCTATTTCGTATATTCCTTTATTAAAGTGTCTAAGTCATTTTCAGACGGGTCTCGTATTCCATATTTGAGTAACAACTTGTCCCGGTCACCCGGATTATTTACATCATATTTATCAATTATGAAGTCTAATTCTACAGGTAACGATAATTTACATTCCTCATTCAGTTCCAGGATGGTATTAAAAAGTTTATCATTCACCTTATAAATTTCTACCTTGGATTCGGGGCTGATTATCATCAATTTCATTGCTTTAGTTTCATAATATTCTTCCAGTGTATCTATGTCCAGGTACCATGCTCCCACTATTTTTTCTTTACTTATAAACAGGATGGATTCGTTGCCTTTATCTATAAATCTTATGTAACCTAGATCAGGTATGTGAGTTTTTTTTAAATTGCCTCTTATCACCATTTCCGGTTCACTGGAAGGAAACCACATAATATTAAATTCACCTCATTAAAAGGTTGTGGAAAAGTTTAGTATGCATCACACGTTTCCCGACAATAGAGTAGGCTATCCTGTCGGCCATTCCTATGATGTGATGCCCCATACTGAGCAAATTTCTCCCAACAAGGATTAAATAGGTCTGTGAGCCTCCATGGGTAAGTTCATTGTATTCGGAAAACATCTGGTTGTAGAAGTCCTGCAGGTTGTTATAGTTTTTAGTGGAACGTTTCAGTAGATGTAGGTCTTGGTTTATCAGGGATCCTACTCCATCTTTGAGCATGTTTTGTACAGTCTGGGACATGAACATCAGGTGTGGGGGTTTATGGATTTTTAAATTTCTCTCTTCAGAATCTATGGTGTACCTTGAAATATAGGCAGATAAGTCGTTTATCCTCTCCAACTCTATGGATATTCTAAGTATGGCTGCCCCCATACGGAGATCTTTAGCCACTGGCTGGTGAAGTCCCAGAACCTTCAGGCAACCATCTTCTATATTATAACTCTTCTTGTTTATCTCATTGGTTGATTTGATTATCTCCCTGGCGAGTTTCACATCATCATTTATGTAATTGTCTACTGCTCTATCGATCCGGTCGGTGGTTTGGTTACTGTAAATCAGGACGTCCTTGGTTAATGATTCTAATTTGTTTTCTAATACCACGTTGTACATATTACCCCCGAGTTAAAGGATGTGACCATTAAACTCATCCAAACCTACCAGTGATGTAATCCTCTGTTCGTTTATCTTCTGGTTCAATGAAGATCTTGTCGGTAAGTCCCTTTTCAACAATCTCTCCATGTAAAAAGAAGGCGGTATATTTGGAAACACGGGTAGCCTGCTGCATGTTGTGGGTAACGATGATTATGGTGAACTCATTTTTGAGTTTATGGATCAAATCCTCAATCTTAGTGGTGGAGATAGGGTCTAATGCGGAGCAGGGTTCGTCCATTAGGATGACCTCGGGTTCAACAGCCATGGTCCTGGCTATGCACAGTCTCTGCTGCTGCCCACCAGAAAGTCCCATGGCAGAATCATCAAGTTTGTCCTTAACCTCATCCCATAGGGCTGCTTCTTTAAGACTGGCTTCCACCCTTCGCTCCAGGTCCTTCTTATCGTTGTTACCGTGAACTCGGAGTCCATAGGCTACATTTTCAAAGATTGATTTAGGGAAGGGGTTGGGCTTCTGGAAGACCATACCCACCCTTTTACGGAGGTCAACAACATCGACATCATGGTCGTAGATCTCTTTACCGTCTAAAAGGGTGGTTCCTTCCTTTTTAAATGTTGGAATAACATCGTTCATCCGGTTCAACGTTCGCAAAAAGGTTGATTTCCCACATCCCGACGGCCCTATCAATGAAGTTACGGCATTTCTTGGTATGTCAAGATATACGTCCTTTAAAATGTGTGATTCATCAAAATATGTGTTTAATTCTTTAACTTCAATTATTATATTTTCCATTTTTATCTACCCATCATCTTTTTAGTGTACTTTTCCACCAGATAGTTCGTGGATATGGTTATTATTAAAATTATAAGGACCAGAACAGCCGCCGTACCGTAAGCATTCGGTAGTGATACACCCTCCGTGGCCAGAATATAAAGGTGCAACGGGAGGGGCCTTGCCGGATCCCATATGGACATAGGAATAGCCAGAGCAGCACCTACCGTGTATAATATAGCAGCTGTTTCCTCAATGGCCCTGGCCATCCCCAAAATGATACCAGTGGTGATCCCGGGTATTGCGGCGGGTATAACTACTCGATAAATGGTCTGCCACTTAGAAGCTCCCAGTGCCAGACTACCTTCCTTATAGGATTGTGGCACAGCTTCAATGGAGACTTCAGCAGTTCTTAGTATGGTGGGGATGGCCATCAGGGCCAAGGTCAGACCTCCTGAAAGGACTGAAAATCCCATCTGTAAGAATACCACGAAGAAGGTCAGTCCAAATAAACCGAATACAATGGATGGTATGGATGCCAGTGTTTCGGCAGCGAATCGTATGGCCTTTACTAAGTTACTCTCTCCGGCATATTCTGCCAGCCAGATGGCAGCCAGTACTCCCAGTGGTGTGGCTACTATGAGTGCAATGAAGGTCACATAAAAGGTGGATACAATCATGGGCCAGATTCCTCCAGATTCTCCGGAGCCAACCGGGTTGCCAAAGATGAATTCTAGAGAGAACTGGGGAAGGCCGTTATATAAAATATAACCTATTATGATGATGAGTATCACGATGGCTAGAAAACCCACTCCCCAGAGAACTACGTTCATGATTTTCTGGGCATGGTGGGGGGAAATGATTCTGGGCATGGATATCATAAGTAACCTCCTCCCACGGTAACTTTACGTTTGTAGTTGATGTAGTTGGTGATCACCAGTAGAACTATGATCATCATGAGCAGCACTATACCGGTAGCGAATAGTGCGTTATAATGAAGCCCAAGGGCGTAACCCATCTCCAGGGCTATGTTAGAGGTAAGGGCCCTGGCAGGTTCCAGTATAGAACCGGGGATTATGGGTGTGTTACCGGCTACCATGATCACGGCCATGGTTTCGCCTATGGCCCTGCCCATCCCTAAGATTATCCCGGTTACTATGCCGGGTAGTGCCGCCGGGAAGATCACGTTCTTGATGGTCTGCCAGTGGGTGGCTCCCAGTGCAAGAGACGCTTCTTTATATTCCAGGGGAATGGACCTGAGGGCATCTTCAGATATACTCAGGATGGTGGGTAACACCATCACCGTCAGGATGATGGAGGCGGTTAACATACTGAAACCGCTGCCTCCAAAGTGTATCCTCATGAAGGGAACCAATACTATTAAACCGAAAAAACCGTAAATAACAGAGGGTATACCGGCCAGTGTTTGTATGGTTGGCTTTAAAATCTTCCTCATGTTTTTTGGTGCAACTTCAGCCAGGAATATAGCACCAAAAATGGATAATGGAACGGCAAATAATAATGCCAGTGCCGTCATACCCAGTGAACCCACGATCATGGGGAAAACGCCATAAAGACCATAGGATGGACTCCAGTCCATTCCAAATATGAAGTTTAAAGGACCTACCTGTTCCATTGCTGGAATGCCTTGTTGAATAACGAATCCAATTATAAGAAGTATTATAATGATAGATGATATGGCCGCCAGTAGCAGCACTTTCTCCACTAGAAATTCTTCCCAATTCCTTGCCATCGCTTGCACCTCTCAAGTGAAAATTTTGATAATGGTAATTATTCTAATGTCATGTGGATATTAATTAATTTTTTTAATTCATCTTATGCTTTGTATGCTGGATGGCATAAAACAGTTAATGGAGAATGTAAAAGAGTATATTTAATATGGTTGACTGACCGGTTTTCTATGGTTATAAACAGGTCTTTTCCCTTTAACATGGTGAATAATTCATTTACTTTTAAATTACCCATACCTACAGGTAGATGATCCCTTCCGAAATCATTGTAGTCGTGTAGATGTATTCCTATGAGTTTATCTTCAATTCTTTCCATCATCTGGTTAAGGGGTAATCCTAACCTTCCCAAGTGTCCCACATCTAAAATATAGGAGATATCTTTACCAATTAGTTCCTCCAGTTTGTTGACGTTATCGGTGTCCTGGAATAAATAGTATTTATATCCGTCAGTACACTGGTTTTCCAATCCAATGTTCAGACAGAAATCTTTTGCGTAATCATTAATTAAATGGTATGCCTCAGCAAATCTTTCAAATCCTTCATCCATTACTGTAGGAGTTATATCGTCCCTGTTTACCCATCCGCAATGCAAGACCGCGTTTTCAACTTGCAGATCATAGGAAATTCCCAGGTCTCCCAAAACTCCCAGGATGTTTCTTTTCCATTTCTTTTCATCGAATTCAGCAAGGTTGTATTGGGGAGAGATATGTAGATTGGCTTTTAAATCATATATATCTAGAAGATCCCTGGTCTGCCCGATACTGTCTCGTTCTGGGATCCATTCTTTACCTATTTCCACGTAATCTACGTTTAATTTATGTAAGAAATTAAAAAAGGATTCTTGTGAACCTTGAAAATTGTTGTAAAGAGCTACACCAATCTTTTTCATTAAAATTCACCTAAATTAAATTCAGTTAAAAAAATAGGATAAAAATGGGGGTTAACCCACTCATTTGTTTATATAGATGAATTCAGTTATACTGGTACTGCTCCTTCTTCTTGAACAATTTTCTGTCCTTCGGCACTTAAACACCAGTTGATGAAGTCCAGGGTTACACCAGTAGCTGCGCCTTTAGTCAGGAACAGGAATGGTCTCTGTATTTTGTAGGATCCATCTTTAACTGTTGCTGCTGAAGGTTCTACACCATCAATTTTTACAACTTTAACAGTGTCATCCACATCTGCTAAGGACATGAAACCAATAGCGTTAGGGTTACCTGCTACAGCCTGTTTAACAGCATCGGTTGAACTCTGTACAATGGCAGATTTGGTAATGTTTGTACCGTTTTTACCGCCCATTACCAGGTCTCTAAATGCATCTCTGGTACCGGATCCTTCTTCTCTGGTTACTACAGTGTAACTGCTATCGTTACCAGCGAATATTTCTTTTACCTGGTCTACAGTTAGATCAGTGATGTTACTGTCTTTATTTACTATAATACAAATACCGTCGTTTGCAATCACGTACTGTTCAATACCAGGTGCTTTGTCTTCGGACAGTTTAGAAGAGTATGTACCGATTTGTGCTGTACCATCCTGTACACTCTTAAGTCCTACAGATGAACCTCCACCTTGAACTGTGATGTTCACATCAGGATTTTGTTGATGGTAGGCTTCGGCTAGCTTCTCTGCAACTGGCTGCACTGAAGTTGAACCAACGATTGTTACTTTTCCTTCGGGCTTGTTAAAGGCGCCTCCTGCAACGAGGGCAACCCCAATTATTACTACTATTACAACAATTGCTCCGATTATATATTTGGTATCCAAATAAATCACCTCAAACTTTACTAAACCCTCCATTACTATATAAGTGTTACTATTTGTGTTCATAATTACACTAAATGTGCAATTTAATCATAAAAAGAGGGATGATCATTATACAAGCACAACATTATTTCCTCATTAGTGAACTAGAATAGGCTTAATGGTTAAATTTAAATATTATCGTTGTAGAATAAAATGGATTATGATAACTAAGGAAGTACTGAAGGATATAATACAACCAGTTAATTCCAGATGGAAAACATCCATAACTAAAGTGGAACCCAACCATCTTTTAACCAGAGGATACTCACAAGAGGATTTAATAGAAAATATAACCCTCCCCGAGTTAATCTATCTACTTATAAAGGGTGAATTGCCCACCCCAAATCAGGCCCGAATGCTGCAGTCAGTATTAGTATCATTCTGTGATCATGGAATTACCCCGCCCAGTACCCAGGCTGCCCGAACCATGGCATCAGCAGGCTCACCAGTAGCATCCTGCTTAGCTGGGGGTTTACTGGCCTTCGGTGAAAATCATGCCGGCGCCATAGAGATCTCCATGAAGGTGATGCAGGAAGCCATCAAATACAAAAACAATTCCGACTTAACCCATGACCTTCTAGCAGATAAACTGGTTAACCACTTCCTGGATAATGGGAAAAAAGTCCCAGGATTCGGGCACCGTTATCATAAGGAAGACCCTCGGGCCTCCAAATTGATCAAGCTTTCCTACAAATACGGCTGTTTCGGTGATCACATGAAACTGGCCTTGTCCATGCAGGAACTTCTATGGGCAAGAAAAGGGATAAAAATGAATATAGACGGGGCAAACGGGGCGATATTATCAGATATGGGATTTGATTGGAAAACAGGATGCGGATTTTTCGCCATAGGAAGATTACCAGGTCTACTAGCCCATGTTATAGAAGAAAAAAAAGAGAAGCCCTTTAAGAAGACCTTTAGTTTTGAAGAATTGTCGGTACTTTAGTGATATGTTCCTCTATCCATAGATCCGAATTTTTTTAATCTAGTTTTAATCAACTGATTTTTGTTTTTAATTAGGCTTTTCACTGGTTAATTTTATTTTTAATTAGGTTATTGTTGGATGATTTGTTTTTTAATTAATTTCAATTAACTATTCCTATTTTAGATACAGTTTATCAACTGATCTTATCTTTAATATAATTCAACGCTACCTTGGTACTGTGAATTTTTATCAGGGATAGAAAGGCCATGATCACACTTAAAATCGCACCAAAAATCACTATCCTGTGCATGCCGGTGGTGAAATTGTAGGCCTGGAGATTAAATAACAGGGGTGACTGGAGTGTATCGGGGGATATGGTGGAGTAGAGTATCAGCCCGGCAAATGAAACTGCAAATACCATGCCCAGATTTCGCATGGTAACGATTATACTGGAGACCATACCCGATTCCCCTCGAGAGATACTGGCCATAATGGACCGGTTATTGGGGGCCTGGAATAAAGCTGCGCCGAGGCCCAGAACTACAAACCTCCATAACAAATCACTGGAATTTGCAAATATGGTAAGATAAGACATGGAATAAAGGGCCAGGGCAAATATAAGGGATCCAGCAAAGGCCAGATACCTCGATCCAATTTTATCGGAGAGGAAACCGGAAAACGGTGCCAGTACCATCATGGCCAGTGGCGAAACGGTTAAAAGCAGCCCTATACTACCTAACGATAAATGTAAAACCTTTTGGAGATAGAAGGGCATGATGAAGATTACCATGTACATAGAAAGATAGTTGAAGAGTAGAGCGAGGTTATAGGCTGAAAATTTAGCATTACTGAAGAGTGATAAATTTAATAGGGGATATTCAACTCTCTTTTCGTTAACGATAAATAGGATAAAGGTAAAGAGGGCAAAAGATCCGATTATGGGAATTTTCAGATCCAACCCATATGTTTGAACAAGATTTAAGCCATAAACCACGGTAAATAATGTAGTGAACTGCAGAATGGTGCCTTTTAAATCCCATTTGACCTCGTCACCATCCTTTCTTTCTAGGACCAGGTAACAGATAATCAGACTGATTATTCCCAGGGGAATGTTCACCAAAAATATATATGTCCAGCTGCCGGCGCTTTCCAGGAATCCTCCGATGGCCGGGCCCAGAGCTAAGCCAGCAGCTATGGCCATGGAATAGATTCCCAGTGCTCTTCCTAGATATTCAACTGGAAATGCCCTTCTGATAATCCCAATAGACACTGAAATCATCATGGCTGCAGTGATACCCTGTAAAGCCCTGAATATTATTAGGAGATGAATTGAAGGGGCTAAACTGCAAAGAACAGAGGAAAACAGGAACCCTACCGCCCCATACATGTACAGTTTTTCCTGGCCATAGAAATCACCGAACCTGCCGAAAAAGAGTACTAGACTCAGGAGCATTATGAGATAAGCGGTTAAAACCCATTGTGAAGTAGCCACAGATGCCCCGAAGAACTCTGTTATACTGGGTAGAGACACGTTAACTATACTTGCATTTATGGGAACCATGGATGTACCCAGTGCTAGGGCTATTAAAATTTGCCACTTGGGGGTAGATGTTTGCCTCAATTGAACTCCTCCAAATTTGAATTTAAATAAAATACTCTTATTTCAGTCCAGCATAATAAATCTTGCTATTAGTGTACACCATTTCACATTATGTATAAATAGGGAGGGGCACATAAATAAGATGGTGATAGAATGATTGAAATTGATTTTAACCCGGAGAATATGGAAAAATGTTTATGTGCCGAGTGTCCGGTACAGGCCAAAAGTTCGTGTGTAAAAGATCAATGGAAAGAAATGGAGGAAGCAAGTTCAGCAGATATTGATAGTGGTTTTGTGGTGGACCCTGAAAAAGTACCCAAACTTTATTGTGCCACTGGGAAAACGATCTGCGGGGATCTGTATTTCCATGAAGAATGCCAGTGTAAAGACTGCGACGTCTGGAAAGAGAACGACCTGGAAGCAAGGGGAGCACCAGCCTATTTCTGTAAAAATGGAGAAGCTTCCGAGTGCTGTGAAATTGATGTTGAAGAAGATGAAAGCCGTGAAGCCAAATTACGGGAATTGAGAAGGACTTATTATACGCCGGTATGAAAACTTATTATACGCAGCTATAAAATTTTCTTAATTTTCTTATTTTTTTAAAAAAAAGAGAAAAAGAGAAATTATAGTTGTTAACTAATCTTTTTTTACTTTTGTTAGGATTTTTTTTATCCATTTTTTGGTGTATGTTATTGATTTTTGAGTTGTGTTTTGAAGTGTTTTTTTCTCTTAAGTTTTGTGTTTGTTCTTGTGTTTTCTATGAATACTGGTGATAATTCTTTTTTTTATTGTTTTTCGATGTATTTTTTATGGGATTTAAGTTTGGTGAGTATGGTGGTAAAAATATGAGGTCAATGTTTAGTTTCTCGGCGGTTTGGGGTTGTTAATTTGGTATGATGGGACCTGAAGTTGTTAAGGATTATCATTATCTGTCCGTAAGGGTTTACAGCCCGTATTAGTTTTAGAAATTTTATTTACATCTTCTTTTTGTGAGTGGTATCAAAAAAACCCTGATTATATCTGGATTTCTGCTCAAACTCTGGTCTAATTTTTTTTTAACTGTTATTTCAGCGTCTTGGGGGGGGTCTCCGATAATCTTTAGAGTATGGCTTTCCAAATTTTATTCCCAGATTTTTTAGAATGATTCCCACTTGTTTTTAAGCAGTATTCCACGTTAAATCGGTCACAGATAAGTTTTCGAATTTCTTTGGTTGTCCAATCATCCCTTTTTCCTTTAAAATCTCCTTAAGCTGGTTTTTCTCTATGTCTGTTAGTTTTAGATGGTCTTCCTCCAGCAAAACGAGGAATAAGACCTTCA
>WOYJ01000074.1 GCA_011620845.1 Methanobacteriaceae archaeon
ATTCATTATTTAGAAAATTTCATTTGATGTGAATATTCATGTATCAAGAAACGAATAACCAGATCATTATACGACCACACAGACTTATGTGGAGAGAAAAAATATTTTTCCTCCTCTCCGGAATTGTGGTCAGCATCCCTATCACCCTGTTTTTAAGTGCACTGGGCCAGAGTTTCTATGATTTTCTACCGGTTATCTATACAGAGGTAATCACCATAGTACTACTGGCACCCTTTATAGAAGAGTTCGCCAAGGCTTATCCATTGTTTTACCGTTATTCCCTTAGTGAACGTTCCTTGTTTATCCTGGCTTTACTGGTAGGGCTGGGATTTGGTATCACTGAATTCTTCATCTACGTGTTCATCTATGAGGTGTCATTCCTCATCCGATTACCAGGACTCTTCTTCCACGCAGCAAGCACGTCCCTAATTGCATTTGGAATTATCAGAAGTAAACCCATCCGCTACTATTTCCTGGCGGTTTTCATGCATTTAGCAGCTAACCTCATGGCCATATTCGACCAGATGATTCCAGTCATGGTGGTAACCTTCTTCACCTACTTCCTCTCCTGGATATTTTACATGAAAACCACCGAAAGATATCTGGAGCCAGAATGAATTAAAAAGAAATGATATTTTTTCCTTCTAGGGAAGTTATGAGGTACTTCACTTAAGGAAGTTATGAGGTACCTTCACTCTAGGGTAATTATGAGGTACTTTCACCATGAACTTACCACCTTTGCCTCTACACGAAAATTCCACTCACATTGGAATGGTTAATATTGGATGACTGCGTGAGGTTTTCTGGTGGTGTAACTGAGCCAAGATACAGGCATACCGCAATTAGTATTATTAAAACTATTACTATAACATTATCACTTTCTTATCCATTTTAATCACCCATAGAACATTTAAGACACCCATAGAACATTTAAGAGTATATAGATATTTAGTTAAAAAAGAAATAAATAAATAGAGATTCTACTCTCTAGTTTTTGATTAAAGGCATCAATGGTTTGCTTATACCGGCATTACTTATAACCCATTGTAAACTGTTCTGCAGGTACTGCATGGTTACATAATGGTTTTTAACGCCGGGATGGTTCACTGAGAACGTATTTTTACCTTCCCAGGATGGATCACCTAAACATACCATCCCAGTTTGCAGGTTTATACCACTGATCATTGCGTAATGGGTACCACCAGGGGTTAAAAAGGATTTAATCCGAACTATAACCGGTATGCCTTTACTGATATAGGATTGTATTACATTCCATCCGGTGAAACTCTCCGTGGTCATGGAAAATTTGGTACCGTAATTTGTATTTACCGCGTTCACCGCTTTTATCATACCACTTTGGGTTGTCCCTATCTGGGCATTGGAACTTGCTTTGTTGGCCAGCCAACTTTCACTCAGTGTTACACCGTAATGAGAGAAGGCCATCTTCAGCGATGATGGACCGCAGGTGTAATCTGTGGTTTGATGATAATATGTGAAGGACAGTTGGGTCCAGCCTAAATTTTTAGGCCATGGAGTAACAGATACATAGTTGGGCAGTCGATTGTTGGTTCTGTAGAAGTTCAACACTTTGGAGTAAGTGTAGACCATGTTCTCATATCCCATGGTTCCGATGGAATTTTTAGTACTGGTCGGTGCTCTTCCAGTGTAAATTATGGTGTTCCTTATGCTCTGGCTTGTAGTCAGGAATGATGCTTTTTGCACGTTACCAATTTTTATATTTTCAGTGCTGCTTGAGGGAGCTTGTACAGTTCTACTTGTAACTGATACTTTTTTCCCGTTTTTAATGTTCTGCACGTTACTGGTCATTAGATATAAAAACTGGGGTGTGGTAACCTTTTTACCCGAAATGGTTACGTAGTTGGGTAGTCTGTCATTTTTTTCTATGAAGTTCTTTACGTTTGTTGATGCCTGGTTTATCTGTGCGCTAGTGTAGGTATCTGCAGCAAATGCACATTGACTTAAAGATATGGTTAATGCAAATAATAAAATGATAACCATTATGGCTTTTTTCTTAATTTTCCCACCTCCTTTAAAAATTATGTGCATGTGAATCTATACTTGACTTACTTAAATATTTTACTAATATTTTTCGGTTTATTTGAGTTTTTTTGGTGAAAAACGGTTATTACAGCCATGTTTGTTGTGATTACAGGATTTTTAAATAAAATAATTTTTGGTGTCCTGGACAGAAATAGGTGGTCCCCCCACCAGCTTTTATGATCTTTAAACCCCCTCCCCCTCCCTGGGGACATTCACCACTTAAGTAGCGGTGTGGAAGTAGGAATGAAGATGGTAAAGTATTGATTCTATCTTCATAGTCAATGGCCTTATATAAAACCCTCTTCATCTCATTGAAAAGTGGGCGGAGTTCAGGTTCATCCAGCTTATCTGCCTTGCTCAGTGGGTGTATGCTGCTCTGGTAGAGGATTTCATCGGCATAGAGATTACCAATCCCGGCTATAAAATTCTGGTTAAGCAGGAGGGGTTTTAACTGGTATTTCCGTTTCTTGAATAGTTTCCTAAAAGTTTTAAAGTCTATTTCCAGGGGGGAACACGTTCCTCAAGATCAAGGGGAACACTCTCTTCCACATCAGGGGGAACACTCTCTTTAATTCCACTGTAAGCAAGTATTACATGGGGTATTCCTGTCTGTTTATATAAATTTAGAGCTTCTAATTCACCGGGTTTTAAACCATCCTCAACAAGTACAAATACACCGTTTATATCCTTCGATAAAACATGATACATGAATCCGAATCTTTCTGGTGAAGGTACACTGAAGAAGTGCAGCTTCTGTTTTTTGTGGTGGACATTCCCTTATTCCATGGCCACAGTTTCCACGTTTTTTCACATATTCTCCCTAATATTATATTTTTACCTGAATTACCCCCTAAAATCATTATCTTTTTATTCCCAATGTTTACACCTCCCTTCTTAAATTAAAATTTTTTAACCTTCATCATCGTTTAAAAAATGCTCGTGTTTTCTCCTGGCATTTTCTATTGCCTTTTCAATATCCTCTTCCACATCTACAGATATAGCACCGTGTCCGGGTAGTAGCAGGTCAATTTTCATGGTGTTGAGCCTGGCCAGGGAGTTTATATATTCACCGTAGCTTCCTGAGCTGGAGATATCAGAAATTGTGCCCCGGGCAAATACCGTGTCACCGGAGATGAGCACTTTTCGCCTGGGCTCGTAGATACAAAGAGATCCTGAGGTATGGCCCGGTGTGTGTAGCACTTTTAAAAACCAATCTCCCAGGTCCAGCACGTTAAGGTTTTCCAGCCACATGTTAACCTGATAGCCGGTGGGATCTTCTCCGTGGGCCCGGCAGAGCATCACTTCATCATCTGCCGATACGATTTTCGTGGCAGCATACCGATGAGCAAGGATGGGGACTCTTTCCTGGAGATATCGGTTAGCTCCAAAGTGGTCCACATGTTCATGGCTATTTATAACCATGTTTAAACTGCGTGTATCAACTCCAATATCTTTCAGGTCTTTTGTTATAAAATTAAAATGTTGACTGATTCCAGAATCTATTAAGACCTTTAATTTTTCTCCTAAAATTAAATAAGAGTTGCTACTTGGTTTTTTACTCTTCAGTAAATAGAGACCTGGAATTATTTCTCGGTACATATTTTTTTACACTATCCTCCCTACTTTTAAAGATGGTTTATTCTGTTATCTCGAAGATTTTTGGAATTAGAAAGTAATAGAAAAAAGAAAGAGGAAAAAAAGAAAAAAATATTTTTTTTATTTAAATATTGCTTTTCTTTGGAATTTAAACGGCATCATCACCCCTTTCACCAGTTCTGATTCGTACTACATCTTCTACTGGAGATATGAAGATTTTCCCATCCCCTATATCTCCGGTCTGAGCAGTCTTTACCAGGATTTCAATTACTTCTTCTAGATCCTTGTCCTGGACTATTATTTCCAGACGAGTCTTGGGAAGTAGATCTATTCGGTAATCACTTCCACGGTAACTCTCTGTTATTCCTAACTGTCTTCCACGCCCTTTAACTTCTGTAACGGTTATACCATGGCATCCAATTTCTTCCAGGGCATCTTTTACATCGTCCAGTTTATTTGGTCTAATTATGGCCACTATCTCTTTCGTCATATTTTTCACCTACCTACTTGGTTATATCCGGTAACCGGTCTCCTCGTGTAGATTGGTGTCCAATCCTTCGATTTCTTCTTTCTCGTCTACCCTCAGACCGATGATCAGGTCTATTACTTTACCTATTATAAGGGTTGCTATGAAACTGTAAAGACCGACTGCCACTACTGCGATGATCTGGGTTACCAGTTGTCCAGGGTTTCCGTAGAATAAACCAGTTCCCAGTTCGTTGATGAATGGCGCTGCAAACAGACCAGTGGCCAGTGCTCCCCATAGACCGCCCATACCGTGAACTCCGAATACATCCAGTGCATCGTCGTATCCCAGTTTGGCTTTCAGGAAGCTTATAGAGAAGTATGATACTACACTGACTACTAAACCAATGACGATTGCCGCCTGTACGGTTACGAAACCGGCTGCAGGAGTGATGGCAACTAAACCAGCTACTGCACCAGTTATGGCACCGAGTAAGGTTGGTTTACCTGTTTTTATGTAGTCTATGATTACCCAGGAGACCACAGCAGCAGCAGCTGCGGTGTTGGTTGCTATAAATGCACTTCCAGCCAGACCACCCGCGGTGAGTGCTGAACCTGCGTTAAATCCGAACCAACCGAACCACAGTAAAGCGGCACCAATTACGGAGTATCCCAAATTGTTTGGTAACAAAGTGGCTTCCTTTCTTCTACCCAGGAGTAATGCAAGGGCCAGAGCCGCTACACCAGAGTTGATGTGTACAACGGTACCACCAGCGAAGTCCAGTGCACCTAGCGCGTATAACCATCCTCCTCCCCATACCCAGTGGGCGATGGGAACGTACACCAGTGTGACCCAGAGGACCACGAAGGCTATCCAGCTGGAGAACTTCATCCTCTCCACCACAGCACCAGAGACCAGTGCCACGGTTATGGCGGCGAAAGTCATCTGGAAGGCCACGAACACCGTTTCAGGTATGGTGAGGGCTACAGCTGATAGTTGTTCTACCCCTATTCCTGTAAAGAATAAGTTAGTCGGGCTTCCTATTAGTCCCATAAAGGAATCCGCACCGAATGCCAGTGGAAAACCGTAAAGCACCCAGATGACACTGGTGATGGCGTAGGCTATTATTGACATGAACATAGTGTTTAATACGTTGAGTTTCTTGGTCAACCCGCCGTAGAATAATGCTACACCAGGCACAGTCATCAGCATAACCAGTGCAGTGGATATCAGCATCCAGGCAGTGTCACCAGAGTTAAGTACTGCATCTACCATAAATTTTTTCCTCCATTTATAAAGATTTATTTTCTTATTCACTTATTATTGACTAGTATTAGATAGTTTAAAAAAGGTGCTATCGTTTTAAAGACTTATTAGTTAATTTCATTGTTTTAAATTTAATTTTAAGTTGTTGTAATTGGTTTTTAGTTTATTCAGTTGTTATTTCCCCCTTGATTTTTAACCACCTCACTTGGGTCAATTTTTATCTTATGGACCGGTTAACGGAAACATACTTCCGGCATATAAAAAATTGGTTTCATACAATATAAAGGTTTCGATTAAGTTCACAAAGTAAAATAAGAAGATACCGAATGTTCACAAAATTTGATATAAAAATTCAGATCGTTCACAAAATTCTACAATTTGTACATATTATGGAACTAAAGTTGGAATTCTAATTTGTATAATAAGGACTAAAGTAAAATATAATTTGTAAATACGATGAAACTAAAGTAGAATCAACTATATTCAATCAGTTTAAAAAAGAAAGAACATATTTAAAAAAGAAAAAAGTTCTAAGAAAAAACCAAACTATTTATATGGCGTTTTCCCCTCTTTCACCTGTTCTTATCCTTATCACTTCTTCTACAGCTGATATGAAGATCTTACCATCTCCAATATATCCGGTTTGACCAGTTTTTACGATAGTATCCACGATGTTTTCTACATCTTCATCTTTGGCTACTATTTCGATTTCCACTTTAGGAAGGACATCCACGTTGTAATCATGGCCTCGATAACTCTCGGTAATACCCAACTGTCTTCCTCTGCCTTTAACATATTTCACGGTCAATCCATGGCACCCGATCTCCTCTAAGGCATCCTTCACATCCTCGAGTTTATCTGGTCTTATAACTGTTAGTATCCTTTTCATTTTTTATTCCTCAAACAAATTAGCTTGCTAGAAATATTTTTATTTACAGGGATTTTATAGTTTTTCTGTTCGTTAAAGGTTTTAATCTACAGTCTGTAACCGGCTTCCTCATGGAGGTTGATGTCCAGACCTTGGACAATGCCTTTGTTTCTAATATCCCATTGAAGAAAGGATTGCTTAAATTTCCTAAAATTCCCCATATATCTCTCCTGATGAGCCCCCCCCCAATAGAAGAGTGCTAATCCAGGAATTGTCATTAAAATTATTAAAGCTGTCGAGATAAGCATCTAGGCTGTATCTCCTAAATTTAAAATTGGGTCCATAAAATATATTCCTCCGTTAAATAGTACCATAAAAAAGAACACCTCCTCAAGGATGGAGGAAGCATACTTCCGTTAAATATATATCTTTTTGCTATTTAAGCATTGTTAAATGAATTTTTGCAAAATAAGGACCTTAAAATAATTTAATAAAAACAAAAAAGAGTAATGAAATGTTTAGAATATTTAAGTAAAATATAGAAAATTCATTAAAAAAAGGGAATAAGTTAAAAAATAGTGTTTAAAATAACCTATTTAGAACTGATAGGTGCCTCTAAACCGGCCATTTTAACCCCGGTAAGTGCTGATGACTCCACAGTTAAGGCGCGAAGGTCATCTTTTTCCAGTTTAAGGATATCGGTGTTACCTGCCTGCTGGGTTAGCATCACCGCTTCTTCGGTCATGGCTTCGATGTAACGGGCCACCCTTTTACCTCCTTCCAGATAGTCCAGCCTTCTTCTAAGCTGGGGATTCTGGGTGGCGATACCCTTTCTGCAGGTACCGGCGTAGCACATCTGGCACACCCGGCAACCAATGGAAATGAGCGCGGAGGTGGCGATGTAGACTGCATCGGCACCGAGGGCTATGGCCTTGGCCATATCTGCTCCATTTCTGATACCTCCTCCCGCTACCAGGTTCACTTTATCCCTTAAGTTTATGTGTTTGAGTGCTTCATCAGCTTCCACTATGGCGGCTATGGTGGGCACCCCCGAGTGCTCGGTTACCACGTCCGGTCCGGCACCGGTTCCACCCTGCATACCATCCACCACTATGATGTCTGCACCAGCCTTGGCCGCGATCTTCACATCATCACTCACCCTTCCAGAGGTGAATTTGACGATGATGGGTACCTTCCAGTCGGTGATCTCCCTTAACTGGGATATCTTCATACTGAGGTCCTCGGGACCTACGATATCCATGTGCCGGGCGGGACTCAGAGCATCGGTACCTTCCGGTATCATCCTGATACGTGATACATCGGCGGTTACCTTCTCTCCCAGTAAGTGTCCTCCCATACCAGATTTAGCACCCTGACCAATCTTGATCTCCACTGCATCTGAGTTGTTCAGGTACTTGGCTGAAACACCGAAGCGACCGGAGGCATATTGTGCTATGAGTTTAGATGCGTATTTCCTTTCTTCAGGGAGCATTCCGCCTTCCCCGGTGTTGGTAGCTGTACCGGCCAGGGTGGCGCCCATGGCCAGGGCTATCTTAGCCTCCTTACTCAGGGCTCCGAAGGACATGGCGGCTATCATCACCGGCGTGTCCAGGACCAGTGGGTTTTCAGCAAATCGTGAGCCCAGGGTTACACTGGTGTTACAGGGCTCCCTATATTTATCAATGGGTGGCCGAGATACCTGGGCAGGAACCACCACCAGGTCATCGAAGGTGGGAACCACTCTGGTTGCTCCACAACCACGTACCTTGTAGGAACCTTCCGCAGATTTCCTTTCAATTTCCACCATATCCGCGAAGGACCATACATTTCTACGGTCTTCCACCACGGCGTTAACTTCGATGGCATTGTTAGGACACATTTCTTCACAGATCCTGCATCCCACACAATTTTCATGGTGTAAGGGGTATGGTTCGTCATCCACGATCTCGTAAACTTCATGGGGACAGTTGTTAAGGCAAGAGTAACAATTCTGGCAAAGTTCTTCGTCACGGTTATCGCACATGTACCAGCAACATCCAGGCCTATCGAAGTTTCTCCTGCATAGTTCTTGGTTTCTCTCTATTTTAAATGGCAACTCTAACTCCTCCTTAGTTCTGCTCCTCTTTTAATGATTTGAAAACGGGACAGGCAGCATATTTAGTACCTGATGCACTTAGAACTTCCGCCAAGTTATCGGTGCGTTTGGCTACCGGTTTCCAGGGATGTTCCCTGCTTTTATCCACCACAACCACCTGGTCAACCACTTTCTGTGCCAGGGCATAGTTTAAAAGTGCGGTGGCCACTCCTCCATCCTGGCCTTTTATCATGGGTGCATGGGCAGATATTATTTTCAGGTAATTGCCCAGTGGTTTTTTATCCGACTCTATGAGTGGTTCATTTTCTGGATTATAAGTCCGGGGACAGGCCACGTAACAGAGGTTGCATCCTTCTGGGCATTTTCCTTTAAGCTGTGGTTTCCTGTCTTCTATCACTATGATGTTCTCTGGACAGGCCAGTAAACAGGCCCCACAGAGTACGCAGGCACCTACATCTACCACATCTCCTTTAAGATCTTTAAACTGGCATTCACGTACTTCTTCAGCAAAATCATCCTCTGAGATGTATCTGCGGTAGAGTACTGGTCTTCCCACATGCTCCCTTTTGGTGATCTCTGCTTTATTTTCTTTTTTCTTCTTGCGAGCCAGGTTTTCGAGTAGCTTAAGTCCTGAATCTTCTATTGGTTTGGTTGTTATGTAATTATCTTCTTCTGCATCTTCTAATAATTTTAATCCCTTTTCTGTCCGGACTATGATAGTGGACCATCCTTCAGGGGATCCTACAGAACCTACTGATATGTCTGAGTCTTCAGAGGTGTAGTCCATGCATATCTGGCAGTTCTTTCTCATGCAGCTTTTAGCTTCCTTTAATGGGATCTTGAACAAACGGCCCTCGGTAAGATAGAACCAGAAATAACCTTTCTCTACCCGGCATTCGATGACGTCCTTCATGTCATAGCCATTTTCCTCTAGGAGTTGTTTCATGTAGGAGTAGGAAAAATTTTCCATGCAGAAAAGGCCTATTTTTATATCCAGGGGTGATTCACCCAGATAATCTGAGAATGTGTCTATTTTCGCTGCGGCTGTCATATGACAGGGTGTCCCTACCATGGCCACTTTATCTTTTGTTTCACTTTCCATTGTCATCAATTCTCCTATCCTTCTTCTGATTCTTTACCATAGAATGGTCTTTTACTTAGAGGGACTATCTTCTTGAAATCAGCATATTCTTCACGTTCTAGATTGAACCCGTATTGGGGAAGGAGCTCCTTTAATTCCTTTTTATCGGCATCGTTAATTTCTTCCACCTTGGCGTTTTTTCCCAGGCTTTTAATGGCTCCTTTGATGTAGATGACTCCCCTGATTATGGATTCGCCGGCATCGTCTGATATATCTCCCAGGATGATGATACGTCCGCCCATCATGAAGAGTCCCGTCATGAATCCTGAGTTTCCACCGATGATGATGGTTCCATTTTTCATTATTTCCCCTGTCCTGGAGCCGGCATCTCTTCTAATTACCACCGTACCACCGTATATGCCCTGACCTACCCCATCACCTGCAGAGCCGTCAACAATTACTTCTCCTTCAGTCATGTTATCTCCAGGGAACCATCCCGCATTTCCATTTATGTGTATCCGGGCGCCGTGGATCATGGTGCCGGCGAAGTATCCTGCTGAACCGTCTATTTCAACATCCACTGGTTCGGTTAACCCGGCAGCTATGTAGTGCATGGCATTGGGGTTTTTGATTATAAATTTATCTTTATCCTTGCAGGATATTTTCAGGATCTGGTTTACCTCCCGGGATGTTTTTCCTTGGGCGTCGATTATAACTTCTTCCATTTAAAAAACTCCTTTTTCCTCTTTATGGTGTAATCCTTATTATATGGTGTAAGCCCTGGCCTCACCTGGTGAAATCTGATCGATATCATGGGTGTCCATCACTTCTCTAAGGGCAATCTCCTCAGATGCTATGGCGAACACCTCCTCATTTTCAACCATAACACCCGGTCTGAGTCCTAACTGGTCCTTGGCAATACCCACTCCATTGGGTGTACCTATGATGTAAGAGAATGGTCCGTCCATATCTTTTACTGATTGTTCTAAGGCTTCTTCGAGTTTATAGCCTTCATTCAGTTTATCTGCTATGTAGTGGACTATGCATTCTGTGTCGTTGGTGGTCTCGAAGATGTGGCCTTTCCTCTCCAGGGGGTCTCTTATCTTCCAGTAATTGGTTATCTGTCCATTGTGCACCACGGTTATATCTGGGATGATGTAGCTCTGGAAAGGATGGGCGTGGTACCGGTCCACCAGACTTTCTGTGGAAAATCGAGTGTGGCCGATGGCGTGGGTCCCCTTCTTATCCTGGGTATTGTACCGTTCTGCGATGTCCTTAACCAGCCCCACATCCTTTATCATCTCGAATGAGTGGCTGCCGTTTAAGACTATAACGTTGTTTATATCATCGATATCCATGATGAGTGGTTTCAGCTCATTAAATGAATTAAGGGCTATTTTACAACGGTAGATGATATAATCTTCCACAGAGGGGATTATCTCTTCCTTTTTAATGGGGGTGGTGCTGTTTACCGTGTTTTTAACCTGTTCTAGAAGACCAGGGGTTTCTTTGATTTCTATGTTTAAAAGGTACTCGTTTTCTAAAAGTCCAAGACCACCATATATGGCGAATCCGGCTGAGTCCGGTCCCCTGTGCTGTAGGGCTTCCAGCATCTTAGTCATGAAATTCCCTACTGGATGAATTTTACCATCTTTAAATACGACTCCTGCTATTCCACACAATTTATTACCTCCTTTATGAAATATTCATGAATTCTGGTATCCTGAGTGAGTTCTGGGTGAAAGGCCATGGCTAGATATTTTCCCTTCTGAACTGCCACTATTTTATCATCAATCTGGGACAGTACTTCGGCTCCATCTCCAACTGCACTGACGTAAGGCGCTCTTATGAATATTCCGGGGAATTTTTCACCGAATATTTCAATTTGCCTCTCAAATGAAAGCCTCTGATTACCGAACCCATTCCTTTTAACCTGCATATCTATGAGTCCCAGGAGAGGCTGCTGGTAATCCGTTTTATTTCCCAGTAGCACCATCCCGGCACAGGTACCCAGCACTGCTATTTTCTGTTCTTTGATGACCTGGTCTATGCCTTCTTCTTTTACGAGTTTCCCGATTACGGTGCTTTCTCCCCCGGAAATTATGAGGCCGTGGCATTTTGAAACTTCACCGGCTGTTTTCACCTTTGAAATTTCACATTCTATGCCCATTTTTCCGGCGGCATTTAGGGTGGCTTCCAGGTGTTCCTGGACATCTCCCTGTAAGTTTAAAATTCCTATGTTTATCATAGTGTGACTTTCCCCTCGAACGCTATTTTTTGTTTCATTTTTATAGGTGGTTAATGATTGAAAATCCATATATATAAACTATGGGGAAATGGACTTCCGGCGAGAAAATTTTTTGTAGGTTTGACGTCCCTCAGATGAAATTTTTATACAATGTTCAAAATTAGGATTTCAAATGATATTTTAACTGAACA
>WOYJ01000103.1 GCA_011620845.1 Methanobacteriaceae archaeon
TCACAATTGTTATATTTATATGGTAAGTGGTCTAATTTTATAAATACCATCACTTTTCTATTTCTATATTTTAGAAGGGAGTTTTAACCATGAGATTCAATACAAAACCAGTACATAATGGAAGAAAGCCCGATCCTGTTACCAGAGCAATTTCCACACCCATATATCAGACTTCTACCTTCCTGTTTGAAGATTTCGACAAACCAGGGGAGCATGACTATTCAAGGACCAACAATCCCAATAGAAGCGCCTTAGGCAAAGCCATAGCAGATTTAGAAGCAGGACATCATGGATTTATATTTGCCAGTGGTATGGCGGCAGTAACCACGGCAATCCATCTACTTAAAGCTGGTGATCATGTTATATCATGTGACGATCTATACTGGGGTTCCCATAGACTTTTCTCAGAGATAATATCCAAATTTGAGATAGAATTTACCTTCATGAGGCTGGATGAGGAACAAAAACTACGGGATGCCATAAAGCCCAACACAAAGATGATATGGATAGAAACACCATCCAACCCTCCTTTTAAATATTACAGACCTGGAAATGGTCTCCCGGGTTGCCAGTGAGCATGAAATATTTAACTGTCTGCGATAACACATTCTCCACCCCCCCTACTTCCTGAGACCCATAGAATACGGCATCGATCTGGTGCTTCACTCCACCACAAAATATATGAATGGGCACTGTGACGTTATAGGAGGGGCTATAGTTACCACCACAGAAAAACTTTCCAAGGAAATCCAATTCCTGCTCAATGGTATGGACACCAACGCCTCACCTTTTGACTCCTGGCTGGTTTTAAGTGGTATTAAAACCCTACCAGTACGGATGGACAGGCACGCAGAGAGTTCCATGAAAATAGCCCGGTACCTGGATGAGCACCCTCGTGTCAAGGAAGTTTTCTATCCAGGGCTACCTTCACACCCGGGCCATGAAATAGCAAAAAAAAACAGATGGATGCGGTGGAGTGGTTTCATTTAAAATCGAGGGGGAAATCCCGGAATTCCTTAGGAAACTGGAAATATTCTATGGTAAAGTCCCTTGGAGGGGCTGATTCTCTGGTAGAACACGCAGCCACCATGAGCCATGCATCTATGAATGGAGAAGCACGTATAAAAGCAGGTATCACCGATGATTTAATCCGTCTATCTATAGGATTGGAGGATGTTGAAGACCTTATAGGGGATTTAGAGAAGGCGTTGGGATAGATCTAAAACTGGATAAATGATTAAGTACAGATCTAAAAGAAGTGATGTCAACTTTGAAGGCTAAAACCAGAACAAAAATAGAGTTACTCTGCAGGGGGATAAGAGTAGATGAAAGTGAGCCTTACTATAGAGAGATAGTGCCAGAAAAATACGCCGAAGGCGGTAAATCCCGGGCAGGAGTAGCTGGCAGTGGAAAATCTTTTCTAATAGAAGGTGAAGAAGCCTGTAACATCGGAGTTCTACAGCCTTATCTCTCCGAGTCGCCCTATGAATTTAAAATAATAGATAACCAGGGATGGATCCTGAAAGATGGTGAGAAGGTTACCAGGGCCACGTTGAGGGAGCCTCAATGGCTCAACACACCCCTAAGAGATAAGATTCAGCTACATGGTAAGGATAGCCTGGCTACCGCACTTTCTAATTACTGCACCTATAAACAACAGGGTCAGGGCTGTAAATTCTGCATCATAGATGTGGGCAAAGATGTGGTTTTCCAGAAACCCACCGAAATCGCCCGATCAATAGAAACCATAGAAAAAAACCCTGGACTGCGGACATGTATCGATATAGAGGATAAATACAACCCGGATCTCCAAAGTAAAGATCTTTTAAGGAGAAGCGCGATAATAAAACCCAGGGATATTAATATAAACGCTGGTAAACTTCCAGATGAGTCCAGGTTATATGAAGATACCATTTCTCAGATAGGGGAGGTGAGCAAACTACCTACCTTTATAGAGATCGGCCCGGTAAGTAAGGACAAGATTGAAAGGCTCCATTCGGTGGGTACCGATGCCATGAGCTTCAACCTGGAAGTTTACCTGGGATCCGCCCGGAAAGAAGTGATACCAGGTAAAGCAAGAGAAAATAAACCAGAGGATTACTTCAAGGCCATGCGAACCGCTACCGATATTCTGGGTGATAATCAGGTCAGTTCCTGGACACTTATCGGCCTGGAACCGCCAGATTCGACCATTGAGGGGATGCAGAAGATAGCAGAAACAGGAGCCATCCCTCTGCCAAAGCCTTTCCGTCCCTTATACGGGGCTGATTTTGAGAAACATAAACCCCCTACAATAGGGGATGCAGGTAAGATCTACACGGAATGGCTGGATATAATCAGGGAGTGTGGTTTAAATCCCTCTAAAGCACTGGCTGGATGTGTTCGGTGTGGGGCCTGTTTCCCCATAAAAGAATTGATGAAATATGGGATATGAATAGGTAATTAAATTTAATAAACAATTATTCTATTTAAATTCCTGGCTTAATGAATCAAGTAAATATTTATAAATGAATATCTATATAACAA
>WOYJ01000186.1 GCA_011620845.1 Methanobacteriaceae archaeon
GTTGTTTCTGACTTTTTCTCCAGTTTACTACTAATTGAATCTGTATCCAAGGATGTCAGTAAAGTAAATATCTTTTTGTATGATTCAGTTAGTTTTGAAACTGTTAAGTATCATATCGAAATTCGGTTTTTCTTTATCAAAATCCGATTCTGAAGTTTCAAATAACAATAAATACTGATAACCTTTTTTTACAAGATTTATTTCCATCATTTTCCTTTTCCCAAAATTTGGATCCATATATATGAACAAAACTGCTGTAGTATTTGTATTGTCTAATTGTATGGTCTTATTTTGGATTAATTGAGAATTTGAGCTCTCAAAAAACGATCTGATGCTTCCATGTCCTGTTGCATCTGGTACTATTGTGACCTGGAATGATGGGGCCTTTTCATTTTCCGAGCTGATTTTTTGTACTGAGACAATTTTAGTTCCAGAAACAGGTCCAGAGGATCTTTCATCTAAAACCCATGCTTTAGGATAATCAAAACTAACACCATTTCCTGAATAAGTAGATATACCATTCACATCATTATCATCCTCATCAATCAAAATAAACTAAAAATCCAAGTCCTAAAACACCAATGACCATAAAAACTATCAATACAATAATATTATTTCTAGACACATTCAAACCTCCTTAAAATATATAATTATAATCATTATTTCATTTTCCTAAGTTAGGATCAAACAAAGTCACATATATCAGTTCCTGCTTTCTGAGATAATTCAGCTTTAGTAGCATATATCCTTAATTTCTTTAAAATGGTTGCTAAGGCAGCGGGTTCACAACTATAAATCGTACTGGCATCACCACCTCACCAGTATCCACACTAGATGAATCCGTTAAATAATTCCCAGAGAAACTATTTCCAGATAAAACAGTACCAAATTATGTATTAATAACACTCTCTGGCCTATAATATGTACAATTCAGGCTTGAAATTATTTCTCATGCCTTTTCCAGTTTGTTCCACTCTCTAACTCGAAACATAACTCCTCCAAATATCATTATTGAAATCCCAATGATGGTAAACCAATCCCGTATTGTCACATAATTATTAGAAGGTAGTAGAATGTAACTTACCAACCCAATATCACTAATATTAGTGAAACAAATATCAAATGAGAAATATTCCTATGATTTAATAAATCAAATGTACCTGTAACAAAAAGTATAAACAAATAAATAGCATGGGAATAATTAATAGGTAGCCATCTAAATTGACTAATATTAATAAAGCGAAAAGGCCAAGTATGAATTCTGCTCCTTTCATAAATACTATACATAACAACTCCATTAAACGCTGATTAAGTTCTTGAATATGATTTTAAAAGACTAAAATAAAAAAATATAAGAAAAATGTTTTAATGATCCTTTTTCATTATATGAGTTTCTTACAAATTCATTTAATTCTTTCTTCTTATTTAATCAACATGTCTACATTTTCTCATCAATTTTTTTTCCAAATATCAATTGGGTAAAATTGGTTTTTGTTGATAAAAGTTATCCAAAGGGTTACTATAAGGATACACTTGTTTTCCATTATAATCAAAAATTTCAATATTAAACCATTCTTGTTTCATCCTTAATTTACCATCAACATATGCTTCCATTGCAGATCCACCATAAAATATTGCATTATAATTCCTAGATATATCTCTCACTAAATTGGTGCAGTTGTAATAAGTGTCGCAGCCAGAGACGCTCCACTACTAGGTGGTGCAAGTGCAATACCAAGTGCAGTCCATGACAAATCAAACATAAAATCCTGTCTTGCCTGATTAACTTTCACTTCCACATAATGATATGTGTAATATGTTACTTTATGCGAGTTCATTGTGTCCGGGTATGGGTATCAGTCCCCAAAGTTTATAACTTGGAACCCAAACTGTATAGATGTTCACATAATTTATTATTAATTATGATTATTGGTTATTTGGTCTCTACGACGATATATATAAACCAATGAAATCGTAGTGAGTGTTATCCATCCTAAAATACCATAAAAATACAGATAATCGTTTGTGGTTTTTAGATATGAAGATATGTTTAAGTAAATATACACCATAGCTAAAATTTGGATTATTATTGCGCCGACTAAACTTCTTAATAATAACTTAAACTGATTTTTTTAATCCTAAACATCAGGATGAAAAAGATAGGAAGAAGAACAAGGATTATAGCTAAATCCAAAAAATTTCCATGAATTAGAAATGATAAAAATGCAGCAATAGCAATTATAACGTAAATGATTATCCACATTGATTCTTTTTGCATTTCTTTTCTCCGTATATTTTTTTCACTTACAACATTTATAATGTATCTAATTTTTATTATTTGATGATCCTAAAGGGGAATTGGTTAATCATATAAATAACGATTTGGTTTTACAGACCACCAGGATCAAATTAAAACTTATTTAAATCCACTGAAATAAGATAATATCTCATTTTAAACTAATATTAAATTAAGAATTTTAAATTATAAATCTAACTTTAAGAAATTAATACGTAAAC
>WOYJ01000155.1 GCA_011620845.1 Methanobacteriaceae archaeon
ACAGGGCATAGTTCTTCCTTTTCTAAATAATATGGGTTGGGATACTACAAAATTATCTGAAGTTAAATTTGAAAAATCTATTTTTATTCCAAAGAGAAATAAAGGTGAAAAAGTTGATTATATCCTTGGAAAAGGCCCTAATAAATTAATAGTTGAAGTAAAGGGATTAAGTACCTATTTTTCAAATAGCAACACCCTGGGTGAAGATCATTTTTTGAATTATATGAAAACAGGAAATTATAGTTATGGAGTTCTTACAAACGGAATCCGGTGGAACTTCCATCTCTTTAAAAATGGAAAACCTTGGAAAAGCTATGAAATAGATTTAAAAGGAAGAAGTAATAAAGAGGACATGTTTAAATCTTTATTATCAAAAGATGTGGTTTTAAATGGAAAATACATTGAGAATATTGAAAAATTTGCCAAATAGTTATTTAAAAGATTAAATTACTTTATTTTTCTTTAAAACCACTGTACATGTTTTTTTTATCATTGATCTTTAATCTTTCTACACTTTCAAACCATACATTTCTTATTTCATTAAAAACCTCATCTAATCTACCTTTAAATTCTCCATAAACAATTCCTGTAGCTAAAGTTGCTCTAGCAACATGAACATCAACTGGAATAGTAACTTTTTCTAGGTTTTTTAATTTACTAATTCCTACATTGTCCCTGAGCATTCTAAGCCAAAGAGGTCCAATTTTATTTCCACCTAAATATGAGAAATTCTCACTTTTTAATCGTTTAAGGATTTTTAAAGAATTCCAATTACAAGCCTCTAAAAATTTCAAGTGGATTACCATTATAATACTTATTTAAAGTCGTTGAATTGGTAATCCAAATTTTAGAATCCTGATTAGGTCTTTTAGCCAATTTATACTTTCGTAGATCTTTAATTAATTCATCATGAGAAATGTTTTTCACCTTATCTGGATGAAATAAATAATTTGTATCTGGATCGTCAAATGTTTTTCTTGTACACTCCCACAAAGTAGGTGCATCTCTCATATAATCTAAAGAAACAGTTAAGGTAATAAACAATACATGTTCTAAAGAACCTCCCTCTACTCCCTCTGGGAGTATATCTTCAGGCATATCTGTATGAACATGGATACCATCTGTATTGAAACAATTATAAAGTGTTTCTGCAACTTTGCTTCCTTTTTCAACATCTAATTTAATGGGCATTTAATCACTATTCATCTTTTTCATTGAATCCCACATAAAACAAAATAGCATCAGTTTTATCTCCAAGAATCTCCATCGATTGTTTATAACAAATGTCAAGCACATCTTCCAGTTCTTCTTCCCCTTCCCATAAGTTATCTAAAAAATCGTATCCCATCTTCTTTTCCAATTCATTAATTACATAGGTACAGAGGAATACATCATCGATATAGCCATGTGGACCATATATCACTTCAGGAAATACATCGTAAGGAGCAACAAAGTAACCTAAAGCCGCACAGACTTTTAATCTTAATTCTGGTTTTAAACTCTTTTCATTAAGCACATCTGCAAGTAATTTAAATAAATCAGGTCCGTAATCAACGAATCTCTCGTATTCTCCCCTATATGAATCCAAATTTTCTCTTACTACATCATAGAAATCTTTAAATTGGTTATGCATATTATCACCTGCAACAGAAATTAAAAATACATTGTGGACAGAATTCATTTTCTTTAGGATCAAACTCTTCATTAGTAATTTTTTCACAAATATCTTCCAATTTGCTGTCTAATTCTTCCAAATCCTTTTCATTCGTTTCAAAATAAGTCTTAGCTTTATCTTTAAAGGTGTAAGCACAGAGTTTATCGATATGATATTTGTCTTTCAATGCATAGTCATACATCTTAAGCTGAAACTCAACTTCTAATAGGTCTATTCCTGTTATATCCCTGGCTTTAAAGTCAATTAGTTCTATTTCATCTGCTTTATTTTTTATAAGTAAATCTGTCCTTCCATTTATTTCCATATTCTTTTTGGAAATAGAAAATGGCTCTTCTGTTGATATAACCTCTTTTATATCATTTTTTACATCGTGATAATAATCTAATAAGCTTCTTTCTAATCTTCGTTTTTCTAGTTCATCGTTTTTCTTATTTTTATGGATTTGAATCCAGCATCTTTCAACGATATGCCTTATTTTAGCCCCGTTGATCTCCTCATTCATCTTCATGGATGAGTGAAGTTTGTTCAAACAGTTATGGAGTATAATTCCATAGTTTTGCATGAAAAATGGCGGATACTCGAAACCATAATCATAGCTCATTTGGTATCTAAAAGGACAAGTTTTATAAGTGTCAATAGAAGAATAGCTTAGAGATATAGGTTCATCATGAGAAAGGTTTCTTAATTTACAACCTTCATTAAGGTCACATGTATTTAAAACCTTCTCAATTTTCTCTATCTCTTTAACATAAGGTGAATAACCAACTTTTTTAACATTGATTTTATTGGCTGTAGATATTACTAGAATATCTTGAGCCCTGGTCATGGCAACATAA
>WOYJ01000128.1:0-4019 GCA_011620845.1 Methanobacteriaceae archaeon
GTGAGGGTAATGGGAATAACCTTTCTTCACCCCTCTTTTTTGTTAATTTTTATTACAACAAACCTTAAACAATAATTTAATAAAAATATTTTTATTTAATAACACATAATTTAACGCAATACTTTTAATTAACCACAACAAATTAGTTAACATAATAATTAACTATTTTATAGATAACTTATGATCTAAATTTAAAGCCGTCTTAGGGTGAAAAATATGAATAGGATTTTGATTGTTGCTGTAATACTCGCAGTAGTATTTCTATCCGGATGTATAGGGTCAGAAATAAGTAATATAAATGATATGGCCAGCACCATAAACGTACATCTGAAGAAGGGGGATGAGTTCTACAATCGATCCGCAGTCAATGCTAACAGGATGTCTCTAAATCAGGCTTTAAAAGATAGTAACAGTGCTATGGATGAATATTCACTGGCCCAGACATCTGCACAGTCCGCCCTGACTTCGGCTAAAAATACCAACGATGGAATATTCATAGATTACATACAAAACGCACTCCTGGAGATACAGGCTAAGATGAACGCTACATCGGAGCTAAACACAGCCATAAAATTGTTACAAAACAACCAGACTACCAGTGCTAACACCCACCTGCTGGCGGCCAATAATTACATGAACCATGCCCAGCAATACAAAGCGAACCGGGATGAGATAGTGAGACAGAATCCCACCAAGTTCAAGTAGATATATTTAATCATGTAGATAATTATTATCATCAAAATAGATAATCCTAATTTCACAAATCCACTTTTTTAATAGATTTCCGCTAATATCATATTATTTTTTGAGGCTAAAAATGAAGAGAACATGTCCAGAATGTAAAGGAAAAGGATACCAAGTATTAAGTTATAAGATCTGTGAAGACTGCCATGGAACCGGAGTAAAAAGCCAGTTAAATGTGAAAGACCATGTGAAGGGCATATCCAGTCAGGCCCGGGAGAGATTTGAACTGGACGAAGACCAGGAAGTGCCCTGCAGCACCTGTAAAGGTAAGGGTGAAATCGAAGTCAGGGAGACATGCACGGAATGCTCCGGTGAAGGTGAAATAAACCAGTGCAGGAAATGTGGGAAACCCATAAAATCAGGTGACTACTGCCAGGACTGCCAGGAAGAAAAACCAGTAGTCTATATTCTACCGGGAAACGCGGAAGTTGAGGATGTGGAGCTGGGAGGAAATTACAAGGGAACCGTAAGCCGGGTGGAAAACTACGGAGTCTTCGTGAGTCTAGCCAAAAACCTATACGGCCTGCTCCGTACGAGCTCATCTACCAAAGGTAAGGGAGATGAAATCATAGTGAAGGTAACCGGTGCTAAACAGAGAAGGGGAGAACTGGAGATAACCTCCTCCAAAGTAAAAGATAACTACGAACTGGTTAAAGTAAAGAGGAACATAGCACGTACCAGGATCGGGGATATCACCACCAAATCCATGGGCAAAACAGTCCGGCTGGTAGGTGAGATAATACAGATACAGCAGACCAGCGGCCCCACCATATTCACGGTATCTGATGAGACAGGTACCACCTGGGCAGCTGCCTTCGACCAGCCGGGCATCCGGGTCTACCCCCACCTGAACATGGGAAACATCGTAGAGGTAACCGGGGAAGTCTCCCTGCACAGTGGTAAGATACAGATCGAATCAGAATCCATTGAAAGACTTCACGGACCAGAATCCCAGGAAGCAAGACAGCGCATCGACGAGGCCATAGATAAGAAGGCAGAACCAGAGGGAACTGAATTTTTAATAGAAAGTAGGGTCTTAAATGATTTAAAGGAGCCCATGCGCAGAGCAGCGAAGGCCATAAGAAGAGCTGTTTTAGACGGTCGCTCCATACTGGTAAGGCACCACGCCGATGCAGATGGTATATGTGCCGGTGTGGCCATTGAAAAGGCGGTAGTCCCCCTCTTAAAGGATATGAACAACAGCAACGATGCAGAATGGCACTTCTTTAAAAGAGCACCCAGCAAGGCACCCTTCTATGAACTGGAGGATGTGGTGAAGGACCTATCCTTCGCTCTGGAAGATCTGGAAAGACACGGCCAGAAACTACCCCTGCTGGTGCTTATGGATAATGGATCAACAGAAGAGGATATTATGGCTTTAATGAAGGTTAAGATCTACGACATCGAGGTGGTGGTTGTGGACCACCATTATCCGGGAGTTGTGGAAGATGGGAAAGTCGCAGTGGATGAGTACGTGGACGTCCATGTCAATCCCTACCTGGTTGGTGGGGATTCCAACATCACCGCCGGGGCCCTGGCAGTGGAACTGGCCGGGATGATCAACCCGGAAGTAAAGGACAGACTCTTGCATTTACCAGGTATCGCGGCTGTAGGTGACCATGCCCGGTCAGATGAGGCGGAAAAGTACATCCAGATCGCAGCGGAGAAGGGCTATGATGCAGATGACCTGGAGAAGATAGCAAGCTCTATAGACTTTGAAGCTTTCTACCTGAGATTCATGAATGGACGTGGAATTATAGATACCATATTGGGCCTGGGAAACCGGGAAAAACACCAGAAACTGGTGGACGCCCTCTACAAGGAGCTCCACAAACGTGTGGAATGGCAGCTTAAGGCGGCCATGCCCAACCTTAAAACCCAGAAACTCGAAAACGGGATAATCTTCAGTGTACTAGATGTGGAGAAATACGCCCATAAATTCACCTTCCCTGCCCCGGGGAAGACCTGTGGCTACGTCCATGACCAGATGGTGCAGAAGTACGGTGAAGAAGTGCCCATTATAACCTTAGCTTATGGGCCGGATTTTGGTGTGATCAGGGCAACCGATGCCGTGAATGAGATCTTCGGCTTCAACCTCAACACCATAATATCCAAGTTGATGGTGGAAATACCGGAAGCAGGTGTTGATGGGGGAGGCCATGAATGCGCCGGCTCTTTAAAATTCGTGGAAGGATTATCCAAGGAAGTATTGCAGGGTTTTGCCGAAGAAGTGTTGTCGCTTGGGAAATAGATTTTGTATTGGATTGGTAATAACACCTTAAAAAAAAATAAAAGATTTAAAAAAGGCTTAAATTTTAAATTCCCAGACTGTACCGATCCATGCTGAGGTTGTAACAGTATTCATTGAACTCTGCATCGACCAATAATTTGTTTCCAATGGAATGGATACGTTCATAGGGAATGAATTGTTTTTCACCTGATCTTATTCTGAAAAGGAAACTACCATTTTGTTCTTCAACTACCAGTGATTCAATTTTGTTATTTTTAAAATCCCACAAGATGTCTTTAACCTTTTCCTACCAGTTTACCGGATCCATCGATTACTTCTTTTCCCTGTAGTTCATCAACCACATTTATAATCCTTCCTTTTTCCTGTATGTTTCCGAAGATGTTCAAGGCTATTACCCTCATAAGATCAATTTTTCTAACTTTAAAATGAAAAGGGAAAAATTATAATTTATTTACTTATTTATTCCTGGATGGTTATTTTGGTCAATTTTTTTTGTTTTTTGGGTAATGTAATGGTTAATATACAGTTTTTATAGGATGCTGAAGTCTTTTTTACATCTATAGGGGTTGGCAGGGTTAGTGTTCGGTGTACTGCGCCGTGAACTCTTTCTTTCTGGATAAATTTTCCACTGGTTGGTAGTGACTTTTCTTCGTAGGTTGCAGTGATTTCAACACTGTTCTGGTTTATTCCTATTTCTATGTCTTCTTTAGAAAGGCCGGGTATGTCTACCATTATGATTATAGCATCGTCCGTTTCTAATATATCGGTTAATGGAATTTTTATAGGTGTTCCGGTTCGCTCAATCACGGCCTGGTTTACGTCTTCTGTTTTCTGTTGGAATCCAGTGATAATGTCGGATAAGAATTTTTCCGCCGGATTTCTTCCCTCTTTTTCACTTTCTCTTTGATATTTTTCTAATTTTGATGTCGTTTCCTCCTTGACATCCCCTAAATTCTCTTTAATATCGCCCCATTTCTTTTCTGTGTCTTCTTTTACATCTCCTAGTTTTTCTTCGGTTTTTGCT
>WOYJ01000128.1:4119-11689 GCA_011620845.1 Methanobacteriaceae archaeon
TTGGTTTCTCCTAGTTTTTCTTCGGTTTTTGCTTTGGTTTCTCCTAGTTTTTCTTCGGTTTTTGCTTTGGTTTCTCCTAGTTTTTCTTTTGTGTCTTCTTTTTCTTTACCTTTTTTAATCCTTTCCATTTTTTTCTTCATTGCCTCTTTAGACTCAACAACGCCTTCAGTCATATCTAATCATCTCCCTTTAATTGATTAGTAAATTAAATGTTAATAACAGATTAAAAAAATATTTCAAATGATCTATTTGCGTGTAGGTCATTTCACATATTAATAGATGATTTAATCACCTGATAAGAGGCGTCCTCGGACGATAACTTTATCCCCAATGGTATCGATCTGGTTAATGGGTACAATTGTCTTTTCTCCAAGTCCTAATTTAGCTGATACTCCCCCTTCTTTTAATTCAAATGATTCTACATTATTTGATTGGGGATTCCATTCTACATCCTTAACTATTCCCACTTGATCTCCTGAATCGTCTATAACTTCTTTACCAATCAGTTCTTTGTTTATTTTCATTTAGTTTTCACCTCCTACAGGTATCGCTGCAGAGTCTAGAATATTAATGCAGCTTATAACACATATTATTATGTTTTCGGAGCCTTAAGTAATTATTTATGTAGAAAAAATTTGGAAATTGAATATTGATTAATGGAATTATTTTAAAATAAATTACATTAATTACTCATATTTCAAAAAATTTAACTCTTAATTTAACCTTTATTCTATCAGCCAAATTCATTCTTTAGTTTATTCAAATAGTAATCTATTTAGCTTATTGCAGCTTATTTCATCATACTATAATATTTTGTTCATACGTAATATATATCAGAAAATAATGATGATGATCTAATTCTTTTCTGGATTGACATAATTATTAATGTGGAGTTAAGGGATACTGATATAAAATAATCGTAAAATTTTAGAATTATTTGCTGAATTGGATACCTATCTAGTAAAAAAACGATAAATATATATATAAGAGTACTCTTATAATCTAGCGAGGTGATTAATATGGCTGAATTACCAATTGCTCCAGTAGGAAGAATCTTAAAAAATGCAGGTGCAGAAAGAGTTAGTGAAGACGCAGTTAATGCTCTGGCCAAATTCCTTGAAGAAAAAGGTGAAGAAATATCCAGAGAAGCTGTTAAAGTCGCAAAACACGCTGGACGAAAAACTGTTAAAGCCGCTGACATAGAAATAAGCGCTTAAACTTGCTTATTTTTATTTATTTTATTTTTTTATCTAATAAATTAGAAATATTAAGAGTTATTATTTTTTATTCTAGATGTTTTCTTGAGTCCAGATGGGAATTTCTTTCCATTTGGCCTTGAATCCGGCCAGTGTTTTGGTTATCTGCCCTGCGTTTTGACTGTTTATAAGGAGCACTCCCTTACCAATTCGTTTGGCATGTAACTTCTCCACCAAGCCAGAGTAGTATTTCTTTTTCCTTACACCCTTCTGCAGGTAGGTGGAAACACCACCGAAGAGGGCCCTGTTTAATTTGCTTCGTTCGTTCTGTTTTAAATCAGTGGTATCATAGGATATGAGCATCTGGGACTTAAGTTCCAGATCATCTAAAGCTAGAACTACAGGGTTACCTTGCAACAGGATCCCTTCACCGGACAATGCATTTATAATCTCGGGGTTGTCTTTCAGCTCATCGGGTGTGAGGTGGTGCAGTCTAAACCGGTCTGTAGCCAGGTACCTGACCCACTTCATTATCTCCCTATCTTTTTTAGAATAGATAATGGCCATATCTATTTTAGAATCCTTCGGTACCTTTTCACCAGATGCCAGAGGACCAAAAAGCACTACAGATTGTATACCTGGGAAATTCTTTATGTTTTCTGATAGTTCAACAGCAGATTCAAAGGACATTTAAGCTCCAAAAAATTATTTTTTGTTTATTAATATAACAAGGATTAATAAAAAGCTTACCATTTTTTAGTATTTCCTTTAAAAATTTGTTGTTTTATTGATATAACAACCACGTTGTGGGGATGAAAATAATCTGAAAATGCTTAAAAATTGTTTATAGGTCCTTTAAAATTAATTTTATAAGTCTAAATAAAATTTGCAAAGGTCACTAACCGAACAGATATCATGCAAAGGATTAACTGGCCGGCAGATGGTCTGACCAAATTGCACCATGAGATCATTTATTTCCAACCAGTACTTCCTGGGGACTAATTTTTTAAGTTCATCCTCAGTCTGCTCCGGGGTTCTGGTCTCAACGAGACCAATACGGTTGGAAATACGATGTACATGCACATCCACACATATCGCTGGCTTCTTAAATCCGTAGACCAGCACACAGTTAGCAGTTTTCCTCCCTACACCAGGCAGGGTTAGAAGCTCTTCAATGGTGTTGGGTACCTTTCCCTCAAATTCATCCAGGAGTATCTGGGATACCTTCTTTATCCTGGCAGCTTTAACATGATAAAAACCAGCAGAAACAATGAGTTTTTCAATATCCTCAATATCAGCCTGGGCAATCTCCTCCGGGGTTCTGAATTTAGAAAAGAGCAGAGCAGAAGCATGGTCTGTGTTTTCATCCCTGGTTCTCTGAGATAAAATCGTTCTAATCAACACCCGGAAGGGATGGCCTCCCTCAAAGCTCCTTAAAGTATACTCATCCTCCAGGGCGGTCATGATCCGGTCGATCTTGGTTGTTATGGTTATCTCTCCATATGTGTATTAAATTTAAAATAAAATTATGTTTTTTTAACCTCTAACTGTCCATTAAAGCTGATTCAGCTGTTCATTAAATTTAAAAGTAAGCTCAACCCATCCTTAACTCCTTCACCCTTCCTGGCAATGGTGGGGATGATGGGAGCATCGATGCCATCGAAGTCCAGATCCTCAGACAGGATATCCTGTTTATTGGCAAATATAACAAATGGGATCTCCTTATCATTCAACCGGTTTATGATATTTCTATCGGTGGATGTTAGTCCCCTTGAGCTATCTATAACCACTATTGCCCCGTCCAGTCCCTGGGAAAGGATTTCCCGCATGAATTTAAATCTCTCCTGACCAGGGGTGGTGAATATGTGCACCTTCTTACCATCCACCACGATGTTACCATAATCAAGGGAGATAGTGGTGCCGTTATATTCTACCTTGGTCATTTTCTCGCATATATTCTCCAATGTTGTGGTTTTCCCAGAGTTATAGGACCCCAGAATAACGATCTTGGTTTCTTTATTTTTATTCTTCATTTTCCACTCCGGTGAGTTTTTCCATAACCTTGATGAAATTAGGGAAGGAAACATCGTAAACCGATGCATTTTCTATCTTAACTCCACCCACCTTTAGTCCAATCAGGTACAGGGCCATCACCAACCGGTGGTCATGGTGAGATTCAACCACCCCACCTCTAGCTCCCCCTTCAATAGTAAGGCCGTCATCATTTTCCTTAACCGATACACCGAGCTTGGACAATTCCAATGCACAGGTATGGATCCGGTCGGTTTCCTTTAACCGGGCGTGTTCCACCCCATATATGTGGGTGGTGCCCTGAGCATTAGCCCCCAATGCAGCTACCGTGGGTAGGAGATCAGGTGTGTTTTCCAGATTCACCTTTATTCCATGGAGTTCTCCCTGTCCCTGTATATGAACCTGGCCATCTTTAAGTTGAACCTCAGAGCCCATCTGTTCTACGATATCCAGAATAAATTTATCCCCCTGCTTGGAGTCCAGGTTTAAATTTTTAAGGGTTAAATCTGAATTCAGAGAAGCGGCAGCGGCTATTAAATAGGATGCCGATGAGTAATCCCCTTCCACAGCGTATTCTTTCCCTTTATATTTTTGTGGTTCGACGTGGAAGTGATTTATATTACTAGTTTCAACATCCACACCAAATTCTTTCATCACGTCCAGGGTGATGTCCACGTATGGTTTCGATATGAATTTCCCCTTAATTTCCAGGTCCACAGGGTTATCTGCGTATGGTGCTGTAATTAAGATAGATGAAATGAACTGGGAGCTCACATCCCCCTTTATGAATGTGTTTCCACCTTCAAGTCCGCCTTTAACTATAATGGGGGCTTTTCCATTGTTTCTGCTGGATTTGATGGTTACACCCAATCTTTCCAGGGACTCCATGAGTTCCTGCATAGGTCTGGTTCTCAGGGAGTCATCACCAGTTAAAATAGTGTATTCTGGTGCAAGTGAAGCTGCACTGCTTAAAAATCGTAACGTTGTCCCGGAGTTTTTAACATCCAGAACATCATCCGGGGTCTTAAGGTTGTTACCACTACCTTTGATTAAACATTCACTACTTTCTGCCTCAATATCCACACCAAAGGCCAGGCAGCCGTCCAGTGTGGCGATGGTATCCTCGGAGTACAATGGATATTTAATTTTAGAAAAGCCTTCTGCCAGGGATGCAATTAGAAAGCCGCGGTGGGTGAAACTCTTGGATGGAGGTGCATTCACTTCTCCACGTATGCTTTCCGCCCGGTTAACCTCGAGTTCCATTACCATCGTTCTCCAGAGGGATATATTTCACTTATAATCTAGTTATTTTAGTTATAGTATAATATTTCACTTATAATCTCTAAAACTTACTTTATAATCTCAATTACCAGGTTGTCCCGGTGGATTATGTCCACTTTTTCCCCGGTGATGCTGGTAAGTTCTTTCCTTGTTTTTATATATTCTGGGGTGAGCTTTAAATCATTTACGCTGATTTCACCAACACTTTCGAGTTTCTCCGCGATTTCCTGGGGATCAGTTGTTTTTATGTACTTCAGGATTTGTGGTGCGTCCTTACGGAAATCCGGTCCTATCTTGTTCATCTGGGGGATGATCTCCACCACTTTTTCCATAATTTGTGGTTGACCCTTAAGAACCTTCAAATCCTCGATCCTCATAGTCCCCTTTATATCATCTAGAAGATCAATTAAATGATGGTAAGTCTCATCATCTTCAGTATAAATGGACGTACTTTTAAGCTGTATGTTAAGGGGCATTCCTGAGGCAGATTTAAATCTTCTCATATCACCTATAACATCAACTCCCAACTCTCCCACACCTTCTGCAGGAAGGTCGATTAGATCTACACTGGCCACTGGCCAGGAACTTAGATGGATACTTTCACCACCCCCATCGATATACTGGTTGATCTCCTCGGTAAAATGGGGGATGAAGGGTGATAAAAGCTTCAGGGAAGTTGATATAACTGTTTTAAGAGTGTACTTAGCCGCTAACTGGGAATCTGACTCTTTTTCGGTGTATAATCGGTACTTAACTGCCTCTATATATTCATCGCAGAAATCATTCCAGATGAAACTCTGGATGGAGGATTTGGCGCGGGCGAAGTTATAATCCTTTAGGGCATCTGTTACATCCTGGACCAGTCGGTTGAGTTTGGAGAGGATCCATTTATCTAGGGGATTTAAGTCGATTTCTTTTTCATCCATCTCGAAATCGGCGATATGTATGCTGATGAATCGGAAGGCGTTCCAGAATTTCCTGAGGAACTTGTAGCTGTGTTTAACATCTTTCCAGGCGAAGGGAACATCTGATCCCGGTACACTGTTAGCCGCCCATAATCTGAGGGCATCGGCACCGTACTTATCCAGGACTTCTTCTGGTGAGATCACGTTTCCCCTGGATTTACTCATCTTATGACCGTCATCTCCGAAGACCATACCGTTGACCACCACTTCACTGAAAGGTCCCTCACCGGTGAGTGCTTTACACCTTAAGATGGTGTAAAAAGCCCAGGTCCTGATGATGTCATGGCCCTGCTGCCTTAAACTGGATGGGTAGAGTTTATGGAACTCTTCATCTGGCCAGCCAGCTATGACCATGGGGGTGATGGAACTGTCCATCCAGGTGTCCAGGACATCGGTCTCCCCAGTAAATTTGTCACTACCGCATTCACAATTCTCTTTAGGATTGTCTACAGTGGGGTCGATTGGTAAATCCTCCGGTTTGGGCAGTTTTACTTTTCCACATTCATCACAGACCCACACTGGTATGGGTGTGGCGAATATTCTCTGCCGGGAGATAACCCAGTCCCAGTCCATGGAACCAGTCCAGTTTATAAGCCTGGTTTTCATATGCTCTGGAGCCCATTCCATATGGTTAGCCGTGTCTTCGATCATATCGGTTAACTGGTTCACCGCCACAAACCACTGGTGCTTGACCAGTATCTCGATGGGTGTTTTACACCTCCAGCAGACACCCACGTTCTGGTCAACCTTCTCCTGCCTGGTGAGATCCCCCTGGGATTTCAGGTCAGCGATGATGCTTTCCTTACATTCCCCTATGGTGCAGCCCGCGTATTCACCAGCCACTTCTTTCATAACTCCCTTCTCATCGATAGCCTCTATAACATCTAAACCGTAACGGTTCACCCAGGAAACATCGGTTTTATCACCGAAGGTACAGATCATAACCGCACCGGTACCGAATTCCGGGTCCACATCTTCATCGGTTATAACCTTCACTTTACGGCCGTAGATAGGTACTTCCACGAATTTCCCAGCTAAGTCCTGGTACCTCTCATCATCGGGGTGGACGGTGACCGCCACACAGGCGGATAGTAATTCCGGCCGGGTGGTGGCTATGGGAACTTTACCTTCACCATCCACCTGGGGAAACTCCAGGTAGTTCAGGAAGGTTTCATTTTCCTGGTACTCCACCTCGGCAAAGGCGATGGCCGTCTCACAACGGGGACACCAGTTCACCGGGTGAACGGCCTGGTAGATCAGGCCCTGATCATACATTTTTAAGAATGATAACTGGGTTTTACTCTTGTACTCGTCGGTCATGGTCACGAATTCCCGGGACCAGTCCTGGCTGAAGCCCAAGGACTGCATCTGGGCTTTCATCATCCGAATATTTCCCTGGGTGAGGTCGATGCACATCCTCCGGAATTCCTCCCGGGGAACGTCGCTCTTTTTGATTGAGTGGGTCTCCTCCACTTTAACTTCAGTGGGTAGGCCGTGGCAATCCCATCCCTGGGGGAACATAACATCGAAGCCCTGCATCCTCTTATATCTGGCGATGAGATCCATGTAGAGCCAGTTCAAGACATGGCCCATATGGATGCTGCCGGTGGGATACGGCGGCGGTGTGTCGATTATGTAGTTGGGCTTGGTACCTTCACCGGTGAATCGATATAAATTGCTATTCTGCCATTTGTCCTGCCATTCTGTTTCTTTTTTATGATCGTAATCCTTGGGGATGTCCTTGATTGCCATCTAAATTCTCCCTATCTTTATAAACATCAAATTTTCAAGCTTCTTTGATCTTATTAATCAGATTTTGTAGTACTCATCAGATAGTTATCTTACGAGATTTTTAAGCTCAAAACTTCATCTATTTGATTTTATGATTTTATGTAATATTTGAATAACTTTAATCATTAATATTTATGGATTGTTGTATGTATTCAAAGTCAGGGTGTCTGTTTTAGGTGAATTTTTTGAGCTTGGATATTTCTTGGATTTGGTTTTGGCCGTAGAATGTTAGTAGTCCTAGTAAAAGTACGTTTAGATAGGCTTTTTTGTAGACTGATCGTTTGGTGTATGCGTGTATATGGCCTA
>WOYJ01000160.1 GCA_011620845.1 Methanobacteriaceae archaeon
AGAATCGAAATGCTCACTTATAAGGTTTGAACTCGTGCCATAGAAATCTAAAAAAGGAAATATGGGATTTCCATATTTAAATGAATAATATATTAAAACAGGAATGATTATTAAGGAAGATATGGCGATTCCGAAGGCTATATTTCTTTGATTTTTTATATTTTTCCAATTTATTAGAATATAAAGGATTAATGGGAAAATAATTAAAGCTTGATTAAATTTCGTCAAAAAAGCCAACATTGCTAAGGGGAAAGAGATAAAAAAGAATTTTGAATCCTTTTTAACTGCTAGAACTGTGAAATACAAGGTCCATATGGAAATGGAAATGCTGGAAAGTTCAGGGAAACCCACTGCGACATAAGTTAATAAGATGGGGAATGTTGCATATAAAAGGCTGCCTAAAAAGGAATATAAAGAATTGAAACGTAATTTCAGAAGTAAAAACAACCCAATGGTTCCTAAAATATAAAATATTCCGTCTATGATAAATATTGGTGCTTCTGAAAGACCATCAAATCTGAAAACAATCGAAATCAGGAAAGAAATGAATGGTGGCCTGAGATCAGAATAACCTATACTTTTACCTGCAAATTCAGCAGCATTTGCCAAAAAGTCATATGCGTCATAAGTTGGTCCTATTATGAGTTGTATTTTTATCTTTGAATAGGTGATGATAATCAAAATAATAACCAGGAAAATTAATAGAAACCAGCGATTACTCTTGATTTTGTTTACTATTTCCATTAAAACATCCCTTTTATTTTGATAAAACTGTAACTACTAAAATTGACTTCTAAAGAATTTATCTAATTCATTATTTAAAATAAATCCCCTCATTCAACCGGGGAATCATAGCCATCAAAACACATTGCTCGGTATTCCCGGTACGGTCCAGTTGCCCACGGGATAGGTAACTCACTGCACCCATCTTTTCGCCTAAATTATCCACACCGGTAAGTTCGTCCATCACATCCCCCGCTTCTTTTCCGTTTAACACTTCCTCAACCACTGACGGTGGATATTCGAAGCCCGCGCTCACGCCTAAGGTTGTTTTTTCCCCGTCGTAGATGGCACACCATTGGAGGTCGACGTAGCCGGTGATGGTGTGGGGTGCCTCTAAGAGGCCGGATTCTATGCCCACTCCCAGGTCACAGTCAGACGAATACGCTCTTTTTGCCCGGTTTACCGCTCCTTCTATGGTTTGTTCCAAGCCTATGGGTTGGTCCGGCACTCCGGAGTTAACCGGAACAGATGATACAGTGACATCGTTATAAAACTTCTCTAAAACATTCCTGGTGGCCTGAACCTTTACTGGATTCTTGGAACCTACCTGTATTATCATGAATCTCTCCCGATTAGATTATCAAAGTTGCAATCAGTCCCTTAAAACTGTCCCGGCAACATCGATCTCTCCTTCCCGTATCCGGGTGGAGGAGATGGGTTTGCCGTCATCGGCCAGCACCATATCGATGGTTATGATGTCCAGGGGTTTCATGCCTTTCTTCTTCCTGATGTCGTTTATCATTTGGGCGGTGGGTTCTGTCTCTTCACTTACCACCAGGGCTTCTATGTCTTCTTCCTGTATGGTCGGTCCACAGGAGTCGTCCAGGCGTGATACTATATAGTTACCTGTGAATTTTTCAAGTTCCCAGACCAGATTGGACATCCTCTCACTACAGGGTTCTATAGGACCCTTATCCTGGGCGAATTCATCCGATGTCACCCCTATAAGCACCAGTTCGCTCAGCTGGAAGGCTTTACTCAGGAGTTTCAGGTGTCCTTCGTGGAATCTGTCGAAGGTCCCCCCTACGGCTATCTTTCTATATTTTTTTTTGTGCATATTTTTTCCTGCCATTCGTTACCTTGATTATGTTTTGAAGTTAAAATATAAGTTATGCTCCTGGAACATAACGTGGTACTCAAGGATCCTCGCCGGATGGATTTGCGCTTCGCATCCTGCTACCCCAATCTCTACCGCAGCGCCATGTCCAGCCTGGGATTCCATATAATCTACGATTTTCTAAATTCACGGGAAGACGTGTACTGCGAAAGGGCCGTATATCCATATTCTAAGACCCTGGAATCAAGCTCTCCCCTAAAAGATTTTGATATCGTCGGTTTTTCACTGCAGTACGAGCAGGACTATTTCCATGTCCTGGAGATGCTCCAGGAAGGGGGAGTACCCATCAGGAAGAGTGAAAGAACCAGTGAGGATCCCCTGGTAATTGCCGGCGGACCATGTGCAAGTTCCAACCCATCACCCATGACTGATTTTGTAGATATCTTCCTGGTGGGTGAGGCAGAGGCCATGCTGGACCAGTTTTTAGACACATACCTCGAACTGGACGATCCCCGGAAAGAGTTAAACGCCTTCCTGGATGTCAAAGGGGTTTACATACCTGATAATCCGGTTGAAATGGTAGTAGTGGAGGATATGCGGGACGCCTGGCATCCCATCAAACAGGTTATTCCAGAAACCGATGATAAGGATTTCATACCTGCCTTTGGCCGGGCATTCCTCTTAGGAGTGTCCCGGGGATGCACCAGGGGGTGCCGGTTCTGTATGGCCGGGTGTATGTACCGGCCCCGGAGGGAAACACCCTTAAAAGATCTGTTAGAGATCGCGGAGAAATGCAGGCAGGCCACCGGCCTGGATCGGGTGGCTCTAATCGGTGCGGCAGTATCGGATTACTCAAAAATCGAAGAACTCTGTATGGGATTGTATGAGAGGGGTTTCCAAATAACCACTCCCTCATTGAGGATTGAATCTATCTCTGATGAACTCTTAACCACCCTGAAAGAGAGTGGGCTTAAAACCATCACCATAGCCCCAGAATCTACCTGGAGAATCAGGAAAGTGGCTAACAAACCCATCACCGATGATGACATCATAACTATAATGAATAAGGCCTTTAATTATGATCTAAACGTTAAACTCTACTTCATGCTAGGGCTACCAACGGAAACCCATGAAGACCTGGACGATCTACTTAAATTAATCAAGAATTTAGAAGCAATTCCAGAGAGAAGATCAGCACTCCGTATAAGTATAAATCCCTTCATCCCCAAACCTCATACACCATTCCAGTGGGAGGATTTCAACTTCAAAGAGATGAAAAAGGATGTTAAATTCTTAAAGTCAAATTTAAAGAGATATAACCTCAAAATAGACAGCCCCCGGATGGCCCTCGTACAGTACGTCTTATCCATGGGTACTGCTGATCTGGGAAGTACCATTCTAAAATCCCTGGAAACTAAAGCCCCCATAAGGGAATGGGAAAAATTAACTCCTAACTGGGATGTGAATGATGAACTACCCTGGGATAACATCCACGTGGGCGTTAGGAAAGATTATCTTAAAGAAGAATATTTAAAAGCTTTAAAGGGTGATTTAACTCCCTGGTGCGAGACTTTCGGGTGTTACGATTGTGGTGCCTGTGATAAAGGAAAATTAAATCCCTCTAACTAACCCTTAAATCCTCCTAATCAACTGCCTGATCCTTCTAAGGAACCGGGCTAAAAACACTTCAGGGTAACGTAGTCTCCGGGCGAATAAACCCTCCTGGTGAATTATTTCTTTTCTCACACGGGTAAGCTCTTTGTCTGGTGAGTATCTTAAATATACTGGCACTCCCACCAGTATAAGTATAACCCCAATGATTATCTGGTTGATCTGGGTTTGTGTTATCATGTAGATACAGACTATGATTCCCAGTACCGGTACAAAGCGAGGTAGTTTTATTCCCCCTCCAATCCTTTTTTTAAGGGGGAAGACGGCAAGGCAGGTTACCAGGTAACAGAAGAGTATGGCAAAAACTGATAAAATTATCAGCTGATCTATAGTGCCGAATATGGCTGCAATCAGCGTTATAGAACTCTGCACAATGAGAGAAACATAGGGCGTACCATATTTGGGGTGGATTTTGGCAAAGGCATGGGGTAAGAGAGCGTCTCCTGCCATGGCATATGGTATCCGCGCAGCAGTGAGTACTCCAGCTTCATCAGATCCGGATATGGAGAAGAGGGCGCCTACAGATAAGAGCAGAGCACCTAGCACTCCCATTATGGCGAATCCGGCCAGTGCTAAAGGTGCGGTGGAATGGGAAAGCATTTGCCAGGGTATGGTTCCCACCACTAAGAAGTTGGTGATGAGATAAAAAACCATTATAATCACCATCCCAAAACTTATTGCTAATGGTATGGTCTTTTTGGGGTCTATTATCTCATCACTGGGGACTGTGACCAGTTCAAACCCTATGTAAGCCCAGAATATCAATACCAGGGCACTGCCCAGACCTCCTAATCCCAGTGGGAGGAAGGGAGTGAAATTTGAAACCAGTACCGCTGGATTCATGGCTAAGAAGACGATTCCAGCAACGGTGAATACGAGTAAAGGGGCTAACTTAAGGATGGTTAATATATCATTGGCCTTCCCGGCCTGTTTCACCCCCACTATATTAATCACAGTTAAAGAAAGGACAAAGAGTACCTTGATGGTTACCTGTAAAAATAAAGGCATATTGGGATAGAAATAGGATAGATAAGCCACAAATGCCAGGGGAAATACTGCTATAGCACTCCATTCAGCGATGATCAATGCCCAGCCCACTAAGAAACCTATAAAATCTCCAAATGCCTCTTTAGCATAGGCGTAGGGCCCACCTACCCTGGGGATTATAGAAGAGCATTCAGCAAAACAGAGGGCTATGATGATGGCCATTAAACCAGCTATAACCCATGCCAGTATGGATGCCGGCCCCAGGAAGCCTGCTCCGAATGCAGCGGCGATGTAAATGTCGGCACCGACTATGGCTCCGATGACCAGGTTCATCACATCAAAAAAACTCAGGGACTTTTTCAGGACAGCCATAGTGTTCTATATATATCCTTAGAGAAGAAATACTATATAGATCAGAAATTGATAACTGTTTGCAAAGCATTAAATGGGTAATATTCATGCGACCATCAAAAAGAGTTAAAGATATCAGTCTTTCCGGGATAAGGAAGATGTTCGAACTGGTAGGTGAGGATTCCATCAACCTCGGATTGGGTGAGCCGGATTTCGACACTCCACCCCACATCAGAGAAGCAGCCAAGAAAGCCCTGGATGAGGGGTTCACCCATTACACCGTTAACAAAGGTATAATAGAGCTCAGGGAAGCTATTTCTGCTAAACTTAAAGAGGATAATGATATAGCGGTTTCTCCTGATAACGTGATAGTTACGGTTGGTGCCAGTGAGGGCCTGCAGATTGCCTTAAATGCACTGGTGGATGTGGGTGATGAAGTCTTAATCCCTGATCCTGGCTTCGTATCCTATGACGCGTCAGTTAAACTGGCCGGTGGTAAATCAATCTCAGTGAAGTTGACCGATGAAGACGAATTCCGGATGACCCCGGATAAGGTCCAGGAGAACATCACCAGTAAAACCAAGGCAGTTATCATCAACTCCCCATCCAATCCCACCGGAAGTGTCATGACCAAAGAGGATATAAAAGGCGTGGCCCAGATTGCTGATGACCATGGGATAGCGGTTATCTCCGATGAAATCTATGAAAAGATCATCTATGATGAGAAACACTACAGTCCAGGAACCTACACCGAAAACAGCATCACCATCAACGGTTTTTCCAAGGCCTACGCCATGACAGGGTTTAGAATCGGTTACGTGGCAGCGGATCATGAAATTACCGAGGAGATGTTGAAGGTGCACCAGTATAACACGGCCTGCGCCAGTTCCATCTCACAGAAAGCCGCCCTGGCCGCCCTGGAAGGGCCTCAGGACAGTATAGATGCTATGGTGAAGGAGTTCAGGAGGAGAAGGGACTTAATAGTCAGCCGTCTGAGGGGTATGGGTATAAGCTGTGTGGAGCCTAAAGGCGCTTTCTACGTCTTCCCCCGGGTCAAGTTTCCCGAGGCTTTTGTGGCCAGAGCCCTGCAAATGGATGTAATTCTGGTCCCGGGTATTTCCTGTGGAATCTATGGACAAGAGCATGTAAGATTATCCTATGCTACTTCTTACGAAGAGATTGAAATTGCCATGGATAAATTAGAACATATTTACCCCTAATTCTATTTAAGTAAGATAAATTTTCTTTTTTGCAAATAAAACTTAATTTTAGTTAACCTAAATTTAATAGAAATCTTTTCACAAGCTTTATATACTATTATCCGTATATTTTACATTTCTAATTTATTATCATTTACCTAGATAGGGGGTGGGGTGAAAAATGACAGATGAACTGGACCTTAAAAACATCAAAGGACTACCTCAAGCAAAAGCTACCTATCTTTTAAATGAAAAGGGATACAACGAACTACCATCTACCAAAAAAAGGAATATATTAACTATTCTGCTTGAAGTAGTTCGTGAACCAATGTTTTTACTGTTAATCGCCAGTGGAATAATCTATCTCTTTCTGGGAAGTCTTGATGAAGCTTTAATGCTCCTTGGTTTTGTATTTGTAATAATCGGCATCACCTTTTATCAGGAACGTAAGACAGAACGCACTTTAGAAGCACTACGAGATCTATCCAGCCCACGGGCATTGGTCATCCGAGATGGAAGAAAAAAGAGAATACCCGGCCGAGAAGTGGTTAAAGATGACATTCTGATTTTAGAAGAGGGGGATCGGGTACCTGCCGATGCGATTATTTTATCCTGTAGCCATCTGCTTATAAACGAGTCACTACTAACCGGTGAATCTGTACCAGTTCGTAAAGTACCCTGCGGAGGAGTAATGGAGATGTACCCCCCAGGGGGTGATGAATTACCCTCTGTTTACTCAGGAACATTAGTCGTGCAGGGCCAAGGAATAGCACAGGTACATAGCACAGGTTTGGACACAGAAATGGGCAAAATAGGGAAAAGATTAGAATCTTTAGAAGAGGAAGATACTTCCCTACAAAGGGAGACTCGTACTCTGGTTCGTAATTTCGCAGTGGTTGGGATATGTCTTTGTGGTATTGTAATCGTGGTTTATGGTTTAACCAGACTAGACTGGATCAACGGATTTTTAGCAGGAATTACACTGGCCATGGCTATTTTACCTGAAGAAATACCGGTGGTACTTACCATCTTCCTGGCTTTAGGTGCTTGGCGCATCTCTAAAAAAGAAGTGTTAACCAGACGTTCTCATGCCATACAGGCCCTTGGTTCAGCCAGTGTGTTATGTGTCGATAAAACCGGGACTTTAACTCTAAATCAAATGTCTGTTAATCAGATCTTTGCTGGTGGAAAGTTTTTTGATGTCACCAATGGGATATATTCCCTCCCTGAAAATTTCCACGAACTGGTGGAGTTCAGTATACTGGCCAGTCAAAGAGATCCATTTGATCCTATGGAGAAGGCTTTAAAAAATTTGGGTGAAGATGTCCTTCAGGATACAGAACATTTACATTACAACTGGACCATTGTACGTGAATATCCCCTATCCCAGGAATTGCTGGCCATGTCTCATGTCTGGAAATCTCCCGATGGTGAAGATTACATCATAGCAGCGAAGGGTGCTCCGGAAGCTATAGCTGATCTCTGCCATCTGAATGAAAGGGAAACTCAGGATATCTTGGATAACATTAAACTCATGGCAGATGAGGGTTTAAGGATAATTGGAGTGGCTAAGTCAGCATTTAAACATATCGGGTTACCTGTTAAACAACATGATTTCAAATTTGAATTTTTAGGACTTATAGGATTTATTGATCCAGTAAGGCCCGGTGTTAAAGATGCTGTACAGGAATGTTATGATGCCGGTCTTCGGGTGGTGATGATCACCGGTGATTATCCCGGAACTGCCAAGAAGATAGCCCAGGAAATCGGTCTTACACATAGAGAAAAATTCATCACCGGAGCCGTACTGGATGAAATGGATGATGGAAAACTGGAAAAGGAAATTAAGGATGTTAACATCTTCGCCAGGGTGGTGCCTGAACAGAAATTAAGACTGGTGAATGCACTTAAAGCCAACGAAGAAATCGTGGTTATGACTGGTGATGGTGTTAATGATGCACCAGCTTTAAAATCAGCCCACATAGGGATAAGTATGGGCGATCGGGGGACGGATGTGGCCAGGGAGGCCTCTTCACTGGTTCTTTTAAATGATGATTTCTCATCAATTGTGGATGCTGTTAAGATGGGAAGAAGGATTTTCGATAACTTAAAAAAGGCTGTTTCCTATATTTTCGCTGTTCATATACCTATCATTGGGATGTCTTTGTTTCCTGTATTTTTCAATTTACCACTGGTTCTTCTTCCAGTGCAGATCGTATTTTTAGAATTGATCATAGATCCCTCCTGTTCCATTGTATTCGAGGCCGAACCTGCTGAGGCCAACGTTATGAAACGCCCCCCTCGCAGCATTAAAGAGCCGCTTTTTGATAAAAAAATCATCAGTTTAAGTGTTTTTCAGGGAATAAGTGTCCTTATAATGGTTTTAATTATCTATGTTTCCACTTTATATTATGGGGGTGGGGATACAGAGGCACGTGCACTGAGTTTCACCACTTTAATTGTGGCCAATATCAGCTTAATACTAACTAACCGTTCCTGGTCACGCACGATTTTTGAAACACTTCGATCCCCCAATAAGGCGCTTTGGTGGGTGATAGGTGGTGCAACCCTATTTTTAGGTCTGGTTTTATACACAGACCCCCTACGTAACCTGTTCGGTTTCAGTGTTTTACATCCAGAAGACCTTTTAATCTGTATAGTGGCTGGATTTTCAAGTGTGGTTTGGTTTGAAATCTTAAAATATAAGGGTAAATTAAAGAATTATTAAATTCAATTAATTAATAATGCGATATCCTGATTTAAAAAAGGAAATTATAACAAAGTGCAGGGAACTACAAATCCCCCTGGTCGGTTTTGCACCTGTGGAACGATGGAAAAATCCGCCTGAAGAACTTCCCCACCGATTTGAAGAGTGGATTCCCGAAGAGTTCTGGCCTCAGTCCATCTACCCAGAAGCCAAAACGGTTATCGTTATCGGACTCCCGGTTCAGCTGCCCATAGTGGAAACCGCACCGTCCATATACTACCATGAACTTTATCATACGGTAAATGCTGCCCTGGATGCTAAAGCCTATGAAATCTCCAATTTCTTAACTTCCAAGGGTTACCCTTCCATTTATCTACCCCGGGATGGCTATGGTGATATAGAGGTTATTCTTGAAAAGCCTTTAGCTTTCTTTTCCCATAAACACGCCGCCTATCTGGCGGGTCTCGGTTCCTTCGGACTAAGTAACGTGCTTTTAACCCCGGAATATGGTCCCCGGGTGAGGTTCACTTCCATCTTCACCGCCGCCGAGATAGAAGGTGACCCCATTAAAGGGGAGGACCTGTGCACCCGCTGCCTGGCCTGCTTCAAAGAATGCCCGGTGAATGCGGTAAAGATGGAAGGTGAGTTCCCACCACCGGTTGATAAGATCAGCTGTGCTTTAAGGAGTAAAGAACTCAGGAAGGAGTACCGGTCCCCATGCGGTATCTGTATAAAGGTCTGTCCGGTAGGGGAGGACAGGAAGGTCTGGGGTAGAGAGGACGTATCCATATATGATGAAGATAAAACTCCCGATAAATATAGAAGGGCCTGGGAGCATGTAAGGAGATACGGGAGTAAAAAGTAATATAAAGGAAGATAAGAACAACAGCAGATATCTCTTATAGATTCCCAGAGCATAGAAAGACAGATGATAAAGGACCACGGGGATGAACTCCGTTTTGATAGCCAGGTATATTATGCTTTTCCCACCCCGGAAACTTTATCAAAGCTAACTAAAGAACAGCTACGCGAATCTGGACTGAGCCTCAGAAAAGCAGAGTATATAATAGTTATTGCTAAGCTGATAACCTCGGGTAAGCTTGATTTAGAGAGTTGCCTGGATATTAAAGACGTAGGTAAAATTATAGAGAAGCTTAACCAGTTGAGGGGAGTGGGAGAGTGGATTACCCATCTAACTGTTTTAAGGGGTATGCACCGCCATCAGGCATTTCCTGCCGATGATCTGGGGTTTGAGGAGATCCATATCCCATTTCTACTGCAACGACGAAAAAATATCGGCAGATACCGCCTGGAAAATAGCCACTCGGTGGGGGGAATGAAGAGGTTTAGCTGGATTTTATTTAATCATTGGTATGTTTCGGGAGGTAAAGTTACAGAATTAGAAAAAGGATCAGATACACAAAATAAAGAAAAAAATGAATGGGGGGTTTTAGTTTTCAACTGATTTTATGGTGGATTTATAGGCCAAAAGCAGACAGATCAAGATGATAGGTACCAGTATATCCATGTAAAGTGCAAATCCTATATTTCCTGGTGCCGCGTTACCTCCAGGAAGTTTATTATGTGCCCATAGGCCGCTCCCAGGTAGAACACTGAAAATCCGATTATGGTGGCGACCCAGAAGTTTTCCCTGAGTTTCAGGGCTATGAGCCCTAATACTCCAAAGGCCAGGTTGGCTATGCCTACTTCAAACTGGAAGGGGCTGCCTGGTGGCCAACCTATTACGGCGGCAACTTCGTTTGCAAAAAAAACATGACCCATAAACGCCCATATCGAGCTAACTCCAACCATCAAAAATAAAAACCATACTAAAAATAGTTCAACAACTCTGTTTTTCGTCCGGGGTGCTTTACTTATAAGTAGCTGCACTATCGGACCTACTATGGCTATTATCAAAAACATGTACACTATATAATCCAAAGCCATTTGAAATACCCTCCCTAATAGAATTATTTGGTTAAAAATTAATTTGTCCAAATTTATGGATAAAATTATCCACTGATTCTGGAATTAATGGAAAAATAGTTTGGTAAACGCCGGGGACGGGATTTGAACCCGCGAGATCCAAAGGATCATTGGCTTAGCAGGCCAACGCCGTACCAGACTGGGCCACCCCGGCAGTTGAATGGGTAACTAAAAGGTTTGTACTACATACTATTTAAAGACATCATTCCTCTGGTGTTGATTCATTTTCTTCAATGAAGGTTACCAGCACCTTATCAATGTGGTGTCCGTCCATATCCACTGTTTCCAAGTTGAGCTTGCCATATCTAAATGTTTCTCCGGTTTCCGGTATCCTTCCTAAACGGTGTAGTATGAATCCCCCCAGGGTATTGTAGATGTCGGCTTCTTCTCCGGGAAGTTATAACTGCGATCTCAGAAAGTGCGAAGATACCGTTTAGTATAATTAGAATAAATATGACCAGTATCTCGATGTAAAAAAGTCCGTTCATGAATAATACCTATAGGTTAGTTTGTCCCTCCGGATAAAAAGTTTTTTTTGTAAATATTAAATGGGCGTGTTCAAGAGTGGACAGACCTTCCAAACACTGGTGATCCAGAAACCCAACTCCACCCCGTTGCTCCACAAGCATCAGGTGTTCGAGGTAGAGCTGCTTCTTTCCAGACCTGACCCGTTCCCCCGGTTAAGACAGTTAATTCCAGCCCTACAGCCAGAACCCTGCCACCACTGATCCTGCGGGACGAAGCTTCGACGTTGAATTCCTGGGCCAACATCCGGTTAATCTGCCGCCTCTTGAACTTCGACTGCGCCGTATAGGGGATATGCGCTTACAGAGGACCCCTAACCCTCCAGTCTAGCCCATTGTATTTTGGGGTGTTTTGGTATTTAAATCTGTTTGTTGACTGGATGTTCTCATTTTTTCACTTTTTCAGGTTTTCTGT
>WOYJ01000090.1 GCA_011620845.1 Methanobacteriaceae archaeon
GACCAATTTTAGGCATGGGCAATTTCCTCCCTTTTTCCGGGTTATCCAATTCCACTCTTTGGTCGAAGAATTCGTATTCCTCGAATCCCTGGGTCACTCCTCCCCCGGAAACTCCAATATTCCCGCTTACCGCGGCCAGGGCGTTCATCATATGGAAGGCCAGGTGACCATGTTTGTACCGGTGAGCTCCCCATCCCGCCACTATACTGGAAGGTTCGCCCCGAGCATAGGACAGTGCTAATTTATCCAATTCATCTAAAGACATATCACATCTATCAGATAGAAATTTCAGGGAATATTTATCCAGTAACTCTTTATGAGCGGTGAAATTTTTGGTATAATTCTCTATGAACTCTTTATCTTCCATCCCGTTCTTTAAAATGATTTTTATAAGGGCCATGGCTAGATAATGGTCTGTGCCCGGTACCGGTTGAAGGTAAATATCCGCCTGTTTGGCAGTTCTGGTCTTTACTGGATCGATTACCACCAGTTCGGTTCCATTCCTCCTGGCCTTCTTTAAAATCTTCCAGAGGTGAATGTCAGTTACTGCCGGGTTCCTCCCCCATATTATGATCAGGTTGCTGTTGAGCTGATCCAGTGGGTTGTGGGGGATCTTAACTCCGTAGTCCTGTTCCAGTGCCACGTGGCCTATTCCACCACATACCGTGCCGTTGGTGGTTGTCACCCCGCCAAGTAAATTAAAAAACCTTTTGTTCATTGATTGAAGTGCTGTTCTGGCTCCAAATCCCTGGTAGTACAGGATAGCATGGCTCCCCTGTTTTTTTATGACTTCCTTTATCTTGGAAGCTGTGATGTCCAGTGCTTCATCCCAGCTTATCTGCTCCCATTCTCCATCCCTCTTCAAAAGAGGATGTAACACCCTTTGATGGCTGTAGAAGAAGTTTTCAAGGTATTTCGCGGTATTTTTGCATAGAAAACCATCAGTTATTTTATGATCCGGATTTCCAAGTAGCTTAACCACTTTCCCATCCTTTTCCTGAGCTATTATTGAGCAGGCCCCGGGACAATCCCGGGTGCACGCTGTAACAACACTTTTCAAAGAATTCCTCATCCATGTATTGAAATAAAAAAAATAAAATAATTTTCTGATTAAATAATTCTTTACTATCTAAAAGTTTTACAAAGTCACGTACCCATTTCTACCGATTAAACCTTGAAATAACTTTATTTCCACCCTTTTTATGATTATAGCTGATGTAGGGCAGATTTCCATGCATTTATTACACAGTTTACAGGAGTCCGGGGATTTTATGGAGATATTTCCATTTTCTATGCTGAAGACGTTTGTGGGGCACGCATATGCACATATACTACATTTTGAACCTTCACAATTTTTATAGTCTATCTTAATATAAGCCATAACCCTATCCTCACCTAAACTTTTGTGATTCAACTCAACAGATGCTCTGAGCATTCGATGAGGGCATCTTCAACTGCATAGTCAAGTTCTATGGGCTTTATCCCTAATTTTCTAAGTTCAATGGTTGGTTCCTTACCTATCTTAATGCAGAGGACTGCTTTACAATCATTTATAAGATCCAGGGATGCTATCCACCTTTCTGTATGATTATCTAAATGTAGACTGGTTTTTTCTCTCATCTCTCTGAATTTGCCTTCCTTATCCCTAATTTCGTATATCATGAATTGATCGGCATCTGCAAAATGTAAGTCCACCTTTTTACCATTGGTGGATGCTACTGCTATCTTCATTTGTATCTCCTCACTGATTACATATCTCCCTCTTTAAACTTCGCATCTTTAATTAATTCCATTTACATCTCCTCCTCCGCATATTCCTGATCTTCAATTATCACATCTTCCAATTCTTCTTCAACTATCTCGTAACCTGCTTCATCATAGTAGAAGTCCAGTATGGTGTTGGTCAGTCTATCAACAAAGTCTATACCTCCTCTGTATCCCAGTGTAGATATTCTCTGCGCCCCTAACCTGTCGAATATAGGGAATCCTGCTCTGAAAAGCGGTATATTTTCTTCAAGAGCGATGCTTGCACCGTAGGAATTTCCAATGAGTATGTCGGCTCTTACCCTTTTGATTTCCCGGTGCATGTCGTAGAGGTCGCCCCCAGCCAGGGTAACTGGTGAACATCCTTTCTCCCTGCTGATGGTATCGATATCCTCGGTAAACCTTTTACTTCGAGCTCCTGTGCACACCACAGTTGGTATCATTCCCATTTCACTGGTGAAACGTGTCATGGCAGATACGAAATCAGGATCTCCAAATATAGCCACTTTCCGGTGGTAGTTGTAGGAATGGGCGTCTACCATAGCATCCATCAGTCTTCCCCGATCTCGTTCCATACTCTCCGGGATCTCCAGGTCGGCCAGCTGACATGCTGATCTTATGAAGCTGTCCGTATTTTCCAAACCAAGAGGAAGAGGTCCTGATATCAGATTGACCCCGAATTTCTTCTCCAGGAACACCCCTGCAGAATCAGCATGTTTTGAAAGGGCAATGGTGCCCGTTGAATTGGCTGTATCCTCCAGTTGCTCCACTGTTGTCCCTCCGTCATATAAGTTCAGGGCAGATTCTGATAACGGTGCATCCAGGTTCTTTGAGATATCGGTTAAGATGATACCTTCCAGTTTGAGGTCGTTTAAGATATTTTTAACTTCCCCTACATCGGCTGGAGATAGGAAACCGGTGATTACATTTACCTTCCCGTTAGGTGCAGTAGGTATGACTAAATTTTCAACCAGTGCCTTTATGGTTCGGTTGTATCCTTCCACATGGGATTCAGTGTAGCTTGGAGTGGAGATAGGAACGATTACCGGGAGTTCCCTATCTATGTTGGCATCCTCAAACTTCCTTATGATCCCGGCCATGTCGTCTCCGATTGTCTCGGTTAAGCAGCTCGATGCAACTGCTATGATGCTGGGGGATTGTTTTTCGGTTATATTTTTAAGGGCCTTCATCAGGTTGTATTCCCCACCGTAGATCACGGTTTTCTCGTTCATGGAGGTTGATGCAACCTCTATGGGCTCCCTGAAGTGTCTGGTAAGCTGAAATCTCATATAGGTGCTGCAGCCCTGGGAGCCATGAATAAGGGGCATTGCATTTTTAAGACCGAGGAGGGCTTGGACGGCTCCCATGGGCTGGCACATTTTTGAGGGATTAACAACGGAAAATTTTTTATCGTGATACATTTCAGTCACCTCTGAGGCTGGTGGAATTTAAATCGAATACTGGACTAGAAACCGAGGCATCCACTTCCTTTGCAAAACTAACAAAACCCTTAAACCCGGCGAATGCCGAGATACGGTCGTGGTTGAAGTCACAGAAGGGGATTCCCAGTTTAAGTGAGATATATTTCTCTTTAGCTCCGGATATGAGCAAGTTCGGCCGGTATTTTTTAAGTAGACGGGCTAACTCTGTTGAGCTGGCATCGTCTACTATTATGGTACCGTCTCTTACTGCTTCTTTGATTCTTTCATAATCCTCCCTTATTCCATTCTTGGTTCCGGACATCATCACGTCCATGCCCAGTTCTTCAAATGCACGTACCAGAGACCAGGCCTTGTTACCACCCACGTATAGGGCAACGGTTTTTCCATTTAATCTTTCACGGTACTCATCGGTTTTATGCTCCACTTCCTGGAGTCCTTTTTCAATTATCTTTTCTGTCCGCTCTATCATCTCCGGATCCCCGAAGAAATCGGCGATTTCCCGGAGGGAGTTTACAGTCTGTTCCAGGCCGAAGAAATTGACCTTTATGGAGGGTATTCCATACTTCTTCTCCATCTTCTTGACCAAGTAGTTTGAAGACTTCTGGCACTGAACTATATTTAGTTTTGCCCGGTGTGCCTGGGCTATCTCGTCCACGTGGGAGTCTCCGGTGATGGTGCTTATTATATTTACACCCATCTCCTCCAGGAGGGGTTTAAATCCCCAGAAGTCTCCTGCTACATTGAATTCTCCCACGACATTTATATCGAAGGGTGTGGTTTTCTCGGGTTCCTTGGTCCCGATGACGTGGTCAAGCAGGGCGTCGCAGCCTATCCAATGCCCTTTGGTCTTATTGTGGTTTTGAAAACCTTCAGATTGGACGGGTATGACTCTGCATCCGGTTACTTCTTCTGATTTTTTACAGACCGCCTTTATATCATCACCGATTACTCCGGCTACACAGGTGGCGTAGACGAATACTGCTCCGGGGTTGTATAACCTGTGGAGTTCGATGACCGTTTCATAGAGCTTTTTCTCACCGCCGAAGACTATGTCTTTTTCTCCCAGGTCTGTAGAACATCCCTTCTTGTAGAGGTCCTCCCGGGAGGATTTGCTTCCTCTTATATCCCATGTGCATGCTGCACATCCTATGGGTCCGTGTACCAGGTGGATGGAATCGGTTATGGGCATTAAGATTATCCTCGCTCCACCATAGACACATGTTCTCTGGGTAACTGTACCAGGCAGGCTGGCCTTATCACAGACAGGGATGGATAGTCCCTCCCCTTTAATGCACATGTGTTTTTTACGTGATTCGAATGTTTCAACTATAGGTTCCATTATAAAATACCTCTAAATTCCATGAAATTTTTCCAATTCATCTTATCAATTCATCTTTTTACAATACTAAATTCTATTTAATGGTTTACAATACCAATTTCCTTCTTTTACTGCTGTAACTTCCAGTGCTGGTGTTCGTAGTAGTTTTCCAGTACCGTGTTGGTTATCATATCTATAAGGTGTATACCACCGTTATATCCCACTACAGGATGTCTGTGGTATCCCACACGGTCATATACTGGGAAGCCGACCCTTACCAGGGGAATTCCAACTTCTTTAGCTATGAGTCTGCCATCAGAGCTACCGATCATCAGATCCACTGGATTATCTTTGAGATATACTTCCAGTGCCCTTAAATCCTGTCCCACCATGGTGTCTATCTCATTCCCGGTATCTTTAGCTATATTCTCTATATCTGGAACGAATTCCTTGTTGTTGGCTCCGGTAAGGACCAGCTGGGGCACCATGCCCAGTTCTCCCACGAACCGTGCCATTCCAGCTGTGATCTCCGGATCTCCGTAGATGGCAACTGTACGGTTATGCAGGTATCTGGATGATAAATCTGCCATGGAATCTATGAGCAAACCCCTCTCATCCAGGATATCATCTGTTATATCCTGGCCAGTGAGTTTCTTCAAATTCCTGAGGAACTGATCGGTATTCTGGACACCTATAGGGAGGGGACCTAACTCTGCCGGTACGTTATATTTCTTCTCCAGAGACAGGGCACCTGATCCGGCATATTTAGTTAGAGATAGGGTACCGGAACTGTTTGCAGAATCAGCGATTTCTTCTACAGTCGTTCCTCCTTTGGGATAGTATGGTTTAAGTTCGGCTGTAGATGGCCTCAGGGGTGAGTCGAATGGGTCTGAAATATCGGTGAGTACGATGCCTTCTATGTCCATGAGGCTCAGGATATGTTTTATTTCCCTGACATCACCAGGATTCACCATCCCTGGAATTATATTTATTTTCTCGTTGGGTTCTGAGGGTTCTGCCACATGATCGATTAGAGCTTTAACTGCATTATCGTATCCTTTGAGGTGTGTTTCCACGAAACTTGGGGTGCTGATGGGTACGATCTTTATTTTCTCTGTTTTTTCTTCACCAATCTTTTCGGTTAATTCCTTTTTCGCGGTTTTAATAAATCCAAACACGTCATCTCCGATGATTTCACTGGAACAGGTGGTGATTACACCAATTAAACTGGGTTTAAGCCGTATTGCCACGTTTTGCAGCCCTTCCACCAGGTTTCTTCTTCCGCCGAAGACCGCCGCATCCTCGTGGAGGGATGTTACCGCGATCTCTGAAGGTTCTCTGAAGTGGCGGGAAAGTGAGTATCTGACGAAGGTAGAACACCCCTGAGAACCATGAACTAGGGGGACTGCTCTTCTAACTCCGGTAACTGCATACATAGCCCCTAAGGGCTGACAGGTTTTTAGGGGGTTGATTATGGCATTTCTTTCCTTTTCTATGAGATTTACACAGCTCATTTTTCCACCTCTTCGGCTACCTCCCGAGTTACATCAGCCTCCCGAGTTACATCGGCCACGTCAGGGTCCTCAATTTCCTTAAATTCAAGCATGTTCCATACAGTGCTGTATATAGCACTGCACATGTCCCTTGCAAGGTTTAAAAATCCTTCAAATCCCATATAGGGTCCATTTTCATAGGAATGAATCAGAAGGGATGGTATTCCTAATTTATGGACCAGATATTTTTCTTTTACGCCACCGAGAATTAGATCTATGTCATAATCCTCAATGAGTTCTTCGAGTTCCAGAGTATTGAGATCGTCTATTACCAGTGCACCTTCTTTTACCCTATCTTTCATCTTTTCAAATCCGTCTTCGTGCTCGAACATAGATGATACACCGGTAGTTTCCAGTCCTAACTCATTATGAAGAGGTATGGATAAATGGTAGCTTTTAGGCCCACCAGAAAAGATAAATACTTTTTTTCCAGTTAGTTTTTCTTTATAAAATTCCAGTTCAGGTCCTACTTTCGCCATTCTTCTGGCGATTACCTCATCCGCTTTATCTTCCAGGCCAAAGAATTTAGCCACAGTTCTTAAGTTCTCTGCACAGTACTCTGTACTGAAAAAGTCTGTTTTTATGTAGGGGACACCATACTCTTCCTCGATCATTTTCGCAATGTACGTAGAGGATCTTTGACATCTTACAACACTTAATTTAGCCCTGTGCATCCAACCTAACTCGTTATGACAGCAATCTCCAGTGAAAGTGCTTAAAACGTTTATCCCTATTTCATCAAAGTACTCTTTAAGTAACCACAGGTCTCCGTCGATGTTGTATTCTCCAATGAAATTTATGTCATAGGGTGTTGTTGCTGGCGGCTCTGTTGTACCCACTATCTTATCAAAAAGGGTGTTATTTCCAATTTGGTGCCCTTTCGATTGGGTTGAACCAGCAAACCCCGGAGCGTTAAATGCTATGACCGGTTTACCTATCTCTTCCTCCATTTCTTTAGCCACGGCATCCATATCATCCCCAATCAGACCGGTGGTACAGGTTGCATAGAGGTATATGGCGTTGACGAAGGGGAATTCCCTGTTAGTTTCACGTACAGCCTGGCGTAGCTTTTTTATTCCTCCGAATACCACGTCAGATTCCTGTAAATCCGTACCGATGATGTATTTGATGTTGAAATCTTTTATTGGAAATTGGCTTCCATCCGGCATTTCAGTGGTGGTGGGGTATCTTTTTGATCCGTAACCGTACATGGTACAGCCGATGGGCGAATGGACTACGTGTGCTACGTCTTTTATGGCTCCGGTGATAACCCCTTTAGCTCCGGCAAATGCACATCCCCTCTCAGTCATGGACCCAGGGATGGTCTTTGAGTTACATTTGGGAAGGCATCCTTCAGGATCATCACAGTGTTTTACATAGGTGTGCTCTTTCCTTTCAGGGATTGGTTTAGAGACGTCAAAAAGTTTGTAAGGCATGTTCACTCTCCTTAATAAGTTTAATATATTGTTGGAAACGCGATTTTGTTTATAATTTAAAATGTGGTGATAAATCCTTTACAAAATCACTTCTTCTCCTGTTTCCTTGGTTCTTACCCGTACAGCATCATCTATTGGGCAGACGAATATTTTTCCGTCACCAGTCTGGCCGGTGTTGTTCACCTTCATTATTGATTCAACGACTAATGAAGTGTCTTCATCAGGGACTATGAGTGATATCATCCTTTTGGGGATGTAACGCATACTTCCTTCTTCTTCTGTAAGTTCGGGATTCTGGATATCGAAGGTTACCTCTCCGATAATTGCCTTCTGTTTTCCCCGTCCGAAAACTGCATTTGCAGTCATGGATGGGAATCCCAGGGCGTCGAGCACCTCTTTTGTGCGTGTAATCTTGTTAGGTCTTATAATGGCTATAATTTCTTTCATCAGATCATAATCCTTTAGTTCGAGTTCTAACTGTGTAAGCTTCTTCTACAGGGCTTATGAAGATTTTTCCATCCCCAAAGTTTCCAGTGTATGCTTCTTCATTGATGATGTCTATCACATCATCGGTTTTTTCCTTGGGTGTTACGATCATGAGCATCGCCTTGGGCAGTTCATCGTAGTAGATGTTGTCCAGTTGAATACCTTTCTGTTTACCACGCCCAATGACATCCATCTTGGTTAGAGCTACGTATCCTGCATCTGAAAGTGAATCTACAACTTTTTCTATCCTATCTGGCCTTAATATGGCCCTTATCATTTTCATTGTATTGTCTCCAAATGTATTGCGATTTAGTAAATCTCCAAAAATAATACTGTTTCAGTCAATTCCAGGTAGTGCTGGGTTTAATCAAAAACCGTACTTTACCACCATGTCTTCCAGTTCATCCATGGTCATGGGCTCTGGAATTACGAAGTTGTTGTTGTTAATCATCTTCTCGGCCAGTGTTTTGTATTCGATGGCCTGGTTACATTCTTCGTCGAATTCTACCACGGACTGTTTGTTGAACTCCGCTTTCTGGACTATGTTGTCTCTGGGTACAAAGTGGATCATCTGGGTTCCTATTTTAGCACAGAAATCCTCCAGTAGCTCTGTTTCACCATCCACGTTTCTACTGTTACAGATGATTCCTCCCAGTCTTACTCCACTCTGCTCGGCGTATTTTACCAGACCTTTACAGATGTTGTTTGCAGCGTAGAGGGCCATCATCTCACCAGATGCGACTATATAAATTTCTGAGGCTTTACCGTCCCTGATGGGCATGGCGAATCCTCCGCAAACTACGTCACCTAAAACATCAAAGAATACGAAGTCCAGATCCTTTTCATACACATCGTACATTTCCATTAGGCTTATAGCGGTGATAACCCCTCTTCCTGCACATCCTACACCGGGTTCTGGTCCCCCGGATTCTGCGCATTTAATTCCCTCATAACCCGTTTCAATGATATTTTCAGGGGTGCAAGCTTCTTCTCCTTTTTCTCTAAGGGTATCCATCATGGTGGTCTGCATTTTTCCACCCAGGATTAATCGGGTACTGTCTGCTTTGGGGTCACAGCCGTGTATCATCACATTTTTATCATGAAAATGAGCCAGGGCTGCTGCTGTATTTTGTTGCGTGGTGGATTTTCCAATTCCACCTTTACCGTAAATTGCTATTTTTTTTACCATTTTAGAATCTCACTCAGTTTTTTAGTTGATCGGATAATATAAGATAGAAAAGGAATTCTTCGGTATAAGAACTTTTACCAATAGAATGAACCCCCATAATTTTAAGCATTTAACCAACCGATATATAATTTTAATGTATTGGTGACCGGCTACATAACTTAGACGTGATATAAATGAACCAGGAAAAACTTCAAAAGTGGCACGTATGGATCATACCCGCTATAATCGCCTTTCTAATAGCGCTGATCCCCACCTTGAAATTTCAATGGCCATTAAGCTGGGACATCATCATCCACGTACAGTACACCATGGTGTACACCAAATACGGATTGATATTAACTGATCCCCTCTTAAACGCGCCATTCGGCCAGAAAATAGGATACCCTCCCCTGTTCCATTTCCTGCTTGCTGCACTGGGCATGATCACCAAGGTTGACTACTTCCAGATCGCACGGGCCTTACAGCCCATCCTGGCCATGTTCATAGTCACCTCAGTAAGCTATGTTGCCCGGAAATTCTACGGAACAATCGCCGGTATCTCCGCGGGGTTCTTAGTCCTTTCCAGTTTCCTTTTAGGCCGTATCATGCTCCCCATCCCTGAGAATCTGGCCTTAATATTCCTACCCCTATCGGTCTACCTCTACTACCGGTCCATCAGGGAAAATCTGCTTAAATATGCATTTTTCTCGGGAATACTATTCGTAGTTATTATCTCAACCCATATACCCGCCAGTTTCATCCTATTTCTAATTATAACCATATTCAGCCTGGTAGAATTAATAGTCTACCATAATCTCCGTATCTTCAAGATCTACGGTGCCTTCCTACTTATACCGGCCTGCCTGGTGGTGGTGGGGCTGTTATATCTGCTGACATTCCAGCCGGACATATTATACTCCCTTTTAAACGAGGGCATCTCGGTTGCCACGGGGATAGCCACCTCCATAGCATATAACCGGCCCTTAAGTTTGGATGGATACCTCAATCTCGGCATCATGGTGCTGATATTTGCTTTTGTAGGCATAATCTTCTCCTTAAATAAAATACGCAAAAAAACAATGGATAAATTACCTAAAAAGGACCTGTTCATCCTCATCTGGATTCTGTTGATGTTCCTTTTAAGCATCGCCTACATATTTGGTATAAACATCATATCCTATCGATTACTGGTATATCTACTCATACCACTCTCCATAATAGGCGGTTTTGGATTAAGCCAAATCTATGAAAGATTGAAGGCCAGTAAGCGTTTATCATCAGATAAATTCCGGGCAAGTTTACTGGTAGCCGTGTTTAGCCTGGCCATTTTAAGTGGAGTTTTAACCGTGGAAAACCCCGACTTCGGCACCTTCCAGGTGAAAAACGAGTACAGTACACTCGACATAGCCCCTCCCTCACAGTCAATGGTGGACTTGGCAAACTGGTTCAACACCAACGGGGATAAAAATAAGTCCATACTTACCAACAACCTCTTCACCGGTACATTCCTGGCCACCGTGTCCGGTATGCCCATTCACTACGGCTTCGAAGATTTCAACAAAGACATGTCCCAGTCGGCCCTGAAAGAAGCGAAGATAGGATACATGGTACTGGATAAAAGACTGAGTTTTAACTCCCATAATGAAACGTTGAAGCTCATCAATGTCAAATCAGAGTTCTATCCACTGGTGTATTTCAACAAACCGATCTCAGAGAGTCTCCCCGAACTTCTCCCTGACTTTGTTAAGGTGGTATATGAAAACCAGGACTATATAGCGTGTCAGGTAATGGATTAAACACTGTTTTTACTAACATTCTTTATTCGGTATCCCTAAAGATTTAAAAGGCAAAGAAATGGGTGCATGGTTCAATGAGAAGTTAGATGAATTAGCTGATGAAATAGTGACAGACCCTGATTTACTCTTAGAGTTTGCGAAAAAGTGGCAAAATGGTTTCCATAACTATTCCTTTCACAATAAATCTTAGCCTGGGCCCAAAAGCCAGAATTTACATTGTTAGCAGGGTACAAACAGTGGCAGAAACAAGGCAGACAAGTGAAGAAAGGAGAAAAAGCCATAAGGATTTTAGCGCCCATTAAGAAGAAAATCAAAGACGATAACGACGAAGACAGTTATATACTCAAAGGTTTTTTCCCTGTTTCGGTTTTTGATGTAAAATCCACTGAGGGCGATCCAATAGACGTAGGAGCATCGGATATGATTAAGGGAAATGTAAGCTTTGAGAAACTAGTTAAAAAATGTCCTATTCCCGTGCGAATTAAGGATTTAGGCCTCACAAATGGCAGAACTGATGGAACGTACATCTGGATCAGCCCGCGGCCTAATGAAAGTGCTATGGTGGCTACCTTGCTCCATGAATGGAGCCATGTATGGCTTGGGCATCTGGATAAGACAGAAATGCTTCACGAAGATGACAGTAGATCAACACACGAACTTGAAGCAGAAAGTACTAGCTTCATTG
>WOYJ01000067.1 GCA_011620845.1 Methanobacteriaceae archaeon
ATCATATAGAATATCCCCTCATTTCAATTCTTATATTAAAATTGCATCTAAGAAATAATAAAATTTTCTAAAAAAAAAAGGGAATTAAAAAAAAAGAAGTGTATTTTTTTTATTTTTTAGCATCGTTGAGTTCTAGAGGTTCATCCTCTTCCAGGGCTAACCTCATGGTGTCCGGGTCCTGTGGCAGGTATTTCAGGAAATCGTCAGTTGCACGTCTTACATCTCTGGATCCGATGATATAACGTCCGACTACTATGATATCTGCTCCACTTCCCAATGCTTGGTCAACTTTATCTGGAGTGATACCTCCGGCAACGGCCACCAGCCGGTTTCCACCGAGGATCTCTTTGATCTCTTTTATGTTACCCCATTCGGTCATGTCACCCAGATTTTCACCTTTTTCTGCTTTGTAGGTTTCAAGATCCACGTTACGATGTAGTAATAGTATGTCTGGTTTGTATTTGAGGCCCTTGAGTTTTTCCACGAAGTTGTCCACGTTCATCATATCCAGTATGGAGTATATTCCCTGTTTAGATGCTTCCTGAATGGCTTTCTGGATTGATTCTGGGGTTCCCAGTCCGGATATGGCCACAGCATCGGCTGTCTCATCTGCGGCTATTTTAACCTCTATACGGCCTACATCCAGGGTTTTAAGATCGGCGATGATGAAGGCATCCGTTCTAAGCTCCCGGATCTTACTTATTATGCCCACACCGAACTTCTTAACCAGCGGGGTACCGGCTTCTATGAGGATTCTCTCCCGGTTAGGGAGGCTGTCGATTATACGTTCCATGTCCTCCATATTGTCCAGGTCTAAAGCCACTTGCAGGTAGGGTGGGTTCCATAGTCTTACCACTTTGAAGCCCATTATGGGGTGGGTGCCCCTGTCCTTTTCCGCGATGACCTTTTCAGTGGATGGGTAACTATCCATAGCCCTTTTCAGGGCTAGCTTGGTGGCTCCGTAGTTGTACTGGTAGATCTTACGGAAATTCTTTGCTTCAGGGTGGATGAATACCGTGACCATGATAACCAGGTCTTCAGCTTTTTCTTTATCTATTATGCCTTCTGAAACAGCATCAGCCACCGCCCTTCCTACTGCGGTCTGTGCCGGTCCGAATACCTTGTTAGCATCATCCAGGCAGCCCACGGTTACCTTGGGTATGATCAAAGTGGCTGGTTTAGTGGGTAAATTAGGTCTTATCACCGCTAAAAGTGGAGTGTGTCCTATGGACAGGCTGGTCATGTTTTCCACAAATGCCGAGCCCACCGGACCATTTTTCTCTCCTATAACTAGATCAATATGAGCAAGTTCATTTCCGCTTCCTATTAAAGCTTCCCCAATATTATACATGGTTATTAATCCTCCAAATCCTAGTCTAATTAGTGTTACAATAAATGTTTATTGGGAATTGGAGTATAAATAAATTTTCTTGGTTCTAGTAATCAAGTGAATCTTTTTTGAAAATTAAATTTCATATTCTGAATAAAAAATGAATTTCTAGATAAAAAAAAGAGAAAAATTACAGCCCGAAAAAATTAACAAGGGGCTGTTTTTTAAATTTAAACGTATGTTATGGTGTTTAATGCTTTAACCAATTGCAGACACTTGTTGTACATTACGGTGTTGTAGTTGTTAACGTTTAGGTACAGTTCGAATATCACGGCTGGTATTCCCTTGTTAGCTATGGGTATAGTCACGTATTTAGGACTGGAACCATCTGCTACAGCATAATATTTCAGATATGTTGTTTTGGAAATTATTTTATTGGCATAAGATACTGATAGAGGACGTTTACTTGGTGCAAATACGAAATCGTTCGTAGCGTATAAGCCTCTGTTTCCATGTATGTCAACTGTCAGCTTGTAGGTTTTGTCTATATTAGGTACAACGTATTTCTGTGCTAAGAGTTGACCATCCATTCTGCTTTTCTCATAACTGTTTTTTTCGTTAACATATACTTTGAAAACCCAGATCTGTACATTTTTTAACTGGGATGCCAGTGTTTTCAGGGCGTTCATCATTCCCACATGGGTTATACCTTCCTGTGGATGAACTCCGATGATTACTGCAACCTTTTTTGTTCCGGTACCGAATGGTCCAATTTTATTTACATAACCTAAAGAATTGGTTCCTAACCTTTTAGTAGTGGTCTTACTGGTATCGGTAAATGTAACTGGTGGACCGGGGGATATGCCTGTGCTTGAACTGGAGGTTATCGTGCTCCATTTTTTAACTGAAACTGTGTTTGGCAAACGATTGTTGGTTTTATAGTAAGCCAGTACCTTTGATAAGGTGTAAACTACGTTCTCGTATCGCATATTTCCAAGAGAGGTAGATGCGAAGTTTGGTGGTCTTTTGTTGTTTTCTATGAATTTTGCTACATTGGCTGCCAGTGTCAGATACTGTGCTTTTGTTAAAGTTCCAGCTTTAACGCTTTCGCTTGGATTTGGGGGTGTGGATGCACTTACCAAAGTTATGGGTGTTGTAACACCTTTGTTAACGTTTTGCACATCTTTTGTCAACAAGTACAGGTATTTTGGCGTGGTTAAAGTGGTATTGCTTACTTTTACAGTTGAAGGAAGTTTTTTATTGGTTTCCACGTAAGTTTGAACATTCTTTGCCGAAGTACTTATTGAAGTTGTGTTGAACTTTGTTTCGGCTGCTGATACTGCACTGATGCTTACAAATATCAACAGAACCAAAAAAATTGGTAATAATTTTTTAATCATACTAAACCATCTCCTCCACATGTGGGGCATGTTTTCCAGGTAGTATTTGGATCACTTGGATTTACAGGGACTACTCCAGCTCCTACACATGTGGGACATGTTTGATCGCCGCCGTTGTTAGAACCACCATTGCCTCCATTATTTACACTGCCACCGTCGTTACTACTACTTCCGTCTTGGGACGGATTTTGTTGTTGGTTGTTTGGGTTATTTGGTGTGTTGTTGTTATTTGGAGTAGTGTTATTAACATCAGATATATTCGTGGTATTGTTGGTCTGATTGGTAGCGTTGAACATGGTCATGGCCAGTACACCGGCTATCCCGGCTAACACTACTACTCCGATTATTAGTAAGGCTATGTTTTGCCTCAAATTATATCACCTGTTTCTATTTTTTCTATTTATAGTTCTTTTTTGGGTTTTATTTTCTATTTCTAAATTTATTTTATCTTAGCTAATATTGAGGTCTTAAAAAAAAATCCTAATAATTAACTGAGAATGGTTATAAATAACATGTTATTTATATATTTCGCTGAAATTTAAAGTGAGTACATACTGTTTTTTGGGAAATAAATACTTTCTAAGCCGTTTCGTGGCTGGATAAAACCAATAAATAACTTGAGTTATTAATAACTTATCAGGCAGCAAGTTAATACCATAACCATACTGTAAAAATACGTTTTATAAAATATTCAAAAATAGAAAAGAAGGATTAAATATTATTAATCCTCTAATTTACCTTCCAGGAAATCATCATATCCTTGCAGGTCCAGTAAACCGTGTCCTGAGAAGTTTATAACTATGTTTTTCTCTTCACCAGTTTTACGGCACTTGATAGCTTCATCTATTCCGATTTTCACTGCGTGGCCTGTTTCTGGGGCGGGTATAACTCCTTCTAATTGGGCGAAGACTTTATTGCTCTGGAAAACCTCGCTTTGGCTGACGGTGCGTGCTTCTATGACTTTTTCATGTACCAGAAGAGCTACGTGAGGCGCCATTCCATGGTAACGCAGGCCTCCGGCGTGTACAGATGGAGGGGTGTAGTCATGGCCCAGGGTGTACATCTTCATAAGGGGTGTAAAACCGCAGGTATCACCGAAGTCGTACTTGTATTCTCCTTGAGTAAGTGTAGGGCAGGATGTAGGTTCTGCTGCGATGAACTGGCAGTCCAGGTCACCGCTTAATTTGTCCTTGATGAAGGGGAAGGTTGATCCTGCGAGGTTACTTCCGCCACCGACGCATCCAATCATTACATCGGGTGTGGCATCGATCTGGTCTAACTGCATCTTTATCTCCTGGCCGATAATTGTCTGATGCAGCATCACGTGGTTTAATACGCTTCCCAGCGTGTAATATGTTTTATCATCATTTAAAGCTACTTCTATTGCTTCTGATATGGCTATACCCAGGGATCCAGGGTGGTCAGGTTTTTCTGCCAGGACTTTTTTACCGAATTCGGTGGTGTTGCTGGGGGAGGGAATGACCTCTCCATCGTAGATCTGCATTATCGTCTTTCGGTAGGGTTTTTGCTGGAAGGATACCTTCACCATGTAGACCAGGCAGTCTAATCCCACTAGTTTACATGCCAGGGATAAGGCGGTTCCCCATTGTCCGGCACCGGTTTCTGTTGTAAGTCTTTCGACGCCATCTTGTTTTGCGTAGTATGCCTGAGCTATGGCTGTGTTGAGTTTGTGACTGCCGGTGGGTGACATGTCCTCTCGTTTGTAGAATATCTTTGCTGGAGTGTCCAGGTGTTCTTCCAGGCCTTTAGCCCGGAACAGGGGGCTTGGCCGGCCCACTTTCATGTAGACCTTTCTAACCTCTTTTGGAATTTCAATCCATCGTTCAGTTGATAGTTCCTGCCCTAGAACTCCCTTAGAAAATATTTTGGGTAAATTTTCCAGCTGTTTTCCCTCTTCAGTTTGAGAGTATTCTGGGGGTTCTACAGGTAAATCAGCAGCTATGTTGTACCATTTTTTTGGAGTGTCTTTTTCTGATAGGGTAATTTTGTACATAAAACCACTTTTCCTAGTTAATTCTTTCGTTTGAAATTTAAAATTCAAAAGATATTGATATCTGATTGAATCCTGTAAATATTTAAACTTTGTTGAACACATTTGTACATAGGATACTTTTTTAAGGATACTTTTTTTTAAAACATCTCTCCATATAATTTACCATGAGAATACTGACTTTAGATGTGGGTGCTGGAACCCAGGATATAATGCTCTACGACTCTGAGCAACCTATAGAAAACTCTTATAAAATGGTTTTACCTTCCCCAACCAGGATTTTCGCCGAAAAAATACGCAAACACCACAACGATCTGTTTTTAAGCGGCGAGACCATGGGGGGAGGATCGATAAACAAGGCTATAAAAAATCATCTGGAGAAGGGGTACCGGGTTTTAATGACTGAAAATGCTGCCAGGACGGTAAGGGATGATTTGAATAGAGTGAAATCGTTAGGTATTGAAATAATCCCTTCTGGGGAGAGGTACCCTGAAATTTCAGAGATTGAACTTAAAGATGTAGATTTAGAGGTGATCAGGGAAGCATTTGACATATTCGGTGTGGAACTGGAATTCGACTACATCGCAGTGGCAGTCCAGGATCATGGATACTCAGAGGGTATGGGTGATCGGAACTTCCGATTCAGTAAGATCAAGGAAAAACTGGAATCACCACAACCGCCTGAAGTATTCACCTACTTCAACACTGCCCCGGAGTATTTCACCAGGATGAACGGGGTTTTAAGAACTCTTAAAGGATACAACGTGGTTATAATGGATTCTAAGTTTGCCTCTATCTGTGGAGCCACCTGCGATGAATATGTTAAAGATTTGGATAGTTTTATAGCATTAGATGTCGGTAACGGCCACACACTGGCCGCTTCATTTAAAGATGGGAAAATTTCAGGAGTTTTCGAACACCACACCGGCATGTTAACCCCGGATAAGATCACCAGATTCTGCAGGGAACTGGCACAGGGCACCCTCAGCCATGAACAGATCCATGAAGACGGCGGCCACGGGGCCTGGGTTGCAGAACCAATCGGTGATTTCCAGTGCTTGGTAGCCACCGGGCCAAAGAGAGGGATCCTCAAGGAGACAAATTTTAAAGTCCATAACGCCGCCCCGGCAGGGGATGTTATGATGGCAGGACCTTCTGGGCTGGTGAAGGCCGTTAAGTATATTAAAAAGTAGAATTAGTAAAGTCTAAAAAAAAGGAAAAGTATGGAAAGCTGATTAAATGATCCTAGACCCGCATATCCACAGCAATTATTCTGGTGATGCCACACTAACACCTGCGCAGATTATAGAGAGGTCCCAGGAAATTGGACTCGATGCCATTGCCATAGCGGATCATAATACCCTCCGGGGTTCTCAGGTGGCTTTGAAGTTGGCGGAGAAATTGGATAACTTCCTGGTCATACCCGCCATGGAAGTCACCACCAGCAAAGGACACATAGTTGCACTGGGTGTAACCCGGGAGGTGGAGAAGGGAAATTCACCAGAGGTGACCATAGATGATATCAGATCCCAGGGTGGTATAGCCATTGTCCCCCATCCATTCGTCCGTTACAGGGAGGGTTTATGTGATTATGTGGAAAATCTCGACATAGATGCCATTGAAACCTTAAACAGCCGGTACATCTTCGGTATCTCCAACTGGAGGGCCCGGAAATTAGCAGAAAAGAGGAATATTCCTCAGATAGGATCCAGCGACGCCCACTTCCTGGGTGCAATTGGTAGCTGTGTAACGGAACTGGAAGCTGATTTTACAACGGAAAGTGTACTTAAGACCATATTATCTGGGAAAACCAATGTATTTGGTGATAGAACTCCTTTACCACTCATAGTGAAGGAAGTAATTAGGAAAAAGGTAATCAACAGATTATAGGGATAGGAAAAAGATAATCAACAGATTATAGGAATATTCCGGGCATTAGGAGATTTAATTTATTTTTGGAGATTAATTCTAACTTTGCATATATTTCGCATTCCGAGACATATGGGGATAAACTCAATTTCTGTAGATATATTTAAATCACAAAACCATTTAACTCTGATTTATGTTACTGGACTTACAATCACAGATAACTGAATTCATCACCACCCACATAGTCTACTTCGGCCCGGGGTACAACGTACTTAACACGCTTGTTTTCGGCATTATACTGGGTATCATAGTTATTTTACTTATAAAGATGTTCCAGTACATTAAAAAGGACCCTAAAGACCTGATAATTCCGGTGATACCATTCATCTTCTTTGGATCCAGCACCAGGGCACTGGTGGACAACGGCATCTACCCACTCAGCTACCTGTTAATCACTCCAGGAATTTACATCATAACCGGTTTAACAACAATTGTAACCCTTTTAGTGTCAGTTTACATTGAAAGGAAGACCAGCCTGGATTATCGCTACCTCATCTTCCTGGTGGGGGCTATTATCTGCATACCCAACATCCTGAACATATTCCACATCAACTTCGTGGCGTTAGCGCAGGTGTTAGGATCATGGGCACTGGTATCATCTGTTTTTGTAATCTTCAGAAATAAATGGAGCTTAATCAAGGATAAATTTAATTTAAGCGTTCTACTGGCCCATATATTCGATGCCAGTGCAACCTTCGTGGCCATAGATTTCTATCCCTATGGGGAGCAGCATGTACTTCCCAACGCTTTAATAGGCCTCACCGGGACAGCCCTGGTGATGTTCCCACTTAAAATAATAGTCATATTATTCGCGCTGTACGTTATCGATAGTTACATGGAAGATAAAACCATTAAAAATATGCTGAAGCTGGCGATACTTATTTTGGGAATATCCACGGGTTTAAGAGATTTATTGAGTTTAATTATGGGTACTTAAAATTATAGGAACTTAAATATACCCCAATAAATTAAATACATAACCACACAGCAAATTCAAATTCAATACAAGGCGGATTTTTTATGTACATAGACGAAGTAAAGGGGGCTATGAAACTACCGGAGAGGGTTCGAATCTTCGACACAACATTGAGGGATGGAGAGCAGACCCCGGGAGTGGCCCTGACAGTGGATGAGAAAATCAGAATCGCAAAAAGACTGGATAAATTAGGAGTTGACACCCTGGAAGTGGGATTTCCAGCTTCCTCAGAGGGTGAAAGGAGAGCAGCCCGGGAGATAGTGAAACTAGACCTGGACACCCAGATTTGCGGTTTGGCCAGAACCCTTGAAAAGGATTTAGAAGCGGCTGTCAACTCTGAAGTGGATTATATACACACATTCATTGGGACTTCACCGTTACACCGGGAATATAAGTTAAAAAAGAGTAAAGATGAGATATTAAATCTCTCAGTGGATGCGGTGGAGTACATCAAAGACCACGGTATAACCGCGGAATTTTCCGCCGAAGACGCTACCAGGACAGAATTTGACTATCTGAAAGAAGTATACCAGGCAGTAGAAAGCGCTAAAGTGGATTACATCAACGTCCCGGATACTGTAGGGGTGATGATCCCTAGTTCCATGCGATATCTTATATCTGAGCTTAAAAAGTACCTGAAAGTTCCCCTAAGCGTGCACTGTCACGATGACTTTGGATTAGCCGTGGCCAATTCATTAAGTGCAGTGGAAGCTGGTGCTGAACAGGTACACGCCACCATAAACGGACTGGGAGAACGCGCCGGAAACGCGTCGCTGGAAGAGGTGGTCATGGCCCTCATAATAGATTACGGAGTGGATATGAACATCAACACCCGGCTACTGGTGGATGCCTCCGAGCAGGTAGCCCGGATAACCGGTGTTAAAATGCCCCCTAACAAGGCCATCGTAGGTGAAAATGCATTTGCCCATGAAGCAGGCATACACGTACACGGGGTATTAGCAAAAGCAGAAACTTACGAACCAATCACCCCAGAGATGGTAGGGCATACCAGAAAAATAGTCCTGGGCAAGCACACCGGTGCAAACGCCATAAGATCAAAGTTAACCGAATATGGAATAGAAGTCACGGATGAACAGTTCAACCAGATCTTCGACCAGGTAAAGAAACTGGGAGATAAAGGTAAATGTGTAACCGACGCGGATTTAAAGGCCATGGCAGAGACGGTTCTCGGCCGGGCTGAAAATGAGATAGTGAAACTGGAAGGATTCTCGGTCATGACCGGGGACAATGTTATGCCCACCGCCACAGTTAAACTGAACATAGACGGCAAGATAAGTACCGCAGCGAAAACTGGTGTAGGACCCGTAGATGCGGCTATAAACGCTATACAGAGTCTCATGAGTGAAACTGCTGATATGGAGCTTAAGGAATATAATATTGAAGCAATTACCGGAGGCCCTGACTCACTGGCGGAAGTTTTCGTGATAATGGGTGATAAAACTGGGAACAATGCCATAGGCCGTTCCGCTGCAGATGATATTGTATTAGCCAGTGTAGAGGCAGTATTATACGCTATTAACAGGATACTTGTGGGAAGATAGGTCTTATAGAGAAGATGGGTTTTATAGAATGATAATTCACATGTCTCGTGTTGGAAGATGGGCGGTTGAGTGGAGAGAATGGATGATAAAATTCTTGTGGTGGAAGATGAGATAATCACAGCAGAACACATTAAATTATCCCTGAAAAACCAGGGATATCAGGTAGTTGGCCTGGTAATTTCTGGAGAAGAAACCATTAATAAAGTAAGAGATACAGAGGTTGATCTGGTGTTGATGGACATCAATTTAAAGGGTGAGATGGACGGGGTAGAATCAGCGGAAGAAATCTGGGACAGTCACTCTATCCCGGTGATATTTCTAACGGCCTACAGTGATGGAAAAACCACTTCAACGAGCCAAAAATAAAAGAAGCATCGATTAAGAAATCTTTTGGACTGTTAAACAAACCATTTAAGGAAGAGGATTTACAATCCATTATAGAGAAAACTCTCCATTATAGAGAAAACTCTCCATTATAGAGAAAACTCTCCATGGAGAGAAAACTCTCCATGGAAATTTAAAAAGGAATAATTAATTTTGAGATTAAGTAACAACGATCATGGAATCACTAAGAACCTGCAAACTATTCGGAGTAATCCGGGCTGTACTGGGAATTAAAGGAGCTTTGCCCTTAATACACGGACCCATCGGTTGTTATTATCATATAAAATATCTTCTGAGCCTGCGCAGCAGCAGACCCATCAGAATACTCTCCACTGAGATGGACCAAAACGACGTGGTATTTGGAGGGGAGGATAAACTCCTCCAGAAAATCTGTGAAGCCGATGAAAAATATTCACCACAACTCATCGCTGTTTTAAGCTCCTGCGCCAGCAGCATAATAGGCGAAAACATAGACAAGGTTATAGATGAGGCTGAAGATAACGTTAAGGCAGAATTAATCACCATCAGTTCTGGAGGGTTTGAGGGAAGCCAAATAGAAGGTTACCTGGAATGTTTAACTGTTCTGGTGGATTTGATGGAACCACCCCCCAAAGAAGATAATGTCAGAGAAAACTCGGTCAATCTCATAGGACAATACCGGGGAGGCCCGGATCTAAAAATCCTTAAAGAATATTTTGATAAACTGGGCATCAACCTTACCTGTACTTTGACCTCAGGGTGCACGTTAGAAGAAGTTAAATCGGCACCCACAACATCTCTAAATATCTCCATGTGTGAAGCTTCAGGGATAGAGCCCTGTGAACGGATGGAGAAGAAATTTGGTATCCCATTTCTACACGAAACCATACCAATAGGTGTAAAAGCCACGGGCAATTATCTTCAGGAGATATGTAAAAAACTCGACAGGGATTACGTCTTCGCTGAGGATGAAAAAAGGGCAGAAAGGGAGTTGCAGAAATATCTGCCCTATCTAAGAGGTAAGAATGCGGTGATCGTGGCGGGAGCAACCCGGGCTATCGCACTTACCAGGTTTATATCTGAGCTGGGTATGAAACCGGTTCTCATCTGCCTGGACTTTGAAGGAAAATATACTGATTCTAAATTGAATGAGATAATTAAAGAGAGAAAAATCCATCCTATCATTTTAAAACAGCCAGATTACACAGAAATACTCCGAGAAGTGGAAAATTTAAAACCAGACATAATATTTGGAGGAATGGGAGAGATCGGATTATCCACTGAACTGGGAATACCTTTAGTAGATGTTATGCATGGTCAGGAGGCCACATTTGGTTTTGAAGGGGCAATAAGACTGGCTAGGAAAATAAAGGATACATTAGAAGTAAAAAGTGGGTAACCAACCAGCATCTTAGGGCAGGAATCCACTTTTTATACATAGTTAATGTTTTATTACTTTAAAGGCGTTTTTAAGTAAGAAATTATGTTAAAAATCCCATATTAAACTCATAAACTTTAAATAAGATTAATAGTTAAAAACAATCAAGGTATTGTCTTGGAGGTAAGTGAATGTCAGAGGAAAATGTTGTGTACATTGGAAACAAGCCGGTAATGAACTATGTTTTAGCTGTAGTGACCCAGATGAACGGGGGAGTTCCGGAAGTTGTTTTGAAAGCAAGAGGTCGAGCTATAAGTAGAGCAGTGGATGTTGCTGAAATAGTGCGAAACAGATTCATAACCGACGTTGATATCGGCGGCATAGATATCTGCACAGAAGAGATAATGAGCAACGAAGGATCAAACACTAACGTATCAGCCATAGAAATACAGCTTTGCAAACTTTAATCGATTTATATAAATCAATTAAATCAAATTTTTATTGGGATGTACTTACTATTCTAGTGTAACAACCATTTATTTTTAAT
>WOYJ01000190.1 GCA_011620845.1 Methanobacteriaceae archaeon
CATGGTCTGTAACATAATCGTTTTATTAATATGATGATATTTAAATTATGTAAACGATACTAATAAAGGAGTAAAAAAATTTTAAAAGACATGTTTTTTAGTAAATTTTGATGCCCCCTAATTTATATAATAATCAATAATGAAGCATTATTTTAAAAAAATTAATTTTTTAACATAGAGAACAGATTCAAGTTGATAGAATGAGAAGCGATACCATTAAAAAAGGCTTACAAAGAGCACCCCACAGATCTTTGCTGCGCGCCTGCGGTGTAACCGACGAGGAAATGAAAAAACCTTTCATCGGTGTAGCTAACAGCTTTACAGATATAGTACCAGGACATATTCATCTTAATCAAATTGCTGAAGCAGTTAAATTAGGTATAAGTCAGGCGGGTGGCGTGCCCTTTGAATTTTCTACCATGGCCATCTGTGACGGTATCGCCATGAACCATGAGGGTATGCGTTACTCCCTGGCCTCCCGGGAGATAGTGGCAGACACCGTGGAAAGCATGGCCCAGGCACACCAGTTCGATGCCCTGGTTCTAATCCCAACTTGTGATAAAATAGTCCCAGGGATGCTAATGGCCGCTGCCAGGCTGGACATACCCTCCATCGTAGTTACAGGGGGACCCATGCTACCGGGAATATTTAAAGATGAACCGGTGGATCTCATAAATGTCTATGAAGCAGTCGGCGCGGTTAACGCCGGTAAAATGACTGAAGAAGAGTTAAGGGAACTGGAAAAGTGTGCCTGCCCGGGTGCGGGTTCATGCGCGGGATTATTCACCGCCAACACCATGGCCTGTCTTACAGAAGCAATAGGTATGAGTTTACCAGGATGCGCCAGCAGCCACGCTGTTTCCGGGAAGAAGATACAGATCGCCCGATCATCAGGCCGGCAGATCCTCCAACTCCTGGAGAAAAACCTCACACCATCCCAGATAATGACCCAGGAAGCCTTTGAAAACGCCGTTATGGTTGATTTAGCACTGGGAGGATCCACCAACACCACGTTGCACTTACCTGCTATCGCGTATGAACTGGAAGATAAAGGAGTTAAGGTAAATCTCGACATCTTTGAACGATACAGTAAGAAGATACCACATATTGCCTCTATCAGCCCCTCTGGGAAGCACACTATGCTCGATCTGGAACAGGCCGGGGGCATTCCTGCAGTTCTGAAAGTTTTAGAAAATGAATTACATGATGAAGTTTTAACCTGTACTGCACAAAGTCTTAAGGATAATATAAAGGATGCTAGTGTATTAGACTGTGAAGTAATCAGGACCCTGGATAATCCAGTCCACAAGGAAGGAGGTCTGGCTATTTTAAAGGGTAGCCTGGCACCTGATGGTGCCGTTGTAAAACAGGGCGCGATTGATTCGGATATGCTGGTCCATGAAGGACCTGCCCGGGTTTATGAGAGTGAAGAAGAATGTGTTAACGCCATAAATCAGGGCGAGATAAAAGAAGGAGACATAATTATAATTAGATATGAGGGGCCTAAAGGCGGTCCTGGTATGAGAGAGATGTTAAACCCCACCTCCGCAATATCTGGAATGGGAATAAAATCAGTGGCACTTATAACCGATGGAAGATTCTCAGGAGGTACTCGAGGCCCGTGTGTTGGCCATGTATCCCCGGAAGCAGCTGCTGACGGACCTCTAGCAGCAGTCGAAGATGGTGATATCATCAAAATAGATATACCCCGGAGAAAGTTGGATATTAAAGTTACACCAGAAGAAATAGATGAAAGGATTAAAAAAGTTGTTAAACCGGATAGACATGTTAAAGGATGGCTAGCCAGGTACACAAAACTCGCTACTTCCGCAGATAAAGGAGCTATCCTTAAATAAGGTGAATTTATGACGGATACCAAGGAAATACTAAGCTACGTTGCAATTATTATTATTGGAATTCTCCTGGCCCAACACTTAAACGTGGTGGTTTCCGGGAGTATGGAACCTACCTTCGCCAGAGGAGATGTGGTAGTCATTCAAAAGGCTAATTTTTTCGGCCTATCTGAATTAAACAACACCAATTTAAATGTAGGAGACGTAGTAATCTATGATGCAACCTGGTTCCCCGAACCAGTGATACACCGTATCATAGAAAAAGGAACCAGCCCAGATGGAAGATTATATTATGTAATCAAGGGTGATAACAATCCAAGCCCTGATCAGGCCCCAGTATATCCAGAACAGATCCAGGCCAAGGTCATCTCCTTCGGAGAAAATCCTGGTGAAAACCTGTTTATAATTCCTTATATAGGTCAAATTACCCTCTGGATAAGAGGATTATGAAAATAAATCTTTAGAGGCTTTTAATCTTTAAAGGCTTAAAAATATTAAATACCTCCCCTTTTTATGCTTTTTATTTAAGGTGAATCTAATGTTTAGAAAATTACATAGAGATGTAAGAAAGTCTGTCAAAGAAGCTATAACTGAATTAGGCTGGGATTTACCAGATAACATACCGATAGAGGAACCTCCACATCCTGATATGGGGGATGTGGCCACTTCAGTAGCCTTTGAACTTGCAAGTAAGTTAAAAAGGTCGCCAGTGGAGATAAGCCGAGAATTAATGGATGTTATCGAAAAACCAGCCATCTTCAAAGAGATTAAACCGGTAGGACCCTACCTTAACTTCTTCATAAACTACCAGAACTATTCAAAATCCGTACTGGAAACTGTGGATGAAGACTATGGTAAATTAGAAGCTCTTCATGAAAAAATAATAGTGGAACATACATCGGCAAATCCCAACGGGCCATTACATATCGGACATATTCGAAATTCAATTTTAGGCGATTCTTTAAGCCGTATACTAAGTAAATCAGGATATACTGTGGAAACACAGTATTATGTAAATGATATGGGCCGTCAGATAGCCATGGTTGTCTGGGGATTGCTGAACCTGAAATTCGACCCCAGTAAACTGGCCGATCAATTACCTAAGGATATCGATCCATACCAGCAAATAGATAACATCATCAAAGAGCACTCTGAATTCAATGAGCTGGAAGGGACGTATTTAAATGGACTCAAAAACATCTTATACTTACAAATCTTCATAGACGCCGAATTACGCGATCATCAAATCGGTGAACTCTACTTCCAGGTTAACAAGGAACTTAAAAATAATCCAGACCTTAAAGGCGGTGTTGACGAGTTATTAAGGGTTTATGAAAGGGGTGATGACCCGCTTCTGGGATTTTTCTTTAAAGAAGCAGTAAACGCCTGTTTAGAGGGAATGGACCCCACGCTCCAGAGGTTGCATGTGTATCACAACCGTTTCGTCTGGGAGAGCAAATTTGTCTGGAACGGCTCTGTGGATGAAATAATCACCAAACTTAAAGAGGACGGCCACACCCAGGAAAATGAGGTCCTCTGTTTGAATCTGGAGGATTACGGTATCGAAAAAGAACTGGTGCTCATGAGATCCGATGGCACGTCCCTCTATTCTACCCGTGACTTAGCTTACCACCTGGAAAAATCAAATGAAAGTGATGTGGTAATCGACATCCTTGGATCAGACCATAAACTGGCCATCCAGCAGATCAGTATAGTCCTGGGATTTTTAGATGGTAAATCCCCGGAAGTGATTTTCTATGAATTCATAACTCTTCCTGAGGGTTCCATGTCCACCAGGAGAGGAGTATTCATCAGTGTGGATGATCTTCTCGAGGAATCCACCGAAAGGGCGATGGAAGAGATTAAAAAGAGGAGAGATGACCTGAGCGATGATGAAGCCAGGGAAATAGCCGAAAAAATTGGGGTAGGGGCTGTAAGATTTTATATCGCCCGCCTATCTCCGGAGAAACATATCGTGTTCAAGTGGGATGAAGCACTGAGCTTTGAAAGGGGCTGCGCCTCTATACAGTATGCTCATGCCCGGGCCTGTAAAATACTCCAAAAAGCAGAATTTGATTCTTCCACCGTGGATCTGGAGGGTATTTTAGGTAAATATGACCTGGAAAGTCAGGAAAGGGAACTGGTCAAGGTCATATCCCAGTTCACCTGGGTGGTTGAAGAATCTGCCCGCAGTAGAAAAATCCACCTTGTCTCACAGTACTGCCTGGATCTGGCCAGTGCCTTCAACAAGTTCTATAAATCCATGCCTGTGATAGGGTCTGAAGAAGAAGAATTCAGGCTTGCTCTGGTTGATAAATCTCGGATAACCCTGAGGAACAGTCTGGAATTGCTGGGTATCGATGCCCCGGAATCCATGTAAATTCCTTCTACAGCGAAAATCTGTGTTCTACAGTAGACAAATTATTTCTACTGTAGAAAATATGATCTTAAAAAAATAGAATGTTCTACTATTTTTATTTTAAAAAAAATAGAAGTTCCACTTATTTTTTACCTAATAAAATGCTGAGTATGGCCTTCTGCACATGCAGCCTGTTTTCCGCCTGGTCCCAGACAGCTGCTTGGCCGCAACTCATCACCTCTTCAGTGATTTCCTGGCCTCTGATTGCTGGTAAGCAGTGCATCACCATGGCCTGGGGATTGGCGAGGTTTAAAACATCAGTGTTAACTTGATATTTGCTTAACATCTTCAAACGCTGGTTTACTTCCTCTTCATCACCCATACTGACCCAGACATCGGTGTAAATCACATCAGCTCCTTTTACCCCGGAAACATCATTAGTCACTTTTATCTTCGACCCAGAGGTTTGAGCATATTCTTTAGCCTGTTCAAGTATCATGACGTCTGGTTCGTATCCTTCCGGACTGATCACAGTCATATCCATACCAACCAGGGAGGCTGCAAGTAACAGAGAATTACATACATTATTTCCATCCCCTAAATAAACAAGATGCACGTTAAATGTTTTTTTATCTTGGTATATGGTGAATATATCAGCTAAAGCCTGGCAGGGGTGTTCAAAATTTGTTAACCCATTTATAACAGGGATAGTTGCGTTTTCTGCAAAATTAACCACGTCTGAATGTTCTTTAGCCCTGATCATCACTCCATTTACGTAACGGGACATCACCTTGGCCGTGTCCTCTATGGGTTCTCCACGTCCCAGCTGGAGTTCTGATTTAGACAGGTAGAGGGCATGACCACCCAGTTGCAGCATGCCCACTTCAAAGGATATCCTGGTCCTGGTGGATGATTTTTCAAAAATCATGCCTAATACATTATTTTTAAGGGTTTGATAACCCCATGGATCCTTTTTAAGTTTGTCTGCCAGTTCCAGTATGTCTAATATGTTATCCTGAGTATCGGTGACTGATAGAAGATGTTTCATGGTACTCTTATCCTCCCAAAAATATGGTTACTTTAATTTGATGTTAATATTTCCTTAATTTTATGTTACATTACCCCCAGTAACTCCTGCATATGCTTAATTCTCTTTTCTATAAGCTCGGAAGTCCCCACATCCCTTCGGTGATAGACGTCTCCATCAACATACTGGGTGGATGCTTCACATATTTCTTCTGCCTCGGCTATGTTATCACCCACAGATACCAGGGCCAGTGCCCGGGAAGAGGAGGTGTAGATCTGGTTATCTTTCTGGTTCACCGCAGCATAATACACGAGGGTGTTGTTTTCCTTAATCTTTTCTTCATATACCTTTATTACTTGGTTGGGAACTGCTTTACCCGGGTATCCCTGTGGTACGATGTATTTACAGACTGTTGCGAGGGAATCAAATTCAGCGCCCCTTAGATTACCGTCTACTATGCCGTTGCAGATATCCACAAAGTTAGTCTGTAGAAGTGGTAAAACGTTCATGGCCTCTGGATCTCCGAATCTGGCGTTGTATTCTATTAATTTAGGACCTTCCTTAGTCAGCATGAATTGTCCGTATAAGAATCCTTTATATGGTCCTACTTCATTATTTATAGCTTTAACTGTGTCTTCCATTATTTTAACTGATTCATCCCGGTATTTTTCATCAAGAAATGGTAGTAAACCATCTGTATCAGAGTAAGAACCCATTCCCCCAGTGATGGGGCCCAGATCACCTTCGAATGCGTAGGGGTGGTCCTGAACCACAGGCATGGGGGCTATGTTCTTACCATCCACAAAGGCCTGGACTGTGTATTCCTCACCAACCGCCCTTTCCTCTATAACTACACCAGCGTAGCCACCCATTTTGGTGTCGATAACTTCTTTAGCGTAGGATTTCGCTTCTTCGTTATCCTTCAACTGTTCTCCCACTATCTTAACACCTTTACCACCGGTCAGTCCGATGGGCTTCACCACCACGTCCTGGCCGAAATCATCTATGAAATCACCAGCATCCCCGGAATCATCGAATACCTTGTAAACCAGGGATCCGCCGATCTTATAATCCTCGAAGAGATCACGCATGAACGCTTTATCAGTTTCTATCTTAGCAGCCTCCATAGTGGGGCCCACACAATCAACACCAGCTTTTACCAACGAATTAACGATGCCTTTCTCCAGCGGGGCTTCTGGGCCTATGATGGCCAGGTCTACATTATTATCCAGGGCAAATTTGGTCACCGTGGGTATTTCATTTTCACTGGCAATCTTAAACTCCGATATCCTGGCTATTCCCGGATTTTGATTGCTCATAATAGAATACAATTCAGTTTCCTCATCCTGGATGGCTGCCTCGCATATGGCATGCTCTCGCGCTCCGGTTCCTACCACAAGAATCTTCATTAATGGTTCCCTCCTCTAAGATAATTTCCCTTAAATCCCAACTATCACTTATAAACATCCAAAGATCATATATACTTGCAATATATAATCATGAAATTAAATAAGAATTCAACAGATAAATAAATTTAGAATTGATTATAACAACTTTTCAAAGGAAATTTATAATCACACTAAACTAGGTGTTTTTTTATGAAAGGCAGCGAAGCAATAATCAAATCACTGAAAGACCAGGGAGTAGACATAGTTTTCGGGTATCCTGGAGGTGTTCTTCTACCATTATACGATGCGTTATATGATTCTGACTTAGAACATATACTGGTGCGACACGAACAGTGTGCTGCTCACGCAGCCGATGGATACGCCCGTGCATCTGGAAAAGTAGGTGTATGCATCGGTACCTCCGGTCCAGGAGCCACCAATCTGGTGACGGGAATTGCCACCGCCCACATGGACTCTTCACCTATCCTGGCCATCGCCGGGCAAGTAGGAACTGCATTAATTGGTCGTGATGCCTTTCAGGAAGTAGATACCTTGGGATTAACCATGCCCATAACCAAACACAATTTCCAGGCCATGCAGGCCGATGAGATAGCGGGGATGATAAAATCTGCCTTCTATATCGCCAGTACCGGACGGCAGGGCCCAGTGGCCATAGACCTTCCTAAAGATGTTCAGGAACAGGAATTTGAGTATAAAGCTGATTTCCAGATCGACCTACCGGGTTACAAGCCAACCAGGAAAGGACATCCCGGGCAGATTAAGAAGGCTTCAAATTTAATCCTTAAATCCAAAAAACCCGTCATACTTGCCGGTGGAGGGGTTATACTCTCCGAATCATCAGACGAACTATTAGAACTTTCCAAGCTAATAAAAGCCCCAGTAACCACTACACTGATGGGTAAAGGCTCATTCCCTGAGGACGATCCCCTATCCCTGGGTATGCTGGGAATGCACGGTAGAAAAGTTGCTAACCTGGTGGTAGATGAGTGTGACTGTTTAATAGTTATAGGATGCCGTTTTTCAGATAGAACCACTGGAAAAGTGGATGAATTCGCATCTAATGCTAAAATTATCCACATAGATGTGGACCCTGCCGAAATTGGGAAGAACGTGGACATAGATATACCCATTGTGGGTGACGCCAAGATAGTCTTAACCAGCCTCATCAAGACCATCGGCAAGTTAAAAGAGGGTAACCCTGGATCTACAAAGGAATGGGCCGATTACATATCAGACTTTAAAATAAACTGCATCCCCCGGCTTTCATTTGAGGATGTACCACTTAAACCCCAGCAGGTTATTAAGGAAATAAGGGATTCCATTGATTATGATGCCATTGTCACCACTGATGTCGGCCAGAACCAGATGTGGATGGCGCATTACTTCACTTCAAAAATCCCCAGAACATTCTTATCATCTGGTGGGCTGGGCACCATGGGTTTTGGATTCCCAGCTGCCATGGGTGCTAAAGTAGCCCTTCCTGAAAATGATGTGGTGGCGGTTTGCGGAGACGGAGGATTTTTGATGGTCTGCCAGGACCTGGCCACCGTCAGAGAATACGATATACCCGTGGTAGTCTGTGTTTTAAACAACCGCTACCTAGGAATGGTTGCCCAATGGCAGAAACTCTTCTATGACGAGCGAATGTCCCACACCCACCTGGGAGAAGTTCCAGACTTTGTGAAACTGGCAGAAGCATTTGGAGTGCGTGGTGAGAGGGTGGAAAAACCAGGAGAAATGAAAGAAACCCTACAATCTGCCCTGAAATCGGGAGAACCAACTCTTATAGATGTTATTATCGACCCTGATGAAATTCTGCCCATGGTACCCCCAGGATGCGGAATTACAGAAATAATAGGCGAATATAAAGTGGAAAGGGAAGTCCCGGGAGAAATACCCTACCGGGCTCCACATAAGGAGAAGGAGGGGGAATAAATGGACGAACAAAGAACACACGTTATTAGTGCTCTTGTCCTACACAAACCAGGTGTTCTGCAAAGGGTCGCGGGGCTTTTCACCAGAAGAGGCTTCAACATCGAAAATATAACGGTTGGTACCTCGGAACAGGAAAATATGGCTCGGATGACCATCATCAGCAAAGGTGATGAGAAGGTCTTGGAACAGATCATAAAGCAACTCAATAAACTAATCGACGTGGTGAAGGTAAGAGACCTGGATCCGGAAAACACGGTGAAAAGGGAGTTGTGCCTGATTAAAATACACGCAACTTCAGAGAAGAAGAGATCCGAGGTTATCCAGTATGCCAATATCTTCCGGGGGAGGATAATCGATGTCGGCCCGGAAACGCTGACCGTGGAAATAACCGGTTCACCAGGGAAAATAGAAGCACTGATAGATTTATTGCGGGTTTTTGGAATAAAACAGATAGCTAGAACTGGACCTACAGCGATATCCAGAGGAACGTTGGACTAATTCCCAATGAATTTTAAATATGTTATTAACTAATTTTGAGGAGGAAAAAAGATGTATTATGACAAAGATGTAGATACAGATGTTTTAAAGGATAAAAAAATAGCAGTTATAGGATATGGAAGCCAGGGAATGGCCCAGGCAAGAAACATGGCGGATAGCGGATTAACTGTTATCGTGGGATTAAGAGAAGGAGGTAAATCCTGGCAAAGAGCTAAAAATGATGGCCTGACTGTTTTATCAGTAGAAGAAGCCAGTAAAGAGGCTGATATAATTCACATACTCATCCCGGATGAAATACAGGCCCAGGTATATGAACAGTCCATTAAAGACGGTCTAGAGGAAGGAAACACCATATCATTTTCACACGGATACAACATCCACTTCGGATATATAAAACCACCAGAAAACGTTAACATATCCATGATAGCCCCTAAAGGACCCGGTGCCATGGTAAGACAGACCTATGAAGAAGGTTTTGGAATTCCAGGATTAGTGGCTGTGGAACAAGACTACACCGGCAACACACTGGATGTGGCTCTGGCCATGGGTAAAGGAGTAGGACTCACCCGGGCGGGAGTCCTGGAAACCACCTTCAAAGAGGAAACCGAAACAGATCTCTTCGGAGAACAGGCTGTTCTGTGTGGTGGAGCAACTGAACTCATTAAAAATGGATTTGAAACCCTGGTGGAAGCAGGGTACCAGCCAGAACTGGCTTACTTCGAGACCTGCCATGAACTGAAACTAATCGTCGACCTGATCTATAAAAACGGATTCGCGGGTATGTGGGACAACGTGAGCAACACCGCCGAATTTGGAGGATTAAGCAGAAGAGAAAGGCTGATAACACCCGACACTAAAAAGGAAATGAAGAAAATCCTGGAAGAGATCCAGAAGGGTAAGTTCGCCAAGGAATGGGCACTGGAAAACCAGGCGGGCCAGCCCCAGCTTAAGCGTTTGAGGGCTATAGAAGGGGATTTACTCATAGAGAAGGTTGGTGCTAAGTTAAGGAAGCTCTGCGGGCTTCAAAAATAATATTTTTTTCTTTTCTATTTTTTTTATTAACCAAAGGGGATAAATTTTTATGGCCTTTGTAGGAATGGATCACGGCACTACTGGAGTATCCTTCTCTATATTAGATGATAAAGTCACTCATTTTAAAATTGGAAGAGAAGAAACCTCTGCCGGCACCGTTTCTGCTGTAGAAGAACTTTCAGAAAGGATTAACCTTGATGAGATCCAGTTGATGGCCATCACCTACGCCATGGGCGATGGGATATCAGCTATCACTCCGCTGGAAAGGGTTAAAAACCGGGGTATTCTATCCATGGGGGGTGCTGGTAAGGTTACTGGTGGTGGAACCGCTGTTTACGATGAAATAAAAGAGTCAAAAATTCCTACTGTGTTAATTCCAGGTATTCACACTGAAACGCCTTCCTTATACCCCTGGTTTAAAGCGGCTTATTCTCACCACGCCAGTTCCGAGAAAATCAGCATCACCTACCACGCTTACCTGGAAACCGGCTTCCAGAACATGATTGTCTCCGACATCAGCTCCAATACTGTCAGTATCTTGATAGAAGATGGGAAAATAAGGGGTGCTATGGACGCCTGTCTAGGTGCAATGGGAGTTATCCACGGCCCACTCGATTTGAAAATGCTCAGGGATATTGATGATGGTAAGAGAACTGCTAACGAATGTTTCTCCCATGCTGGGGCTGTTAAAGTTGCAGATGTCCACGAAAAAGTAACCCGGGCTAAAGACGAGATTTTAAAACGCTTAGAAAATGGAGATGAAAAGGCGGAGCTAGCCCTAGAGACCATGGTTATGACTATAGTTATGGAAATATATGGCCTGGCTGGAATCGCAGCCAACATTGATGGCATTGTTTTAACTGGCTCTGTTGGTTCTATGACTGAGCCTGTTGATGTGTTCAGTTCAATTAAAGAAAAAGTAGATGATTTAAGTAAGGTTGTCAGGATCGGTGAAAGATCTGGTTCTATTGGCAGTGCCCAGATTGCGAAGGCTGTTTTTGAAGGTGAAAGGGATATTTTAGGTATTCCTGTAGTGGTTTAATATTTTTTTTTATCTTAGACCCGAAAGAATACTATGACTTCTGTAAGTCATAGATGGAATTTTCAGTATGAGATTAATATTTGGGTTTTTTTCTTCTATTACTCACCATTTGCTCTCCGGGTAAAATTGTTTTTTTTTTAGATGTTTTTCTATTATTTAATAAAAAACATTTAGAAAATGTTAATATGGATAATAGGAAATAGTTAAGGAATGAAAACTGTTAACAAATCTTTTAAATATCGGATATAACTGAATAAAGACTGTTAACAAATCTTTTAAATATCGGATATA
>WOYJ01000042.1 GCA_011620845.1 Methanobacteriaceae archaeon
ATCATGGCCTGTCATTGGCATCTTATTGTTTACCAGGATAGCTGGGCTTAATTCAACTGTAAAAAAGTACCTAAAATAATCATCATAAATTGAAGCTAAATTGACTAAATATTTATCACTATTCATTACAAATATTTCACAATCATTTTTTAGTAATGGTTGTAACCAATTATAATCTTCAAATCCATATGGTGGATCTGTAAATACCATATCTATTTTATCATCAACAAGTTTGTTAACATCTTCCTTGTTGGTTGCATCTCCACACATGAGCCTATGAGTACCTAACTGCCATATGTCTCCTTTTTGACAAATTGGTTCTGTTTCTTCATCTGGATTGAAATCATCTTCAACTACTCCTTTTTCATCATTAATTTTGGTTTCGATTTCTTTTAGTTCAACATCGTCAAATCCTGTTAATGTATTATCAAAGCCTTCGAGTTTTATGTTTTCATTTATACTTTGTAGTTGCTCGTAGTTCCAATCACTTTCATCAGTTAGTTTGTTGTCTGCCACCATATATGCGTGTGCTTCTGGGCTGTCATGTTTCCATTTCATTCGTCTGTATGGTACTTGTGTTAATTTTAGTTCATCCTTTGCTGCGTAGTATGCTCCATGTCCTGCTAATATGTAATTATCAAGACTAATTATTATTGGCCTTCCCCAATCCAGTTCTTTTATGGATCTAGCGATTTTTTTGATTTGTTGTGGTGTATGTTTTCTTGGATTATTGGGGTGTAGATGTAATTTGGATATTTCTATCCAGGGGGTGTTATCTTCCATGTAATCGTCCTTTTGAAATAGGTTTTATGATGTAAGATATTATGTTGTATTTTGATCATTGTTCAGTTATAGTTTGGGGTGGTATTTAAAGGAATCGTGAAAATACAGTGGTGAAGATTTGAGTGGTGGTGATCATTGTTCAGTGATATGATATTTTAAGGGGTTATGGTTGAACATTGTTATAATCTAGATTATGTTGATGATTTCTAGAATAGTGATGGTGAATAAGCAGATAGTGATGAATAGTGTTATGAGTTTATGATGCTTATCGAAAATATCTTTTGAACCTGTTTCCTGTCCCTTCAGAAAACCTATGTCGGCTATTATACCGTCTAGTTTTTCATGGACGCTCTTGTTTGTTTGTTTAATCTGTTCTAATTCCTTTGCAGTGTAGCCATTTGTTAGGTCTTTCTTTCCAATAGCGTTTTGTAGGTCGTTGATTTGTCCGCATAGGTGGTGTTGGTCTTTAATTATTTCTTGCATTGTTTGCTCCATTTCATTTAATCTTTTTGCTCCGTTTTTCAGGTCTTTGGTATGGTTTCTTATAAGTTCTTCTTTGTGTTCCACTGTATCAATTCGTCCTATATTATTATTGTTCTGTTATCGGTTGTCATCTTCCCTATTTTTTTAGTTGCTTTCTTCTGGTATTTCACCTGGTGCCTGGTAACCTGATTTCAGGAAGTTTATCACTTCACTTATCACACCAAATATTGCTATTACCAGTGCTGCGTAGGCTGGTGGTACTAATCCAACAATTACTGTTGAGAAACTCATTATTATTGATAGTATAAATACTATTGTACTTGCTTCGTTTATATTGACCATGATCTAATCACCTCTTTACTTTTTTATTAAATTAGTGTTCTGTCCTTGTTTAATCGGCGTGTGGCTTCACCAATAAACCGTACCTTACCATCGACTTCGATCTCGTTCATATAAGGGTTTTCCTCTATTACCAGTCCGCATGCTGAGCAGATGGTTTCTCTTGTTTCCTGATCGTAGAATGTTGGCTGTCCGCATTCATCACAGGTACTACTTGTCTTCTGCTCTGGTATTGGATAATCTTTGGTGTAGGCTAGTAATTTGTAATCGCCTTGTAGTATGAAATCGCACCATGTACACATCCATTTTCCTTTATCCTTCCTTAGGTGTGGTGGTGTTTCATAATCATTATCATAAGGGCATAAGTGTTTCTTGATTGATTCTATCCATTCCATATCCTTGATATGGGGTAGGTGGTCTTCTTTTTCTTTTATATAGTCCTTGGTTCCTTCTTTATATTTTGACAAGTAGATTAACCCCTGGAGTTTGAAGAGTATTTCCCCTTCTGTTTATTACTGCCAAACCGACAATTTACTACCATATTACCGGACGTTTTTCATATCTTCCAACGCCCTATCCGTGATACGTGTCTTACCAAGGAGTAATAATGACATACTACGTATTACCTTACCTTCATTCCTGAAATCCTTTGTACCATCCTTGTTCAGTTTGAACTGTACTGTCCTACCCTTATTCGTGTACTTGCTACCTGTATTATATTTCCATCCGTTCTTTTTCATATAGTTGATCGTGTATTCTCTTCTTTCTTTCCGTAATCTTCTCTTATCCTCATACTTCTTTATCGTCCTCTTCCTAGCCTCACATTGACATTCATTTCCGCAGTATTGATTATTTGGGTATTCTGGTTGGAATATTCCCCCGCAGATTGGGCATTCCCTCTTATCCATACAGACCACCACTCCCTTGAATTTGATTATCTTAATCAATTATATTTTTTATTCCTAAACTCTGGCATTAAAACACCATCAATAGCGTTTTTATGCTGAAACTCTTCATCAAAAAATGTGCAAAGCCTCACTTTATCGTAACCCTGAATAGCACCATATCGGTCATAATGTTCAAGGTATGAAATATTATTTGAGATAATGCAAGCCCACACATCCATCCAGGTCCATTCGTGGAGTGGATAACACTGTGGAAGCTTGGGGTCGGTTGTGTAATTGAATGGTTTATCTGCTCTTGCTTTCCTGGCTCCTGATTCCTCTTTACGTATTCCCAGAAAAGCTATATCCCATTCTCTATCATCGATCAGGTTTGATAGTGTGCTGAAAAATGTCCGGTACCATCTCATATAATCCCATCTGGCATCTGGATGATCTAATTGTTTTGATGTTCGTATGAACAGATTCTCTGGTTTAACTCCCTGTTTTAGTGCGTTTTCTTCTATTTCTTTTTGTATTTTCCTGGGGATTAGGTATGGTCCATGGTCCCAGAGCCAGACTTCAATATTGGGTTCGTGTTGGATGACAAGATGTAACATGGCAACACTGTCCTTACCACCACTATACGCAAGGTATGGATGCTTAAATTGTTTGAAACATTGTTTAATTATATTATTCGCTTCTTTAACTTTTTCTTTATACTCATTTGTTTCACTCCACATTTGGAATGTTTTTCTCCATCTTTTGGGCATCATGATATTTTCTCCGCTTTGAATCCTTTTCTTTCAAAGAATTCTATAGTTTTTTGAAGTCTTCTAGGATTTAATTCCATCCCATAACATGTTTTATCATGTTTATAAGCTATCCGTGCTGTCATCCCTTTCCCTATACATGGATCTAATACTGTTTTTGATTTTAAACTGTCTTCTTGTTTAAATGCCCATTCCGTTGGTGCTTGACCTGATAATCCTGTTGGATCATTTTTAATATTTTCATTTTTTGAGAATCGAAGTAATTTATTTGGTCGTTTTGGTGAACCGTAGTATATGGTCCATTCTCCAGAAAATGGAAGATTTGATTTCTTGGTAATGATTTTTTTAACAGTCTCAGCTTCCTTAATTGAGGTTTCAATCCATATTACATTCATTTTACTGGAATTAGTATTGAGTGAGTTAATCATTTTTGTTAGAAACTCTTTAAAATATACTTGGTGATATGTTTTTATGGAATTGTCATCTTTATGTGCTATTGTTCTCCAATATTTACAATTTCCAGTATTCCATGGTGGATCAGTATATACCATGTTAATATATGGTATTTTTTTCAAGAATGTTGATAAGTCATGATTTATGATGTCTCCGCATTTAAATATATGTGGACCTGCTTGTATCGTATCACCAAATTTAATCTTCAAATTCCCACCGTTATGGGGTTTTTTGGTACAAGGCACATTTTTATATTACGTTTATCCCAATATGGTGGTTTATAACTGCTGTTCATGAATTGTGTTCCTTCTATTAATGGGATTTTCTTTGTTAATTCCTGGGGAATGGGTCTCATGATTTGTCCATCTTTATAGAAACTGTAATCCGCCTCTGTCTTTTTTATCTTATATTTTAGGATTTTACCACCACCAATACTTCCTTTCTTCCCAAGATGATTTAAATGTGGTAGTAATCGTTTGATTTCTTTAGGATCTGCACATGTATAGAATGAAATCCTGTTTGGTGTGATAAATGGTAGATTAATCATGAAATCCTTAAAATAGCCACTATCAGTATGTATTCGTCCTTGTCGTTGTTTTGGTTTCAGTTTATCAATATTTTTATCATTAAACCGTTTATAAATCGTGCTTTGATATAAAGGAGCCTTATCAAATTGACTAATTGATGCATGGTACACGTCGCCTGTTTTTTTGATAGGAATCATCAAATCATCCAGTGGTAATTCTATATCGGTTGGTAGGATATAGAAATGTTCCCCGAGAGCATCACGTAAGCAGAGATATTGTATGAGTGAATCAAAGTATAACCATGGATGGGCTATGAATACTGGTGGTCGTACTTTGAAGGAAATTTGGAGGGGATGGTAATCCTCTCCACACTGATAATTATGTATCTGTTGATTTATCTCATCCAATATTGGGTCTATTTCCATTTTACCACCATCTCATCTAACTGTTCGATGATAGTATCCTTGTTTTCATTGATATAATCCAGATATGCTTTTTCATCTGTACTGTCATAGTCATAGTTTAATCGTACTTTCCCATATCCAGAACCAGACTTACCACCTATAAATGGTCTTTCATTCCAAAGATTTAACATACGGATAAAACAGGCCCTCTCATGTGGCAGGGCATCTTCCAGGATGAATTCATGGGTGAATCGTGTTCCTGTGATGAGTGTTTCGAATTCATATTTCATCTGTGTAGCCGCTTCATCATCTGCTCTTTCTTCTTTGAGTGAGTCGAGGCGTGTTCCGAAATCTTCTCCACGTAATCCATAGGCACTGAAATTGGGTTTACCATACGTATCCTGTGGTAAGTAATGGCTTGTTTCTTTACATACAATATCAGCCATTCCCACTTTCAACTTCCCCTGTATCATCTGATTACCCAGAGCAGATCCAAGTAGTGAAATTGCAGGTATATGTTTCCGGATTTCATCTTTCATCTTCAAGTTGATTGTACCTTTGTCTTTAGCGTCGACTGCCTCTAGCATTCCACCATCAAAGAGGAAGTGATATACTTTCTTTGAGTCTAATTGATAATCCAGTAAGTCTAAGAAGTCTTGCATGATTAAACTTCTCAGATTTCCGCGTATACTGTTCCCATGTATGGTTGGTATTTGGTCTATTTCTTCTTTCCCGGTCTCAGCATTTTTAACCACGGTCGGAAGTGCTAGTATGGGTTTGATAGTTCCATAGGATTCGCTTCCTCCATGATGTATTGGGCTTAAAGCTTCGATATTTCCCCTTATTACTTCTGTTTTCATACTTTTTACACCTTTCCCTTTTCTTGTTTATCTAATTTACGTACTTCCCTAAGTTTATCCACATTTTCTAATGCTAGTAAAACAATATAATTAGTTTCCTTACGCAGAACATTTAATGCGTATCCTCTATTCTCTTCTACTAGATCAATATATTTTGTTTCAATTTGAGCTAAAGGCACTCCTACCTTCGCCCCTAGACTTTCAATAAATTCTTTTACATTACTCGCCCGGCTTGCAGCTCGTACACGTTCTATAAAGAATGTGTATGCTGATTTAACACCGATTTTTTTCCATGGTATTTTAATATACACATTTGCCAGTATGTAAGCTAGTTTAGCTTCTACTTCCCTCTGTTGTCTTTCTTTTTCTTCCATTCCATTCACCTCTTAATAATCCTAATTCTATCCTCTTGAGTTTCACACTATGCGCACTTCTTTTGAATATTTTCGCAAGTTCTTTATCACTCATTTTTTCCCAATTATTTTCTAATATTTCCACATCTTTCTCCATCCAATGTTTCATACTATTTCTCTCAATCTTATCCATCCTATATAGGCCTAATTTACATCTTTTCATTGTTGTTGCAGGTTGAGGGCGTCCTATGAGTTCTGATAGTTCATTATCGTTCATTTTTTTCCAGTTTGATTTAAGTAATCCGATTTCTTTATTTGACCATAGATCATCTCTGATTGCTTTGAATTTTTCCCATGGAGGTACGAAATCCCCATTTACAAATACTGGTTTATTCTGGACTTTTGACATAGATTCTCACTTATTTATTTAGGTAAACAGCTAATTTCCAGATGGGGTTTCCAGCATATTTCTTTAATTGTTTTGCAGTTTCGCGTGGATGTTCTAGTTTTTTATAATGATGCATTGATAATTCCCAGGATTCTAGTTCACTTTTAGGTATTTTAAGTTCTCTTAATTCTTCTATTACTTTGAATAATTCTTTTATCACCTCTAATTCGATGAAGTATGTGTCATAATCAACATTACAACATATTAAACCATTTTTATCATGATTGGCTCTGTTTAACATTTTCACCCAGCCAACTTTCTGCCAGGTGTTTGTTAGGTATAAATAGAATGGTTCATCTGGTAAATTTAGTATAATATCTTTAGCTTCATCTTTTTTAAATTTACGGAACTCTGAACCTGTTACAATCCACATACTCCTACGTAATTCATTTGAAAGCTTAATTAATGGATGGCAATATTCACATATCACCGTTCCCATACTCACCTCCGGTGTGGCTGTGAAATTCGATCCAAACTTCTTTTTATATCCATATATTGTTTCTTTCCCGCAGAGGCAGCAAGTACCTTCCAATTCTCCTTGTTCTACTGTTATATTATTATGCTTACAGATTAACTCAGATAATGTGTTCATTTAATCTCCTCTAAATAGTTTACCAATCGTTTCTGCAATTCCAGGAGTGGTTTAACCTCATTCCCGGGTATGGGATTATTACTATCAAACAATACTTCGATACGATTCAGTAAACGCTCACTATCTTCTTTTATCTGCTCCGTTGACATTACCCAATCACCTCCTTATTCTTTTAGTATTATTTTCTTCATTTCTTTGTAGAACTCGTACAGGTCACCTGTCCTGTGGAACTCTGTTAATGCTTTCTCTATTCTTTCCCTTTCTTCAATTTTTATATCTCTAGCATTATAAGCCATCCTATTATCCCCATTTCCTCTCGTATCTAAGCTTAGGCACTCCACCCTTTAACATTTTATTCTTACTACATTCCCTCGTGGTCACTATCCACTGTTTCCGGTAATAATCGTACTTGTATAATGTTCCGTCTTTACAGGTATAGGCACTCATCCTTTTTCACTTCCAATCTTTTTTCTGGTTGAGATAATCACAAACATCCTCAATTAAGTCTTCCTCATGGAACTGTGCAATAACCATTACTCCTTTATCTTCAATATAGAGTATATTCTTACCACTCACAACATACCCTGTTTCATTAATCATCATTATCATCTAAGTACCGTTTCAGGTACACCCTGAGACCAAGTAATAGTTCTCTATCACCAGTATCTAGTAATCGGTTTTTATCCCTACTAATCTCCTCGTAGAGTTCTAATTTCTTATATAATGAGTAAGTATCCGTACTGGAACGGATTATTTCATTTAAGTCCTTCCTAAAATCATCCTTCTTATAGAATGTTGTCATTTTATCACATCCTCTCCCATCTCTACTGAATGTCAAAATCTCCCTTCCTCATTTTCTCCTTGAGCTTAATCATGTCTTCCTTGGATAGGTTGTATTTCTTATATATCCTAGGATCTACTGTTTTGTCCTGTATCTTCATCGCATCATCCCAATCCAGTTTCAAATACATACCTTTATCACCTCTCCCAATTTTTCTCAGTCCATAAGTATTTTTTCTAACAATTCATTGACATATTTTTCAATGTCCTCAGTAGTTATGTACAATTCCTCTCCTTCTACTTTTTTATGTTTAATATAACGTTCTAGTAACTTCACACCATTATTATACAATCTTAAATAGCCATCTGTGTATGGTGCTAAAGTCGCTCCCATCCTCTCAGCAGTTTCCTCATAGATACTCATCTTTTAATCTCCTCCAGTTTCTAATAGTTTTTGATACTTGTTGGGTTCAAATTCAGATAATTTGTTGATTATATCTATTAAATCCAATAGTTGATTAGCATACTTTTCAGGGGCTTTATCAAATTTGATCCTGTAAAAGTTTTCCATTATCCTTAACCACTTCAAGACTAGTTCATACTCCCAATCCTCCAGTTTAATCAGAACCATAAATTTAATCACCCCTTCCACTTCTTAACCATTTTCGCAAATTCTCATCTTCAAATCCGGATACCTTCTTTATTAAATATTGTATTTCAGCTAATTGCTCAGCACACTCCTCAGGAGCATTATTAAACTCAGTCATGTAGATACTTTCCGTCATTTCTAGCCAATCCAGTAATAGTTTATACTCCTCATCTTCCAGTTTAATTAGAACCATCACTTATCAACTCCTTTTCAGCGGAACCCAAAAACCGATGTTCCCTGGTTTACAAATCCACATGAGCGATGGTCGGCTGGTAAGGATGTAATCATGGTATAATCCATAATTTGGGCAGGTTTTCATATTGCAGTGTTCCTTTATGAGTGTTGTTGCTTTTTCATCCGACCAATCCAAGTCCTGTGTACTTCTACGATTCTTAGACCCATATTTCTCCTGGTATTCTGTGATCTCTTCCTGTGATTTCATTTATTTATCCCCTCTTCCTCTTCTTGTTTCTAAATATTTATCCATTGGTTCCCTTAATTTTTCAATATTTTCTATGACAGGTTTAAGACCAACGTATAACTGTGTAAACATTTCTTGTAAACATTTATATAAATCATCAACACTATCCATTATTTCCTGTAATTCAGCATCTTCAAGACTCACTCCATAATATACAGGATAATTATGGACAAAAGTGATATCTTCAATTTTCATCTTCTATCATCTTCTTCTCTCTTTCTCTTTCCTTTTTTTCTCTCTTCTTATTATACTCTTCAATTATTTTAATTAATTCCTCATAAAATCTACTCACCATACTATCTCAATCCTTAAACACTTCTCACTTAACATTTCACCTAAAAAATAAGTTCCACAATCAACACACTGCCACTCATCGTTTCTTCTATCCCCAAACACCGCCAGGAAACCGGTGCAGTATGGGCAAATATATTCCCTGTTCAATCTTTCAGGTTTCACACACTTCATAATTACCCCCATCCTCCTATCCATATTCATTGTTTCCTCTTTTAATCGTGTTTGCTATGTGAAATTGATCATTCATTCCATCATCATGGCCCTTTTTATATCCTTCACGAAATCCATCAGTATAAGCTTGAGCTAAATCTTCTGCAGTAAAAATAGATAATGACTTTGTTTTTTCTTGAGATTTGTTATTTTCTACACTCATTTAAATCATGCTCCACTTTCCAAACATTTCTTTCCAACCTAATCACCACTACCCCACTATTTTCCAGTATTTTTTCCGATCTTTATAGCAACTTTCAACCAGTCCCTCTTCCTCCATCTCAACCAGATTAGTATAAGCCCATTTATATCCTTTCTTGTAATATTTAGCTAGTGTTTTAGCAACAAACCAATCATTATCTGTAGTGGTTAGCATTTCCTTTATTTTTTCTAGTAGTCCTTTTAAACGTTTCTCCCTGGCTACTCTTCTCTTTTTCTCCCAGCAAGCAGGGCATAATCCTTGATGTGATCTTTTCTTATCAACTCTGGTATTACATGTTTTACATTTTATCTTATCAACCTTATCCACCTTATCCACACCATTATCATCATCAGGGACCTTACTATACTCCCTGAACAAAGGTTTACCATGCCCCACCTTCTTTGGCATTACTCTAGGCGTGACCTGTAATGATTCACAGTCATTGCATTGCGCCTGATAATGCTTGCCACTGAGGGTTCTGTTATATTCTGTTAATGGTTTTATCACTCCACAAGTGCAGCATCTTTTCATCACACTCTGATCCATCATAGCATCACCATATGTTTTTTCTCTCCCGTTTGATGATTACGAAATTATCCTTATCCTCTTTCCAGGCATTAAATGGTTTAACTTCCAACTCAACCGGATCAATAGTATATCCACAATTACTACATGCTAACATTTTTTCCTTGAAATATGTTATATTGAATCCGTTTACTGCATCAACAGCCCAATACCACCTTGTCTTCTTACCACAATTTGGGCAGGTTTTCTGTATTGGTTTATACACCCTCTCAGCTTCCACTTCATCCATATTAACCATCTATTTATCACTTTTAGTATCCGTGCCCGAATCTTCCAGGATTCTCATCATAAGGATCTAAACCTCTTTTGTATTGTTCCAGTTCACTAAGCCAACTATTGAATTGTATATAAAATAATCGTTCATAATACTCATACTCTGCCAGTGCATGTTGCAGGTTCCGTATCTCCCCATCGATCGCTAGTTTCACTCTTAATTCTTTCTGCCGGGCAAGTTTATCCCCCAGTTCCTCAAAATCAAGAGATTGCCATGCCTTTACTTCTGCATCTACTTTATCCCTTCTAGCCTTCCCCAATTCTAATTCCTTCTCTCTCACTTTTTCAGATAGTTCTATTAATAATTCTTTTTCCATCCTTACCACTCTCCAACTTTCATTTTCAACATTTCCAGGAAGTTCGGGCCCATGGAGACAAAGTTATTATACGAGTCTAAGTTAGGGGATCCCGTTTTTAAGCCATCTTTTAGTACCCGCAACTTCTATCTGGTCATTTTATATCCCTACACCATAATATGGTGTGTTCACAAGTGCCAGGTAAAGCATTGCAAACATACCCACCATTATGAGCAAGAAGAAACCAACCACACCCTGATTATCCCTAACAAATTCTATAATCTCAGTATACACTTTTTCCATCTTCCACCACCATCCTATACAAGAAATATGAACAGCCCAAACAGTGGTAACAAAAACTATGGCCCTTTTGGTAGTCATTGCAGGTGCAATGAAATGTCCGACCATTATATGTTACGATATGCTGTCTTTGGTTGCTGTTCACTGAGAAAACTTGGAACTGG
>WOYJ01000188.1 GCA_011620845.1 Methanobacteriaceae archaeon
AGGAGAAAAAATAAGCTTTACAGAGATAAAACAGATCCTGAAAAATAGAGTTTTATGGCTTCTGGCATTTATTCTATTCCTACATAACTTCTTCTTCTACACATGGTCCGGTTGGGTTCCAACCTACCTCCTGGAGAAGAGGATCAGCTTAAGCACTGCCGGGCTGATGACATCGGTTATGCTTTGGGTAGGTGTTCCAACGGTGATACTAGTGCCGATACTATTTTCTGGACATGATATTCCACGAAAATTATTCATATGGATACCCAGCGTGATATATACATTCCTCGCCGGTGCAATACTCTATGCCAACCAGTTTTCCCTCTGGTTCCTCATGATAATCGCTGGAATCATAAATATCCTGCGTTTCAATACCTTACTTACATTACCGGTTGAAATCATGCCCAAGGAGTACGCCGGGACTGCTAGTGGTGTGGTGGTATCAATAGGTTACATGGGAGCGGTAGTTGGACCCCTTATAGCAGGACAAATCCTGGATTTAACTGGAACGTTGCAGAGTGTTTTTGTTATTTTGATAGTTTTATCCCTGATAACCACTGTATTTGCCTTTTTAATCCCTTCAAATAGTAATAAAATGACTCCAATGCTTAAATAACGCAGATAGATGATTTCAGGTGAATCATGATTAATCAACTAATGCTTTGATGAAATAATGTAATTAAAGTTTATGGCTACTGCTCTTTTTCTGTTAGTAGTTTTATTGAAGTGAATATTATATAACATGCTTTTTTACTTCATTATTTGATTAATTTCTGACAAAGTTTTTAAGCACACCAACACTCTTAACTTCTACCTCAACTACATCTCCAATATTCATAGATCCAACGCCCGGCGGAGTCCCGGTCGCAATTACATCTCCAGGATATAAGGTCATTACATTGGATATAAAATTAACCAGCCTTTGAGGGCCGAAGATCATGTTTTTGGTGTTGGAACCCTGTTTAAATTCATCATTGAGTTTTAAAGATATTTCCTGATTTAAAGGATCGAGCTGGGTTTCGATACATGGTCCAAGGGGACAGAAGGTGTCGAAACTCTTTGCACGTGTCCACTGGGTGTCTTTCCTCTGCAGATCCCGGGCGGTAACATCATTCAGGATGGTGTAACCACCTATGTACTCGATCGCGTCTTTCTCTTCCACACAACGAGCCTCTTTAGAAATAACCACTGCTAATTCTGCCTCGTAATCCACCTCATTTGAGGATGGTGGGTAGATTATCTGGTCTAAATGTCCAATAACAGAAGTGGGGGGTTTAATGAAGATGATCGGTTCATCTGGTATTTCCATGTTCAACTCCCGGGCATGATCTCTGTAGTTCAGGCCTATACAAACTACTTTGGATGGTTTAACTGGTGGAAGGATTTTCACTTTGTCTACATCATAGGTTTTATCCTCTTTGAGGAATGTATCAATATTCGAAGCATTAAACGCATCGGTGATGGAACAAGAAATTTCTTTCATGCTTTCATCGTAAAGGATACCATTTTTTTCAGTGTTATCCTGGCTAAAACGTATTAGTTTCATTTAAGACACCGGGGTTCCCTTCATTTTCTTCTATATTTTCAATGTTTATATTATTCTCTCTATGGGAACCACCAAAATATCCCGGGCCCCTATCTTTTTAAGCTGGTTAACCAGGTTGAACACGTCTTTTTCATCCACAACAGCGTGTACGGCCATTATACCATTATCTGATAGGACATTGGATACGGTGGGTCCGGTGAGTCCTGGCATGGCCTGTTTAACCTCGTCCAGGTGTTCTTCGGCCACGTTCATCATCACCAGCTTTTTACCTTCAGCATCCAGAACTCCTCTGATACCGGTTCTGATGGCTTCTATTTTATCTTTCTTTTCCTGGAAGCTTTTCTTATTGGCTATGAGCTTTATTGAGCTTTCTAAGATGGTGTCTATGATTTTTAGGTGGTTCATCTTCAACGTGGTCCCGGTGCTGGTTATATCTGCCACGAGGTCTGCCACGCCAATGAAAGGCGCTATCTCTGTCGACCCACTTAATTCCACTATCTTAACCAGTAAACCTTTAGATTTAAGGTACTTCTCTATCAAATTAGGAAATTCGGTAGCCACTACCGAACCGTACTTTATATCAGATAAACCGTTGATTTGCGATTCTTCTGGTGAAGCCAGTACCAGCTTGGCCCGTCCGAAGTTGAGGTCTTCCAGGATTTCCACTTCCACATCACTTTCTTCGATTAAATCTAAGCCAGTTATTCCCAGGTCAGCCGCGCCATCGGCTACAAATTCAGGGATGTCCGCTGCCCTGGTGAACATGATGCATATCTCTTCATCATGGGTTTGGGAGAAGAGTTTCCTGTTGGTGTTGTCTTTTAAACCGATGCCTGCCCTCTCCAGTAATTTTACTGACGGGTCACTGATGCGTCCTTTGGATGGTAAGGCGATTTTTATCTGCATTTGTATAACTCCGTATTTTTCTAAATTTTAAGTTCAATTTGGTAAATTTGATTAAAATTTCTAAATTTTAAGTTTGATTAGTTAATTTGATTAGAATATATCTTTAATTTCACGGTTTATAATATTCCATCTCTTTAAATGTTCTTAACTTATCACCGGAAAGTACAGAAACAGCACCATGACCCCCGCAGATTAGACATTTTCTATTTTCACCAGGTAATTTCTTGTCTAATTCATTTACCAGTTTTATTAGTGCTTCTCTTTCTCGAGTGGCCAGTTTACCATCCACGTTAACCGAGGTCATCAGGTTTTTGGCCAGTAGATTGAACTTCTTCCTATCGGTACTCAGACTCTGGAAATTTATCAGGCTGTCAGCTGGGAAAAGAACTCCTTCTTCTGGACATAATAGGTATATTTGTCCATGTAAGTGGCCGCCCAGGCTCTCTAAAACTTCGAATTCCAAACCCCCGATTTTAAACTTATCTATTATTGGAAATATATTCCTCTTACCGTAATTTTTATCAGAAATTAACGTTACATCATCCGGTGGATTGAAATTAGAAAATAGGTTGATTAGTTTGGTGTAAACTCCCTCTAATATGGAAGTTTCAGAGATTGAACCGTATGCTCGGTTGGTTTTTTTAATGATATCCCAGGTACAGGGGTGCATGAAAGATTTAACATCATAGTATCCTGCTGCTCCGGAGTGGTCGGCGTCTGCGTGGGTTATATAGATTTTTTTAATCTTGTCGGGATCTCCCAGGCCATATTTTTGCAGCATCATCTGAATGTCGAAATGGTAGATGCCGTAACCAGTATCGATTAGAACCATTTCATTGGCATTCTTCAGGACGAATATGTTCCCTCCACAGGGTGGCTGGAAACAGAAAAGCTCTACATCACCACTTAGGGGGATTCGCTGCACATCTGCATAGAACGCCTCGCCGGTGCTATTTTTTAAGGTTTTACCAGTGAGTAAAACACTGTCAAAGACGCCCCTTGGTTCCTCGCCGATTCTGGTTAATTCCTGTACGATATGGTTTATATCCTTCAGGAGTTTCATCAGAAATTCATCGGCGGCCGTGCCCAGTATTTCCCTTAGTTTTTGGGCAAATACGATGTAAAATATGGTGTCATCGAGGTCGGAGTACTCTTCATCATATTCCAGAATTTCCAGGGGGTACTGTGACTTCAACTGGTTTAGAAGACTGTTTATACGGGAACTTTCCTTTAAGGTAAGACTGACCGTTAATTTAGGTGTGGAAGTGGTTTCGTCGTCAAAATCCAGAAAACCGATGTTGGCTCTGGCGGAAGTTAAATAGTTGAGGAAATCAAATAAGGCCCCTGCTCTATGGGGCAGATATACATTGAATTTAAGGAAGCTAACCGGTTTTAAGGATGTTTGCAGGTAGCCCAACTCTTTTAAATCATGCTGAATCTTTTGGTAGTTTTCATTCGAGGCGGTGATATCGAAAAACACTGTATTTACATCTATTTTCCTGTTGTAGTGGATGCGATGAATGTTGGCCTGATACTGTTTGGAGATCCAGGCTGCCTTATGTAGTGCGCCTGGTTCATCCGGCACCTGCACTATAAAAGATTTCTTTTCCATATGGAATTCTCCATTAAAATAATTATTCTGGTAGACTATTAATTTAATTAATTAAAAGAATGTATAAGATTATCAAAATTAACATAAGTTGATCCCACATGGAATCTGAAACCATACTAATAAAAAACACCACTATCATCGCCAATGATATAAAAAAGGGTTCAATACTCTTAGATGATAGAATATCCAGTATAAAAGAAAATTTAAGCTCTAAAGATGCTGACACAGTCATAGATGGTGAAGGCAAAGTTTTAATCCCGGGTCTCGTAAACACCCACACTCACCTATCCATGGCACTTTTAAGGGGCTTAGCAGATGATTTAATACTGGACACCTGGTTAAACGATCATATCTGGCCCACCGAAGCCAATTTAGACGGAGGATTATGCTATATCGGTGCGAAACTCGCCTGTGCAGAGATGATTAAATCAGGGACCACCACCTTCAACGACATGTACTTCTACATGGACCACGTGGCCCAGGCCGTAGACGAATCTGGTATCCGGGGAAATATATGCCATGGGATGCTGGATCAGGGTGATGAGGAAAAAAGAAAGGCAGAATACAAGGAAAGCCTGCGGATAATAAATAAATGTCATAACACGGCTGATGGTAGGATACAGGTTTCATTGGGTCCTCATGCGCCATATACATGTTCAACCGAGCTTTTAAGTTGGGTGAGGAAAAAAGCCAGTCAGTTAGGTGTCCGCATTCACATCCATGTCAGTGAGACCGAGTTTGAAGTTAAAAATATCATCGACACCTACGATGCCCGGCCGTTTGAATATCTCGATAATATAGGCTTTTTAGACCAAGACGTATTAGCAGCACATGCCGTATGGCCGTCTGATAATGAAATGGACATAATTAAAGAGAGGGGAGTTAACATATCACATAACCCGGTGAGTAATATGAAACTGGCATCTGGGGTCTCACCAGTGGCTAAGATGTTGGATACAGGTATAAACTTATCCTTAGGTACGGATGGAACGGCTTCCAACAACAATATGGACATGCTGGAGGAGATGAAGATAGCCGCTCTAGGGCAGAAGGTGAACACCTCCGATCCCACAGTGCTTAAAGCGGATGACGTGTTTAAAATGGCCACTATAGGTGGGGCGACTGCACTGGGTCTATCTGATGAGATCGGAACCATAGAAGTGGGTAAAAAAGCGGATCTGGTCCTTGTAAATATGAAAGCACCGCACCTGGCACCTTACAGGCATCCCATCTCCCATTTAGTCTATGCCGCTAACGGCGGTGATGTGGACACGGTTATCTGTAACGGCCAGATTCTAATGCAGGGTAGGGAACTGTTAACCCTGGATGAGAAAGCTGTATTAGAGGAGGCAGAAGAAGCAGCTAGGGATCTGCTGTCCAGAAGATAATGATTTAAAGGTGGTTTATACAGAATAACAATGTAAGGTGATGTATAAATGGAATACAATGGAATACTGGCTTTATTCGACATCGACGGGACACTGGTAAGGGGAGCTCGCTGTCACTACCAGGCCTTTGTGGAGTCGGTTAAAAAATTCTATGGATTCGAAGAGGACATAAGTGGAATAAACTACGCCGGGAAAACCGATCCTCAGATTCTCAGAGAGGTGCTTGAGTTAGGGGGATTCAATGAAGAAGAGATCAAAAGGAATTTCCGGGACTGTCAGGAGTACATGGCTCAGTATTACCTAAAAAATGTGCATAAAGAGCACGTGCGGGCACTGGGTGGAACATCCGAACTATTAAATGAACTTCAGAGGCGAAAAACCCTGATGGGATTAGTTACCGGGAATTTAAAGCCCATTGCCTATGCTAAACTGGGGCAAGTTGGATTAGATGGTTACTTCCCCTTCGGAGGTTTCGGAAGTGACTACGAAGACAGATATCTCCTTGTGAAAAAAGCTTTAGAACTCGCTAAAGTCCAGTATGGGTATGAAGGAAAGAGAATATTCGTAATTGGAGACACGCCCCGGGATGTCCACGCGGCCCGTGTTTATGATTTAAAAACTATTGCCGTGGCCACAGGACGTTATTCAGTTAAAGATCTGGAGGATTGTGGGGCAGACTATGTGCTTAGAGATTTGAAGGATAAAGATAGGGTTTTAAAGATCTTAGACTCCCTTTAAGCCAATGGGCAAGATAATCCTCCATCAATTTGTTAAACCCTTTACAGAAATAAGACCCCTTCTGAGAATACTTATATGGTGAACTTTAACATTGCTTTAATTTTACACGTCAGAAGGGCTTTGAATTTTACGAAAATTAAAAGTCTCTTTATGTTTGATGGGCCCTTCATGAAAAATTAAAAAATTCATTGGTATACTTCAACATCTTTCTGTGTAAGATAATTCTTAACCTCCTGTACGCTGTAAGTACGGAAATGGAACACAGAGGCGGCAAGTAATATTGATGCTCCGCTTTTTGCAGCATCATAGAAGTGAGATAATTTACCAGCGCCACCAGAAGCCACCACAGGCACATTAACTGCATCAGAGATAGCTTTGATATATTCAAGGTCATAACCATCCAGTGTTCCATCACCATCCATACTGGTGGGCAGTATAACTCCCGCACCTAAAAATTCACATTCTTTAGCCCATTCTACTGCGTCAATGCCCACAGGTTTAGTACCGCCTGACACTACCACATCAAATCCTGATGGCATTTCTGAATTCCTGCAGGCATCCACGGCAATGGTTATCCTCTCTGAACCAAACTTTTCAGAGGCCTCTTCTATTAGTTTGGGACGTTCAACTGCAGCACTGTTTATTGACACCTTATCTGCCCCGGCTTTCAGGGTCAACTCTATATCCTCCAGGGATGCTATACCTCCACCAACTGTTAGGGGAATATCTATAACTGACGACACATTCTTTACCCATTCCAGTCTAGTTCCCCGGTTCTCTAAAGTCGCGGCTATGTCCAGCATAGCTAACTCATCTGCGCCTTCCCTTTGATATAAACCAGCACATTCAACTGGATCTCCAGCATCTTTTAGATCTACAAAGTGAACCCCTTTAACTACCCGTCCATCCTTCATATCCAGACAGGGCATTATCTTAACCTTGGCCATAATACTATCTCTCCAAACAATCATTAACTATGATTACATTAATTTAACTTATAAAATGATCAAATCTTTTTTAACATCAGGTACTGGAGAACGATCATGCTGAACGCTGAAACATATATTACACCCCAAGAAGGAATTGGAGGAGAAATAAGGAAAAAATATGAAGATTTCTATGTAGAAGAGTTACCAGAATCAAAACCCACGGGAACAGGCCCTAACACCTGGATTTTCATAGAGAAAATAGGTAGAAATACCTTAGACGTGGTACTGGACATAGCCCGGGAATATAAACTAAGCAGGAAGAGAATGGGCTTTGCTGGAATGAAAGATAAAGCAGCCGTCACCCGCCAATGGATCTGCGTAAGCAACATGGAACCCGAAAACCTCCAGGAATTGGAAGATAAACTGTACAACGTGAAAATACTTGAAATCACCCGGAATGAGAAAAAATTACGAATAGGACAGTTATTGGGTAACAAATTTAAAATATTAATCAGGAACACCCCAGATCCAGAGAAAGACTCCGTAACTAGCCAGGAGATTCTTACAAAGCTCACCCAGACCGGAGTCCCCAACTACTACGGATGGCAGAGGTTCGGGAAAAAACGCCCCAACACTCACGTCGTGGGTAAATTCCTGGTATTAAACGACCTTAAAGGTGCAGTGGATTCTTATATTGGAAATCCATATCCAGAAGAACAGGAACACATCCAAAACGCCAGGAAATTATACGATGAAGGTAATTATCTAGAAGCGTATGAAAACATGCCTGCCGGGATGAGATACGAGAAGATGATGCTCCGGGAACTCATGAGGGAGTACAAAAAGAAGCAGGAGTTAGATGATAATTCTTATATAAAGGCACTTAGAAGCCTTCCCAAACCATTAAGTCGCATGTTCGTCCATGCCTACCAGTCTTACCTGTTCAACCGTGTGGTGAGCGAAAGAAACAAGCTTGGAATCGATAAATACGTGGAAGGAGACATTTTAATCGATAATGATGAGCATTTAATCCATGAATTCAACCCCGAAGATGTCCAGGGACAGATTAAAGATTTCCAGGCACATCCTACCGCACCACTCTATGGTACTAAAGTTCCCCTAGCTGAAGGCGAGATAGGTGAGATAGAACGCCGAGTCCTGGCCGAAGAAGACCTGAAACTCGAAGACTTCACCGTGCCCAAAATGCCTAAACTGGGAAGCCATGGACTTAGGAGGGCTGTGAGATTTAAAGTTTGGGACACCACTGCGGAGTGCACCGATGAAGGGGTGTTATTAGGATTTTCCATACCTAAAGGATGTTATGCCACCGCTGTTCTCAGGGAAGTGATGAAAAAAGACGTTTACTAACTTTTACAGATTTTAACGGGAGACACGATTGATGAAAGTCAAAATAATAGAAAGAGAAGTACTCAACCCCCTGGCAGATACCGAAGCATTAGAAGTAGAAATAAATCCTATCCCTAAAAAGATAGATTCCATATCTCTTGTGGATAATACAAAACCTAACGCAGATTTACTGCTCGATACAATCAGGAAAAATCTAAAATTCAAGAATCCAATCAAGGTTAGAAAGCCAGCCGGTGCCCCGGGAACAGAAGAACAGATAAAACAGGCGCAGGCCGATTTATCCATCCTGGCATTAGGAGACTGCGGATCCTGTACCACATGGCTGATATTAGACGCCATAAAACTCGAAAAACAGGGAACACCCACCATATCTGTCTGTTCGGATATTTTCGCACCATTCGCCCGGCAACTGGCCGAGTCCTATGGGGCTGGTGGACTGAGAATAGTTGAAGTGGAACACCCCCTGGCAGGACAGTCCAGGGAATTCATTGAAAATAAAGGGCAGAAGGCAATCAATCAAATTAAAAGCATAATTGATTAGGGATAAGAACATGGCCAAAAAAGATACCAAAAAGAAAGGAACTGAAGCTCCCCATGTCAACGAGAACTGCGGCTGCCTCATAGATGAGTTCATAGTACAAAATAGCCCGGATAAGGAGAGACTCTGCAGTATACAGGAAGCTGACTTTGAAGTATTCACCGATCCCGATGCAGAAAAGGTCAGCAACGAATTCTACATTAAAAACCAGACTGATGGGCTGCCCATAATACCTCCAACCAGATCCAGGGTTGATAAGTTTCTTAAATATTCAGATCTAAAACCGGAAGAAATAATAGCCATACTACCCCCTAAAAGGGGAAAAGCCACCATGGAAAAAGTAGCCATAAACGCAGTGATGGCCGGGTGCCTCCCCCACTTCATGCCTGTGATCCAGCACGCGGTTAAAGCAGTGAGCCAGGAGAAATTCAACCTCCCCGGGATAAACGCAACAACCCACCCCATATCAATATGTGCCATAGTAAATGGGCCAGTATCTACTGAACTTGCTATAAACAGCGGTGCAGGATGTTTAGGCCCAGGAAATATAGCCAACGCAACCATTGGCAGGGCATTACGATTATCTATGATCAACATCGCCGGAGCCGTTCCAGGCATAGGCGACCACGCCACCATGGGATCCCCTGCAAAGTACAGTTTCTGTTTCGCTGAGGCAGAATCTGAAAGTCCATGGGAATCATTACATGTGGGAAGAGGTTACAAATCAGACGTCAGCACAGTCACCATGATGGCGGCGGAGGCGCCCCAGAACGTCAACGACCACCGAAGTATTAATGCGGAGGATCTCCTGGACACCATCATTCACACCGCGGCGGTGGCCGGGTGTAACAACAGCCATGTACCTGGTGAACTACTCATTATCATGGGACCAGAGCATGCTAAAACTGTTTCTGATGATGGTTGGACGAAGGATGATGTGAAAAAATATATACACGAAAAAGCCATCGTACCAGTCGAATTGGGTGATCGTGGCGGCAGGAAATTGGACGAAAAATGGATCATTGATGGCATGGTTAAGATAACCCGTTCACCAGAAGACGTGGTGTTAGTAGTGGCTGGGGGGCCCGGCAGACATTCCATGGTCGCCCAGGGTTTTGGCACATCTTCTGAATCTGTAACACTTCCATTGATGCTTAAGGATGGGACGGCTGCAAAATCAGTGGATGATTTTAAAAAAAGATAAAAGATAATATTTAGCTAACTCTTTCTATTTCTTCATCCCAAACTTCAGGATTCTTGCGGATATACTCGTCGATTAACTCTTTACACTCATCGAGGTCCAGGTTAATCAGTTCCATATCATGCTCTGCAAGGTAATCCTCCGGCCCGTGGAAAGTCTCATTTTCACCAAACACAATCTTTGGGATATTATAGAGCAAAATAAGACCAGCACACATTTCACACGGCACCAGGGTGGTATAAAGGGTGCACTTTTTATAATCAGTCCCCTTTAGTTTACCAGCGCTTTCCAGGCAGTCCATTTCAGCATGGAGGATGGTGGATCCATCCTGTATGAGGCGGTTATGTCCCATTCCCACTATTTCATCATCTTCAACCAGTACCGCGCCAATGGGGATGCCACCTTCATCTAAGCTTTTACGGGCTTCTTTTATGGCTTCCTGGATGAATTTGTGGTATTTTGTGTCCATGAATTTCCTCGTTCCTAAAGAGTTTAAGCGAATTGGGTTGGAAATAAATTTTAGTTCAATCCAATTACTTAAGGTTTTTAATAAGATTTACTTTTTCCTATAAGATTCGTATAACTCTCTTTTAACAGAATCCCATCATCCAAATCAGATTTAATGTCGGCTTTGATAGAATTAAAATGTTTGGTTATATCAACAGGTTGATGAAATTTTGACACATTATCACCACTTTAATTTATAATTATATAAAAATAAGGAGATTTAATTAAAAAAAAAATAAATAAATGGAAATTGATTAATCAAGCGATTTAATACCGTTTCCGGTCCCTTAATTCCCGCATTTTA
>WOYJ01000191.1 GCA_011620845.1 Methanobacteriaceae archaeon
CGTTATAAAGAGTTCTTACCATTATATTCTTATAAAATAAGCGGATTTTTAGTTTAGATAGAGTATTGTGAGCGGAAAATTTAGGCTCAAAAAAATTTTAGAAGATTCTTCAAGAATTTAAATAATCCTCAAAGAGGAGTGGCCTTAATTAGAAAATTTTATGGTTCAAATGGAGGTTTACCAATGAGAAGATCAAGAGGTTCTCGAAGTAAAACACGTTATAAACTTAAAACAACTACTAGAGTGGGACGTACCAATCCCATAACTAAAAAAATGCAGACATTCAAAGAAAACGATTTAGTGCATATCATAATAGATCCCAGTGTACATAAGGGACAACCCCACCCCCGATTCCATGGGAAGACAGGGAAAATATCCGAAAAACGTGGTCGAGCATATATAGTGGAAATAAACGATGGAAACAAACCAAAACAGTTGATTATAAGACCAGAACATCTTAAAATGCAAGAGTGATCCAATGATTGGAAAGAAAATTATTGAAACTGATCCCATCACCATTGCTGAAGTTAAAGAGATGTTAGAGGAACGCTCAAAGACCCTTGAACTCAACTATGAGCAAAACCTTGCTCTGGACCATGTAACCAAATTTGTAAAGACCGATGCAGAAACTGTTGCTAAACTGGTCAAGGAAATGGAAGAAATCATCAAAAAAAGCCAGGCAGTTAAACTGGCAGATATAATGCCCAAAGATCTGGCCGATATGAGGTTGATGTTTGCAAAGGAAAGAGGATCACACAAGAAAGAGGAAATGGAAACATTACTCGAGATAATTAACAAATATCGTGAAGAAGAATAAATTAACTAATGAACTACCCAATATTTTTGGGTTTAAAGTTTTACTAATTATAGAGTGCGGTGGTTGACTATGGAGGATTATGCGATTATTCTGGATTATCTACCTATAGGTTATGTAAAGGAAGATGTACCTTCATTTAAAAAGAAGCCTGTAGCTCAAGCTATAGGCATAGAAGAGTTCACACTTCTGGAGCTCATCCCTAAAGAAAATGTTAATCTGGATATTCATGAAAAAGTTTACATTGGAGCGGGTAAAAGGGAAAAAATCGCCCGGGTAAACAGTAGATTGAAATATGATAAGCTCACCGCCACTGCAAAGCTGGAGTTGAACTATGTTATCGAAGAAATTATCAAAGAACATGAGGATAGGTTTGTACGTTTCTTCAATGAAGCAGGGCCCATCTCCACCAGACTCCACCAGATAGAACTCTTACCCGGCATCGGGAAGAAGCACATGTGGGATATCCTGAATGCCCGTAAACAAAAGGAATTCGAAAGCTACCAAGATATTAAAGAAAGGGTGCCCATGCTGGCTGACCCGGTTAAACTCATTTCTAAACGTATATTATTAGAATTAGAGGGAAGCAGCGACAGGAAAGGTAAAAGGAAATACACTATATTCACCAGACCTCCTAAAAAGAAAGTTTGAACCTTTAAGTTCTAATAAACTATCTATTTTTTTATTCTATGTTAACTGACACCCTCCAGATCTTAAAGAAGTACAACATCAGATTGAACAAGAAAAAAGGACAGAATTACCTGGTAAACCGGAATATTGTCCTTAAAATTCTAGACCATGCCGAATTATCGTCTGATGACACCGTACTTGAAATAGGCTCGGGCATAGGGACTTTAACCATCCCCATGGCCAGTGAAGCTGGAAAGATCATCGCTGTTGAGCAGGACCAAAAAATCGCTGCTATTTTAAAGAAGAGACTGAAGGAATCTGGAATATCCAACGTGGAAATCCTGGTTGCAGATGCCACTAAAATAGATTTCCCTGAATTTAACAAGGTGGTCTCTAACTTACCCTACCAGATCTCATCCCCCTTAACATTCAAGATACTCAAACACGACTTTGACTTTGCCATACTTATGTATCAACTGGAATTTGCAGGGAGGATGGTGGCCTGTCCTGGTGATTCGAATTATTCTAGATTATCCTTGATGACACACTACTGCGCCGATGTGGAAATGCTCTTTGAGGTCTCTCGGGAAGATTTCTATCCCCCACCTAAAATATCCTCGGCTGTCATCAAATTAAAGCCAGATAAAAAAGTGGAAGTAGATGAATTTTTAATCAAGGTTTCAAGGGCTCTATTCCAGCATAAAAGGAAGAAAACACGCAATGCACTCATTGATTCCTTCCATGAGATAGCAGATTTAGATAAGAAAACTAGAAAGGAAATAGTTCAGAAGCTGGATGATGAATTACTGGATAAAAGAGTGGTGAAACTGGATCCAGAGGAAGTACTGTATATTTCGGGTCAGTTAAAGGCTTTTCTGGAAATATAGTTGATATTTCCCGGATTAAGATATTCACCTCGGATTAATATTCGACAAGGGTTTATTCTGTCACATAACCTTCACCCTCACAATAGGACAGGTTATATAACCCAAACCATTACATATGTGACATATCCTACCTGCTGTTGGCCCTCCCTGAACAATTCCAGCACCTTCACAGCTTTCTCCACCAGTTACTGTATTATAGCAGGTGACAATACCTACTCCACCACATTCTGGACATTCCACCTTTTTTGGTGTAGAATTAGAATGAGGGACCGACTGAATATCCCCCTGATTTTTTGGGATGGAATTAGAATCACCGCTACTATTATTCTGGATTGTCACTGTGTTGAAATTTAAGATCCCTGATAATCCCACTGCAGCAACAACAATCATTGCCAGGACAACTACAGAAATTAAAAATAAGTTTCTATTTTTACCAGGATTGCCCTTATATCCATCCGGGGATGTATTTTCATTATTATATAATTCCCGCATTCTTTACAGTATTTTACATTTGGACTATTTTCAGTTCCACATTTATTGTACCTCAACTCAACACCCAATATAGTTATTAATAACTATTATAAGGTTGGATTCTTATACAATTATAATTTATCATGAAAAATCAAGGTGCTAAATTCTTACTATTAAAAAAATTATAATTACCAAAGATTACATCTATTATTTATGACCGTACTGAAACAAAATTCTTATGAACTATTCCAGGAAGAATTTCCAGAACTGGCAGCCTGTTTCAATGATCTGGTTGAAGTCCAAAAGTCACAGAAAGGCTTAGATTCTAAAATGAAGCAACTCTTAAATATGCCATTTTAACCGCACATCAAAACCTGGATGGTGTTAAGCTACATGCGTTTATGGCTAAAAATGAAGGTGCAACCCTTGACGAGATCACCGGTGCTGTTGTACTGAATCTGCACCATTCCGGTCTCACGTCAGTCTTAAAATGTTTACCAGCTGCTATCGGCGGATTTAAAGGGAAATTAGATTAGGGCTCGTTAAAAATTAAAACAGGATATTATGAAAACAGACAGTTACAGCCGGAAAATCTCCACTAAAGAAGCCCGGGAAGGATTTATATTCATTTTAAAAAAGAAATTAAACTTCTTTCCGGGATTGGGGATTAATTTTAAACTGATTGGTGATGACATTGAAAAACAAGTGGCAATAGAATCTTATCCCTGCACCTGTAGAGGTCCTGATCTTCCCCATGAGCATTATTTCATCAGCTGGGAAGGATTAAAAGTTGGAGACCGGATTAAAATAGTTAAATCTAACCAGGAAGGTAAGTATCGGTTACAAAAAGAGGTATAAGGAAAATTACATGGCCACAATAAACGATTACACATCTGGTAAAGTCGTCCGAAATGTTAAATTAAGTGTATTTTTCCTTAAATTCGTGAAATTTCCCATTATAAGGGGGGAAAATTGCTTGAAAAAGACGAAAAGCTTTGAACCCCGGATTATCAATATGGACCAGGCTACTGATATAATTTTAAAGTCTGATAAATGTGCCGTGGGAGAACGTGTTTGCCGGGTGTTGAATGAAAATTCCGAGTTCACTGAATCTGTATTTTTAAACAGATTAGCTGAAGGTATGATAGATGCCCGGAAAGCAAAACCTGCAGAAAAAGAAGCAGCTATCAGTAAACAAGTATCCTAAAAATCCATTAATCCTATCAAAGGTTTCTGGTAAGTACTTAGAAATCTGCAGATCAACCCCCCCAATATTGTGTCTTTTACAGATTAGAACGATGCCATATGAAATGTTTAAATGTTTAAATTAATCTATACTCTAAAAATTTCAATAAGACCTTGAATTTCCATAAAATGACTTAGGTGATAAGATGCAGGAATACAAAGATATCAAGTACCAAACCCACCCGCAGGTTTACGAACCAGCGGAAGATACATTTTTATTAGCCGACAATCTGGAAGTAGAACGAATGTCCCGTGCACTTGAAATCGGGACAGGGACTGGGCTTATAGCTATCCTGGCCTCCAGGAAAGCACGGATGGTTATAGCCACCGATATCAACCCCCATGCACTGGACTGCACCCTCAAGAATATCATCGCCAACAAGGCATACAACGTGGAATTAAGGAAGGGAGACCTGTTTGAACCAGTTAAAGATGAGAAATTTGACTTAATATTATTTAACACACCCTACCTCCCCACATCTGAAGATGAGATAGTTAACGGCGAACTGGACGCTGCATGGAACGGTGGTCCCAACGGGAGGGAAGTGATAGACAGATTCCTCGCTGAATTGAAGGACCATCTGAATCCCGGTGGGAAGGTGCAGCTGGTGCAGTCCACACTATCCGGTAACGAAGAGACCCTGGAAAAGCTGGAAGAACTCGGTTTCCAGGCTTCCATAACCGCCCGGGAGAATGGTTTTTTTGAGGAGATGGTGGTTATAACCGCTGTTTTAAGTTAAATTGACTCCATTTTTATTTTAATTTCTATATCAAACTGGTTACCACCAGTGCTATGCTTAAACTCATCACTATTATTACGGTGGCCCAAGAAATTACGTTGAACAGCCGGGAATTTACATGCTCACCCATGACCTTTTTGTCATTGATGATGAGTAGCATCAGTATCAGTAAAAATGGTAGCAGGATACCATTTGCAACCTGTGACAGGTATAAGATTGAGAGTAAGGGGATATCTGGTATCATTATAATTATGACCGCCAGTAGGATAAGTCCCAGATACAGTCCATGGAATACTGGTGCTTCTCTAAAACTCTTGGAAACTCCCGCCTCGAACCCGAGGCTTTCACATACATAGTAAGCCGTGGATAATGGCAGGATACTTGCGGCAAATAGAGATGCATTTAGAAATCCAAATGCAAATAACAGACTGGCGTACTGACCCGCGAAGGGAACCAGTGCCCGGGATATATCTGCAACATCGTTGACCTGGATGCCGTTGGCATTTATGGTGGCTGCACAGGCTATGACTATGAAAAATGCCACAATATTTACCACTATCGCCCCTAAAACAGCATCTGCCCTGGAGTACTTCAGGTTGTTTAGGGATACTCCTTTTTCAACTATGGTGGATTGCAGGTAGAACATCATCCAGGGGGCGATGGTCGTCCCTATCAGCCCTATTATCATGGTGATATAGGCTTCGTTGGGTATTATTTGTGGTACGAATGTGTTGTGTATGGCCAGGCCCCAGTTGGGCTGTGAAAGAAATCCCGCCACGATATAGGATAAATAGACCAGTGATGCTGCTAAAAAGACTCTTTCCACTCTCTTATAGGTGCCCTTAACCACCAGGAGCCAGACTACCAGAGCAGCTACCGGCAGGGCAACGAAGTTGGGGACACCGAAAATTGCACTGCTAACTGATATCCCGGAAAATTCTGCCAGGATGTTTCCCATGTTAGCGGCCAGTAAGGCCATGGCCATGAGGAAGGTTAACTTTATCCCTACCTTCTCCCGTATCAGATCTGCCAGCCCTTTGCCTGATACCACTCCCATCCGGACGCCCATCTCCTGGATGATTGCCAGGGCTATGATCATGGGGATGAAGAGCCAGAGCAGGTCGTATCCAAACTGGGAACCGGCCAGTGCATAGGTGGTTATGCCGCCCGCGTCGTTATCCACGTTGGCGGTAATGATTCCCGGGCCCATTACAGAAATAAACACCACCAGGCTCAATATGAAAGGACTTCTAAATACCCTGGTGAAAATACGGATATCCATTTAAAAACCACCATAATTATCTAAACATCCTTGGAACCCGTTTTTTCCAGGCCACAGGTAAAACGATATCTATAGCATCATCTACAGTTACTATTCCCTTTAACCTATTCTCCTCTTCAACGACCGGCAGTGCCAGTAAATTATATTTAGCAATCTTCTGGGCAACCTCTTCCTCTTCTTCCAGGATATCAACGGTTATCACCGGTGTTATCATGACTTCAGAAATCTTTTTATCAGGATCAGCCAGTAAAATATCCCTTAACGATACAACACCTGTTAATTCATCGTCTTTTGATACCACATATACGTAGTAGATGGTTTCCACATCTTTGGCTATCTCCCGGAGCTGTTTCATCACTTCGCCTACGGTGAGGTCCTGTTCTATGCAGGCGTATTCGGTGGTCATGATCCCGCCGGCTGTGTTTTCTGGATACTTCAGTAATATTCGGATATCTTTAGATTCCTTGGGCGCCAGTAAACCTAAGAGTTCCTCGGCTTTCTCTTCAGGTAGATCTCCCAGGACGTCTGCCGCGTCGTCGGGGTCCATCTCATCCAGGATTTCTGCAGCACGCTGGCTGTCCATACCTTCCAGGAGATAGGCCTGTCTTTCTGGTGAGACTTCTTCTAGAGTATCGGCTGCTGCCTCATCGTCCAGGCTGTTCAGGATATTTATAGATTCGTTGAGTCCTAACTGGTCCACTATTTCCGCTATATCTGCTGGGTGGAGTTTTTTAATGTTCTGCTTGGGGACCTTTAATTTCAGTTTGGAATAGTCCTGGTTCAGGGTGTCGATGTCTGTCCAGGCGATTATGTTCTCATTTGACTTAACCCGCATGGGCTTTGCTATGCTTTCCAATCCCAGCCTCTTTAAAATACCGTAAAAACCAATATCAACGCCGATTATGTGATAGTAACCGTGGCTACTGGAGATCTTTATATCATTAACTCTCCTCACCTTTTTATCCTCAATATCCACTACTTGCCGGTCTAAAACATCTTCCCAGAGTCTTATATCCATGTTCTGTATTTTATACTCTATTATTTCATCGAGAGATGTTTTAAGCTTAGTTTCCTTACCAATACTATCAATATATTTATAAGGAATGGTAATTGTCTTTTTATCGGTTTTATCTACTATTATCGCTTTTATTATGGGGTAAGAAACTTCTGAAGATACAATGGCATCCTTTAATTTCCCTATTTTCTTGCCGGTTCTGTCAAATACCGGTTTTTTAATAATTTCACTGAGGTACATTAATTCACCTCCTGGAGTTCTTTTTTATTCCTTGGGTTCGGTTAGTGGCACCACCCCTTCTTTGACCCTTTCCATTACGATCATCTCGGTTAAATCTTCGATTCCGTCCACAGAACGTATTTTTGAATTAATTATGTTGTTTAATTCATCTAAACTACGCGCCCATACTTTAATAAGGATGTCGTATTCACCAGAAATACTGTAAACTTCTGATACTTCATCAAGGTTTGATAATTCCTGTTCAACGTCTTTATGTTTTTCTGATTCGCTTTGAATAATTATTATCGCAGTAATTTTCAAATCAATCTTATCATAATCCAGTATTAAGGTATACTGCTTGATCACGTCTTTTTCAAGTTTCTTAAGCCGGTTGGATATGGTTGCATCAGGCACGTCTATGTCCTTGGACATCTGGGAGAGGGTGATCCTCGAGTTTTGGATCAGTGAATGAATTATCCGCGAGTCTATTTCATCCATTTCATGTTCACCACAAAACATCTGTGAGTGGTACTAGTATATTTCCATATTAATATAAATGTACTGGTAATTGACCAAAATTTTTTAAGAATGTTGGTAAATTTCCCACATTGATAAATTATTTGGGTAGATATATTGCTAAAAAATAGAATGAAAATTGATAAAAAAAAAAAGAAATTCATGGATTGAATAGCAAAATATTTCTTAATTCCTATAACGGTTTGAAGCTGTAGATCACCATTTCAAATTTAGGAAGAGTTTCATTCCATTCGTCTTGAGGAGTGACACACCCAATCCTGTAATACAAAGACCCAGGGATAACCTCGATATGCGCCGTAATGGCCCTATATGGTCTGCCACTAACATTCCATTCCTTTATTAGCTCCACCGCCCTCATACCGTTAACTGTTATGTTTCGATGTGAAACATAGGTTTGTCCTATCTCCGCAATATCAATCCGGTAAGCCTCAATCATCTGGTCTAAAGAAGTCACACCTCTCTGTTTAATGTAGAAATAGGTGGTAATGCTATCAGACTCAGTTTTATTGCCTTCTGGTTCAAAGAATGCTACAACTGGATTACCAAAACCCCACCGGCTGGGAGCGTTAAGATTATACATTTGTATCCACCCCGCCGGGTAATTAAAGGTTATTCCATGACCGGCATAGGTTTCATTTGGTATATAATTGGTGAAATTATTATTTGAGGTAGAATTATTAGTAGTTAGATTCCCTAGAGTAATTATATTAGTAAAAACGGTTAATACTGTAAATATTGCAATTAAAGCTATAGCTGAAATAATAAGGATTGATTTAACCGGTTTTTTTGAACCCTTGTCCTTTAAACCATCAGGTTTCCTTCCCAAATATCGTTTATACTCTAAATTCCCTCCACAATCAGCACATATATAATCAGAAAGTGTATCTCCTTCCTTTAAATCGTATTCTTTGCCACATTCTTTGCATTTCACCGTAACCAAAATTAATCCCCCTTACACTAATATAAATAATTGTTATATAATTATAGATAAAAGTCTTCCTGTTTAGTGATGGAGGATATGTCTATCTCTTAAATTGATCGTTAAATTACCTTTAAATCTCTTAATATTGTTTAATATGATAAATAGTATAGTATCATATTTTTAAAGATGATTAAGCTATTCCATCCAGATTTTAAGCACGAATGAACAGGGTTGAGGGTGTAAATATTCAATTTTCACTTCATCAGGGGGTGTACCCTTGGGAACCCCTATCAGATACGTATTAGAAGATTTAAAATGATCATTAGGCATTTGAACATGTAGCCATATTACAGCTTCCTCATCATCACCTATCATTTCATTTATTTTATCATTTACCAGTATAGGGTGTCCTGAGAAGGTTTCCTTTTCTATACTTATCTTATCTGGCCGATCCAGTATCCATCCCCTGCTGTCTTCTAACACAGGAGGATCGGTCAGAATATAAAAGTCAGTCGTATTAAGGTCCTCCTGGGTTACCTTGAAGCAACTGCATTTCCAATCGGTTGTAGAGTTTTCATCAGGTTTACTGTGACCTGTAAATCCTGTGTAGTTGTAATGTGGGCAGATCTCCTGTTTGGAATTACTGGTCATACTGGTTAAAATCTTAAAATCCCTGAAATTCACCAGAACAGTACGGTTCACCACTGCTACTTCCGTAACTTCCGGAGGAGGGGCCCCGTTACCCACCTCCAATGGTTCCAGGGTGGAACTTGCCGGATAAATCGTTAAAGAGGAATTTGCAGCGGGTGGTATGACGTTACCCATGAACTCGTGGTACCTGGCTTCAAGGTGGGTTATCTTTGCAAAACTCAGTATCTTGGTGGTATTTTTAGTTCCGTTGGTATCCTGTGCCAGTCCTGGTGTAACAAATTGTGTATCATTACTATTTTCCCAATCCGGAGTTCCAGGGGTGTTTATCAGTATATCTGCTGCGTCGATTGCAATCCTATCCAGTGACTTTCCAGCTGAATAATCAGATATTTTAAAAGCTACGATGTCTAAAGCATCAGCCGACATTCCAATTACCATGGTAATTATGATAAGAGCAAGCAATACGTCCATAGAAAATACCTGTCCCTTATTTTCCTTAAAAAAATTTATAGGTTTAGAATTTAATCTAATCATCAATCATCACCTGATTTTAGGATGGTGGGAAAGCCATATTTCTGCCTGTGGGCGTTGTCTAAATAGAGGATAAGGAGATTAACTCCATCAGAATAGTAAATAATCCCATATCCAGGGTAAGTGTTGTTGGTTGTTTCATCAAAGATCACATGGTCGATGGAACTGGGAGCGGTGCAGGTGAAATTGGTGCTGCTGGAATTACTGCTGTTTACACTGGTGTTTGCCGAAGAACAGGGGATTATGAAGGTTTCCATACCATAATGGGGACAGGTTCCTTTACCTTCCAACCTGCAGAGGAAACACGGTCCATCAGCACTCTCGTGGAAATACCCATTGTCTATACAGTTTTTGAGTGTATTGTTGTTTGTTCCATGCATTATGTAGGGATCATAGGGACATTTCTTTATTATGAAGGTGGTGGTGGAGTTTTCATAGGCGAAGGCATTTTCCACTCCACGTTTCTCCAGGTAATTAACCAGGGTGGAACCAAAGGCAATTTTGTTATTTATAACCTGAATCCCCCCATGATCTTTGCATTTGATGAATGGTAATGGGTTGGGTATGGGATACTGTGGGTCTGTGAGTGGGATATCCTGACTTACGAACTCCCAATGAATGATATTACCCTTACCCACATATATGGTGGAATTTACCTGAACTGCAAATGGATCTTCCGAGTTACCTACCGATGTGATGTTACAGTCCACCTCCATCCCACTGTTATCCTCATAATCCTGGACCATCTGGTCCATCCTAGTCTGCAGATCTGCTTTGATTACCACCCGGCTGTTGGAAAGTGGTGTCCCTGAACTCACCACGCTATCAGCTTCACTTTTTAAAACCTCCTTTCCTGCAACCATAATATCAGCTTCAAGGTCTTTTGCTGTATTTAACACGGCCCCGGACCCTAAAACCCGGGAATTTTCTTCTACACCTCCGGTAGTCAGGTCTAAAAATACAGCAAATAGCAGTATGGCGGGTAAAACCAGTAAAAAGGACATTCCACTCATGACGTAACCCCGGTTATCCATAATAATTAGTATTACTTTTTACTATATAA
>WOYJ01000081.1 GCA_011620845.1 Methanobacteriaceae archaeon
CCTAATATCGCTCCGTGTATAACTCCATCCTTGATAGTTCCATCAATTATGTAACCAATAAGTACTCCACCGAATAGTATAGCCAGAGATATAGTGGTTTGTTGGCCTAAAAGTTGGCCTAAAATTAGTACAGCGATTATGGCCACAGCGAAAAATATACTCACAATTAAAGGTCTCCATTCAACCATAATTTTCACATCCTCTGTTTAATTTACTAATAAAAATTGTTTTTAATTAGTGATTAATAATGTTTTCCTTTTAAAACAAGAAATGATGGTCATAATCATCCATATTAAAATTTATGATAATTAAAAACTCAAAAAAAAACCCAATATAATATAAAGAACAAAAACTTATATTTATATTTACCTGAGAGATGATTCAATGACATATTTTCTAATTCATAACGGGACTCTTATCGATGGAACAGGAAAACCACCAGTTAGTGATGCGGCCATATTAATAAGGGACGATTTTATAGAATATGTCGGTCCTGAAGATTCTTTAAAACTTCCCGGCGTTAAAATCAGGAAAGTCGATGCAGATGGAGGTTTCCTGCTTCCTGGTTTTATAGACAGTCACCTCCACCTGATGGCCAACGGGTTTCACATGGAAGACACCATGTACAATCCATTATCCCTCTTCTTCTACAAGGCCGTGGAAAATATGCGTCGCACAGTCAACGCTGGAGTGACAACCGTAAGGGATGGCGGACTGGCAGATTATGGGGTGAAAATGGCCGTGGAAAAGGGTTTAATAATCGGGCCACGTATGCAGATCAGTGTTACACCCCTATCTATAACCGGGGGGCACTTTGATTTCTGGCTTAAATCAGGCTTTGACATGAAAATATCCTACCCCGGATTTCCAGACAGCATATGCGATGGGGTAGAAGACGTTCGAAGGAAAGTCAGGGAAATAATGCGTGCCGGTGCAGATGTAATTAAAGTCATGGCCACAGGGGGAGTTATAAGTGCCAATGACAGCCCTGAACACCCCCAATTTTCTAAAGAAGAATTTAAAGTCATAATTGATGAAGCCCGGACCAGGGGACTTAAAATTATGGCCCACGCCCACGGTGCAGAAGGGATTAAAAATGCAGTGGAAGCAGGCATCGATTCAGTAGAACATGGAACCTACCTGGACAGGGAAGCCATAGATATGATTCTGGAAAGGGGAGTTTACCTGATCCCCACCTTAATCACCCAAAAATACAATAGAATAAAAGCCGAATCCGGAGGCCTAGCAGAATACAGTGTTAAAGATGCTTTGAGGATCGAAAGCATCCACCGGAAAAATATGGAAAAGGCCTACCAAGCAGGAGTAACCATGGCTATGGGCACAGACTGCGGAGTGATAGAACACGGGGTTAACCTCCAGGAACTCGGATTATTATGTGAGATAGGTATGACGCCCATGGAGGCCATCACGTCCGCAACCAAGGTGGCAGCAGAATGCCTTGGATGGCAGGATAAAATAGGTACCCTGGAAGCGGGAAAACTGGCAGACATCGTGATAAGCAAAACAGACCCCCTCTCCGATATTAACTCACTGGGCAACCCAGATAACATTAGAATGGTATTGAAAGAGGGTAAAATAATTAAAGATTTCTTATAATCCAATTTATTTACCAAAAAAAAAGAACCAATGGATAACTTCTGAATAAATTTACAAATCAGGTTAATCAGTACATTTAAATAGATCATATGCTTACAGTATCTTTCTCCCCAATCACATAGAGCCTCTAAAATTGGTAAAACTGATTTACCTTTCTCAGTAAGGGAATATTCTACTTTAGGAGGAACTTCTGCGTAAACTTTCCGATGAACTAATTCATCTTTTCCAATTCACGAAGCTGTTTAGTTAACATACGATAAGTGATAGAAGATGATGTCCTGCTAATTTCACCAAATCGTAATGTATCCCTTTCTTAAAGCCCAAAGTATCAGAGGCTTCTATTTACCCCCTATTTCATTGACTGCAGCGCATACCGGGCAACAGTATTCTTTAGTTTCATTCATAAAATCCACATCAAAATATTGATTTAGGGGCTGGTACAGAATAGTGTACTATGTAACTTCTTCTTCTCTACTCTGTTTAAATATTAATTAAGTTATTATATAGATTTAGGTGGGCATAAAAATTGTATTACAAAATTAAAAATTCAATGTGAATTTTTTTATCGAGGGTAGATTTTTTTCTGAAGGTTAAAGAGGCTATCTAATGGTAAATCCATCCAAAAAAAAGGCAAAAATAAAGATTTCAGGAATGAACTGTGCTTCCTGTGCGCTTAACGTTGAAAAATCACTCAACAACCTGGAAGGTGTAGAAGAAGCTCAGGTGAACCTGAACACAGAAGAAGCAGATGTAAATTACGACCCGGAGAAATTAAATTTACGGGAACTGGAAAATGCCGTAGAAAAAGCAGGTTATGGTGTTGTAAACGAAAAAGTAACCATCAAAGTGGGCGGCATGAGCTGCGCTATGTGTGTGAAGGCCATAGAAGATGTTTTGGGTAAATTAGATGGAATAAGCCAGGTGAACGTTAACCTGGCATCAGAAAAGGCCTATGTGACTTATAATCCTAAAGTCACCACCATACAGGATATGAGGGAAGCCATAGAAGATCTAGGATACCAGTATCTGGGGATAGAAGGGGAGGAAACAGAGGACCTTGAAGAAAAACTTAGAAAAGAGGATTTAAAGGGAAAAAAGAACAGGTTTATAGTTGGTTTTGCCGTATCAATTCCCCTCTTATTCCTGATGTATTCTAATGTGATGTTACCCATCCCCATGCCCTACTTCATGCTTATTGTAACTGTAATCCCCTTCATCTATGTGAGCTATCCCATATTCATAGCAGCCTCCAGAGCGCTTAGAAACGGCTTGTTGGATATGGATGTGATGTATGCCATGGGTATCGGAGTGGCATTCATTTCAAGTATCCTGGGCACCTTCCAGGTTGTGCTCACACCAGAATTCATGTTTTATGAGACTGCATTAATGCTGGCGGCATTCCTCATGTTGGGGCGGTACTTGGAAGCCCGGGCCAAGGGCAACACCTCAACTGCGATAAAGAAACTCGTTGGGATGCAGCCGAAAACAGCCACCGTAATCCGCAACGACCAGGAACTGGAAGTCAAGATCGAAGAAGTAGAAACCGGTGACCTGGCACTGGTTAAGCCTGGTGAGAAAATCCCGGCAGATGGGTTAGTGGAAGAGGGTGAAAGCTACGTTGATGAATCAGCCATCACCGGAGAACCCGTACCTGTCCATAAAACCCCGGGAGAAAATGTGGTGGGCGGGACCATTAACCAGAATGGTGTGCTGAAATTCAGGGCAACAAGGATAGGTAAAGACACGGTCCTGGCCCAGATCATAAAACTTGTGGAAGTTGCCCAGGGCTCCAAACCACCGGTGCAGAGAATCGCTGACCGGGCAGTGACTTATTTCATCCCCACCATCCTTACAATCGCATTAATCTCCTTTATAGTGTGGTATTTTATACTGGGAAGCACCCTGCTTTTCGGACTTACCGTACTTATCTCCATATTGGTGGTGGCTTGTCCCTGTGCTTTAGGCCTGGCTACCCCCACCGCAGTTACGGTGGGCATTGGTCGGGGTGCAGAACTGGGGGTGTTGGTAAAAAATGGTGAAGCACTGGAGGTATCAGAAAAAATAACCACAGTCCTGTTCGATAAAACAGGAACTCTTACCAAGGGAAAACCAGAGGTAACTGATGTAGTGGGCAATGATCTAATGGCAAATGAAACAGACCAAAACATCCTCTTAAAACTAGCGGCCAGTGTAGAAAAAAACTCTGAACATCCCCTGGCAGAAGCCGTGGTAAAGAAGGCAGAGTCAGAGGGAATAGAACTTATAAAGACCAGTGAATTTACCAGTTTTGGTGGTAAAGGTGTGAAAGCCACCCTAAATGATGAAGGGGTAATAATCGGAAACAGACTGTTTTTTGAAGAAAACAGCATCCAACTGACGCCGGAAGTCCAGGAAAACCTGTTGAAACTGGAAGGAGAAGGTAAAACAGCCGTAATAATAGGGTCCAACCATAAAGTTTTAGGATTAATTGCCGTGGCAGATACACTGAAAGACACCACCAAAAAGGCCTTACAGGAGTTAAGGAAAATGAACCTCCAAGTGGCCATGATCACCGGTGACAACGCCCGAACCGCAGAAGCCATAGCCAAGCAAATAGGGATAGGAAAGGTTATAAGCGAGGTTTTACCCCAGGATAAGGCTGCTGAGGTAAAGAAACTGCAGGATAAAGGTGAGATTGTGGCTTTTGTAGGGGATGGTATCAACGATGCCCCTGCCCTGGCCCAGGCAGATGTGGGTATAGCCATTGGAAGCGGTACAGATGTGGCAATAGAAAGCGGGGATATAGTGCTTATAAAGGATGATCTGCTTGATTCTGTAGCTGGTGTGCAGCTTTCTAAGAAAGTGATGGGCCGTATAAAACAGAATTTATTCTGGGCCTTCGCCTACAACGTGGTGCTTATCCCGGTGGCGGCGGGTGTTCTTTACGCCCCATTTGGAATAACTTTCCGACCGGAATATGCAGGACTGGCCATGGCATTGAGCTCAGTGACTGTGGTTAGCCTTTCCCTGATGCTTAAAAGATATCTCCCACCGGCTAAATTGTTGAATAAATAATTTTAAAATCCAGTAGGAACAAAAAATTAAGTGGTGATAGAATGGCAGTAGATCCCATATGTAAAATGGAAGTAGATGAGAGCGAAGCCAAATGGGTAAGCTCTTATAAAGGAAGAAAATACTATTTCTGTGCTCCGGGTTGTTTGAAGGAGTTTGAAAAAAATCCGGAAAAATACGCGGAGAAGGATTAAAGAGCAAACGTTAAATAACGGCCATTTGAAAATTCAGTTATAACTACCAAAAAACTAAAGGGAAGAATGGACGATGGCATTATTTGACGATATAAAAAAAGATGGCTAAAAAAGAACCGGACAAACAACTTAAAGATCCTGACGATAAAAAAAATGCAGGAGACCTGTTTAAAAAGGAATTTAAGAAAAAGACTAAGAAGGAATTTAAAAAGACCATTAAATTCTAATTCTTTTCCCTTATTTCTATTCAGTTATGAATATTAATTACTAGCTTGTAACTAAATCATTAACTCTGCATCCTGAACCTTTTAACCACAAAGTCCTTATTTAAGGATAGAACAAATGATGCAGCCCTGGGACCCTGTTTTTTACCTATGATGGTTTTATATATTGCCTGGAATGCTTTTTGAGGTTTCATATCCAGTTCATTAAGTATAGAATACATTTCATCATGGAGTTCTTCTGCAGTGAAATCCCGGCTTTCCAGTAGGTCTGCCACCTTCAACAGAAACTCCTTTTGAGGTTCAGTTAACTGCACCTCTGGAAGCTCTTTCTGCACTTCAAACTTCACGAAATTAGGCGCGTAAAGATTTAACCAGTTTTTAACATGGCCGATCCTTTTGGTGAATCTCTCTTTATCATGACCGTTCATCTTATTCCAGTCTACGTCTTTCATCTTTTCCGGGATCTGGGAGTTCCTCTTCAGTATATTGAAGATCTCCTCTTCATCACTGCCTATCTGGCAGGCCACAGTCATAAACCGGTACGAAGGCTGGAAGGGTAAGGATTCTGGTATAGATTCTTCATCCACGGTCTGGGAAATTTCATAGATCTTTTTAAGCTTCTGGGTTTCTTTCTCGGAAGTTTCTTCTTCACCGTAGTAGATCCTTTCCACCCGGTCGTACTGTTCTATGAAATCCAAGAAGGGCATGGTCGGATTGAAATCCTTATGTTTCATGGGTTTACTACGGAATATGAAGTAATTCAGTGTTTCCGGGGAGGTTATTTCCAACCACTGGCCGGGGGTGAAGAACACTCCCTTCGATTTGCTCATGGCCTCCCCTTTCAGGGTGATCCACTCATAAGGAACGGGATATGGGGCCTGATAATCGAAGATTTCCTGGGATATGATTTTACTCACATCATAGGATCCGCCACTGGCGGCGTGGTCCTTTCCAAATGGTTCGCAGGTCACACCAAAGATCTTCCACCGGGCAGCCCACTCCACACGCCAGGTTAACTTACCTTTGCCTGATTTGATGTCTATTTCACCTTCATGGCCGCACTGGCACCGGTAGAATACAGTGTCACCCTGATAATCATAGGCAGTGGTGGTGTTCACCCTTCCACATTCACTGCATATGGGATTGTAGGGGAGCCAGTCAGGTTTCAGGGGGTGTTCCCGGTGCCGGTTGAATATCTCTCTGATCCTGGGAGTTTCTTTCAGCGACTTTCTAATATAATCGTTGTATACCCCTTCCTGGTACATTTTAAACCCAGAATAAGTTTCCAGTTCTATACCGAAGACTGGTAGGGTTTCCAGGAATGGTTTCTGGAAGTGTTCCACAAAATTCTCGCAGCAACCACCAGGACAGGGAATCTGGGAGTAGGGGACACCTAAATACTGTTCATAAGATGGGGGTAGGGGATAGGGAACTTTTCTCAGGGGGTCATGGTCATCGGCGATCCAGATGGTCTTGCTATCTTCACCAAGTTTTTTCAGGGATTTACCCACTGCATTGGCTATGAAAACGTCACAAGAATTTCCAATATGTATGGAACCAGATATAGAAGTTCCACTGGCCACTACATGTTGGTCCACATCCCAGTTAGTTAGATCAGATGCAATTCGTTCAGTCCAGTGTTTCAATTCAATTCACCTTCTGTTAAAAATAAAAAATGGAGTATTAAATAATTTTTGTATACTAATTGATTTTTTTATAAAAATAAATGAATAAAAAAATGGGGATAATATAAATTTCCATTTAAATAGATGTTTTTTTTATTCAAATACATTGGTTGGGGCTTCATCCAGCCATTCGTTCACGATTTTAATGGCACAGTAACTTCCGCACATGGTGCAGGTGTCAGGGTCTTCCGGGGGTCGGTTGTCCCTGATGGCACGGGCATCAGCCGGGCATATGGCTGCGTTGTACTGGCCTTCCCAGTTGAGTTTTTTACGGGCATTGGCCATCACCAGGTCCTTTTCACCATGGTGTATTCCTTTGGCCATGTCACCAACGTAGGCTCCTATACGGCTGGCTATGACTCCCATTTTCACATCTTCTGGCCCAGGTAATGCCAGGTGTTCAGCGGGGGTTACGTAGCAGATGAAGTCTGCTCCAGAAGCAGCTGATTGGGAGGCGCCTATGGATGAGACTATATGATCGTAGGCCGGGGCGATATCCGTTACAATTGGCCCTAGCATGTAGAATGGAGCTCCACGGCACAGTTTTTTCTGGATGATTACGTTGGCCTCGATTTCATTTAGGGGTATGTGTCCAGGGCCTTCGGTTATGGTCTGTACACCAGCTTCCCGGGCCCGATCGATTAATTCACCTAATATGATAAGTTCCTGTACTCCGGCACGGTCCGTGGCATCGGCAATGGCTCCTGCGCGCATGGCGTTGGCCATGGACATCACGAAGTCATGTTCTTTAGCGATCTCCAGGATGTAATCAAAGTTCTTGTACAGGGGGTTTTCTGTTTCGTTTTCCACCATCCAGGCGGATATTAATGCTCCTCCACGGCTCACCAGTCCACCTTCTCGTCCCTGTCTTTTAAGACGTTTGAGGGTTTCCATGTTAACACTACAGTGAATGGCCATGAAGTCAATACCATCCTTGGCCTGTTTTTCTATGGACTTAAACATAATGTCTTCGTCCATGTAGATGGCAGCACCCTTTTCACGGATGGTCTCAAAAGCCGCCTGATAGACCGGTACACTTCCCACTGGTATGTCTGATATTTCCAGGATTCTTCTCCTGATCTCATCCAGGTCTCCACCCACAGATAGTTCCATTAAAGTATCCGCTTTATTGGCTATGGCAATTCTGGCCTTTTCTTCTTCCATATCAAAGTCACATATGTCTGTGGAGGTTCCGATGGTTGCGTTGACCTTTGTTCGTAGTCCAGTTCCAATACCAACTGCTTTAACATCCCTTCCCTTGTTACTGGGAATGGCAATGGTACCATGGGCAATGGATTTCCTGATAAACTCTTCTGTTACATTTTCAGCCTTGGCAACTGCTTTCATTTCTTCTGTTATAATGCCCTTTTTTGCATCATCCATTTGTGTCATTGAACTCACCATGCTTTTGATAGCTTAAAATTGTTGTTATACTACACATTAAAATTATAGCTATTCCATGTTCTTAATAGAATAAGTCTCTGCACTGAACAATATAAGAGTTTTTAATTGGATACGATTAACTTCGTATTTCTTCTGATTTTACAACCACGGTATTTAGAATCATAAATTCAAAAATTGTCCGAAATTCTTTGTTGCTATTTATAAACCATGAATTTTAATGCTTAATAAATATTTTAATGCTGATATAACCAGGTACAGATTATCTGGTCAAAACATTTATATATACCTTTAAGAAAGTTTAGTTATCAATTTTTATTATATTTAATTCTCATTGTATTTTTCCTTAATCGGTGATAACCATTACTCGATAAATGTGGGTGATGCCTTGTTTTCGGATATGATGGAATGTTCACTGGAAGAACTTCGAAAAATCCAGAGCACTGCTTTTCGTAAGTTCTACCTTCGTCCAAGATATATTTTACGTCATACATAGATGGATGGCCCTATGCTTCTGAAGACCATTGCTGGTGTCATCAGAAGATTGGTATAAACATATTTGGACTTAAATAAAGTTGCAGGGAAATTAAATAAAAAAAAAATTAATAAACAAAAAAAATTTAAATATAAACTGAACATTGATTAAGAAGGGTTTCAGGCAATAAAACGCATTATATGTCTGCTTTTTTTCTCATGCGTTCAACTACCATCTCAAAATTCGGAATATTGGTCTGACACCCTTCTGCTTCCACCACAAATGATGCCACGGCTGAAGCGAAATTCCCACAAAATTCCAGACTTTCACGGCTTAAATAGGCCTTTAAAAACCCAGCCCGGTATGAATCTCCCCCACCGGTGGGGTCGATACTGTTGACTAGTTTTGCTTCGATTTTTATTTCCTGATCAGCGTATATTATACTGCCATCTTTACCCATGGTTTTAACGATTATTTCAGGCCCCATGTCTTGAAGTTCCTTAATATCCATTTCCAGAATTTCTAGTATTCGATCTATCTCATAGTGATTACCAAACAGAATATTACAAATTTTTAAAACCTTACTAAGGTTTTCTGGGGAGTACATATGCAAATCCTGTCCCGGGTCAAAGGATACTAACTTATCGTATTTATTGGCTGTTTCCCCGCACTTTCCATTAAAATCAGGGTCACCAGTGGCCAAATGTACGGCACGTGCCTTTTTTATAGCTTTAACAGGGGTTGGAAAATCTTTAAAATACTTTGCAGCTCCCCAATAGAAGTAACTTATCTGATCGCCCTTTTCATCAGTTATTACAAAGGCAGTAGGGGTTTTTTCATCTTCCACCACGATCATATCTTCGATATCGATGGATAAACCCTTTAGGCAGTTTTGATAATCAGATCCCCTGAAATCACCACCCACAGCGGAGATTAAACTTGTCTTAAGTCCTAAATTGGCGGATACTGTGGCCACATTGGCTGCTGCTCCACCATAAAAGGTTTTCATATTATTTATTGCAGTTGAAGAGTTAGGTTGGGGGAAACCGTTGACTTGGATGATATAATCCAGTGCCGTATGCCCCACGGCTAGTAAATCATTTTCATAGCTCAATAGATCACCTTTCCTAACTTTATTTTTTAGATATTTAAATAATTATAATTTTTTAAGATAAAAAAAAGAGATTAAAATTTCCCGAAACCTAATTCCTGTATTAATTTACGCCCCCTACCACTTACATAATCTATAAATCCTTTAAATTTTTCATCTTCTGGATTATATAATATCATGGTCAAGATATGGCTCGTATCTTCCTTCAACACATCAGAACCATTGGTGAAACTGTTATTAAGGAAAGTATACAGGTCCTGACTATTTTTAACAATCTTGAGTGCTTCATAAGGGGATTTTAATACATTAACTATTTTGTAATCTATTTCCTCATTGTCCATGGTGTTCCAGGCCAGTCTCTGGGCGGAACCAGTAACTTCCACGAATTTTTTACCTTCTAACTGTGAGAGATCCATTATATCTTCATCAGAAGGAGATACTAATACTAGATGGTCCCGGGCCATAGGAATAAAATCCATATCCCGCATAAAAGCCTTCACCGGGTCATCAAGGGTTAAAATATCCACCAATCCCATATCATAAAGGTGCAGGGCACTTTCATCCTCCGTCTGATAGATCAGGGCATCGAGGCCGTATTCAGAGGCTAGAACTTCCACCAACCCAGCTGATATATATCCGCCACAGATCACAGGTTTTTCATGGGCATCCAGCCTTTTTGTAAGCTGATGGTATTGTTTTAGGAGATTTAAACCATCCTCGGTGAGCTGGGAACCGGCACCAGTGCTCTTTACAAGGGTCATGTTCAGTTTTTTCTCAGCATCTATGATTCTCCTGTTTAAGACGGCATGTGATATTCCCAGTATTTTAGCCGCCTCTCTCTGTGATCTGGTCTGGGAAACGATGTCCAGTGTTTCAAAGAATTTGAAACTGAGGGTTTCTCCCCCTATAATCAGGCTTAATCTGGGTTTGATTTTCATTTCAACACGGTGGAGATAGATTTTTAAAGGCACTGTCAAAAACTTGGGTGTTTTTGATTTTGTGTTTTTGATAAATAATTTTTTATTATTCTTCTATAAACCCGTTATTTTTTTAATTAAGAACCGTAAAGCTTTTATAATGGGTGGAGCATAGTATTTTTTATGATAAAACAAAAAACACCCGCTCCAACAGATGGTTTGTTTGATCAGGGTTATAAACTTTCCTATTTTTGTGAAGGTTTATCGA
>WOYJ01000022.1 GCA_011620845.1 Methanobacteriaceae archaeon
GATAGTATAAAGCCCTCTGAAATGGAATTTACTGAAGAGGAAGTCATCAAAAAAAGCCAAGGATCTATTTTTAGAGTTTAGTATTCCTGAAGATGAGATTCTAGAATACGAATATCAGGAAATAGACATCTGTATTTAATTAAATGTCTAAACGTAAATTACCTTCCAAAGCACCTAGTAAAAAGGTCATACAATTATCAGCTGCAGAAGGTGGGACTCCCAAAGCCAGAACTGATGGTTTTCATATTGTTTTTGAAAAAGCAGGATACAGATCTATTCCAGTTTCTGCAAGTAAAAAAAATCCCTAAAGGAACTCTAAGAGGTATAATTAAGCAGATGGGAATTAAAAGGGAACGATGCTCTGAAATTTGGGATAGTCTCTAATTAATAATTTAAGGTGGAGGCTCTGTGTTACTCTTTTTTGATTTTACCTTTTTTATATTTTAGATAAATATTTAAGCGTGTTTGTACTATTTTTATCAATGGTTTTAGTGTGATTATGGGTGATTTTGTTATGACCACTTCATAATAGAAAAGAATGAAAGTTATATAAAAATTTAGATTTAATTGTAGCATATTTGAAACAATTTATATTTATATGGTAAATCAAATTAATTATAAGATACGGAGGAAAGAATTATGGAAATAGAGTTTAAGTTAACATCATTACACACAGTAACCGCCATAATTGCTGGTTACCTGGCATTTATCATTTCATCCGGTGCCATTGCTGGTATTGGTAAAAATGAAGTTCTAGCAGTTATAGTGGGTCTGGTGATCCTCTACGTAACCGGTAACATATCAGAAAGATTATTCGGTAAAGAAGAGGTCGGCGGATTTAGGGGATGGTTCTGGAGCGGTATCGTACCCTTCATGTTCATCTGGATAGTGACCTGGACCCTGTTCCTGAACTGGTAAGAGGAATCACTCTTTTTTTAAAATTATTAACTTTTTTTCTTTTTGTGCACCTAGAAGATCTTATTTTTTAAATTACACCCCATAGAAAATCCATACAAAGGCAAATACGAGGGCCAGCACGAATATCAACGGTGCAAACACCTTACTCACTGCGATTATGGAGCTTATGGTGGTCACCAGTTCTGTGGCATGGGTAGGACCCAGGGTTTTTATATCTTTTATGGGAGCTACCTTGGCACCGACTTTAACCGGTTCCAGATCATCCATGGCCTTCAGGGTGGCTTTTTTGATTTCTTCGATTATCTCGTCCTGCATCTTCGATCCGATGGGGTTGTGACCTCCAGATAGGGTGTTTACGAAGTGGGTGTCCGTGGTCATCACCTCCATTTCATCGACTCCTAAAGGCTTTACTGCGTCGATTATCTTCTGCCGGTAACCGAGGACCATGTTGTTGGCGTCCAGGAGGATGTAGGCTGTTTTCTGTTTACCACCCACCTCTACCATCATCACCTTAACTCCGCTCTGACCCACGCCCTGTTCCTTGGTGAAATCCTCCATGGGGTTGAAGGAGCATCCTACCCGGATAGTTTCCTGCTTCTTATCACCTGTTATCTTATCCACCGCCCCCAGGAGATGGAAGACTTCCTTGTTACCAGGGAGTATTCTGCTGTCCGGTACGAAGCTGTTATGACAATCCACCACCATAACGTTCCGGGCACCGGTAGCCCGGGCAGCGTTCATAACAGCCAGTCCTACTCCGAAATCTATGTCATCGAAGCCATGGGGTGCGAAAGTTACCAGCAACACCAGATCATCACCGAAGTACTGGGCCCCTATCTTGGCCCCCTCATTTTCCGCCCTGAAAAATGGGCTGGCCTGATCAGTGTATTCTATGCCTTCCAGGGCATCTTTAACTGCTATTTCTATTTTATCCAGTTCCTTGGAAGCCACCGGGTTGAAATCGTGGGTGGACGGCCCGTGGGATACCATGGTAAAGGCTCCGAATTTCTCCCCGAGTATGGTGGGCATGTTACCCCCGCCGATATCCCCCACTGGTCCGGGGTGTACACTGGGAACTAGAAACAACGATTTTATACCTTTTTCGCCCTTGAAACTTAGAACTCCCACCAGGGTTTCAATTGTCTCCCCCATGTCATCGAAGATCACTTCCATGGCCTGTGAACCTTCACTTATGTGGGCTATAAATAAGCTTAATAGTTCCAATCCCCCTACGCCGAGATTTTTTCTCATGGGGGATTCTATGACCACTACAAAAGAGTATATGGCTAAAACCAGTATTATCGATGCGATGATTATCTTTAACAGGAGGGGTATTACACTGAACTCACCCAGGTTGGTGGTCAGGCTGGTTAAAAATACGATGACCATGACCATGCTCAGTATCAGGGCTGGCTGAGTGGCAGCGACCAGCACCGAGTATATGAGGCGTATGTTGGAGGTGGCCCAGATTATGATGGTCCTGAAGGCGAATATGATGGCACAACCATAGATAAGGGCATCGATGGTATAGTTGTAGATGAAGAAATGTGATACCAAAGTGCCTATGAAATAGATAAAGGCCACGATGATCATGGAAAGCAGGGAGATGAACATGGAATGTTTAGTTTTCATACGCCTTCCGTCAACCATATTGACCATGGGAGTGCTTATGGCACCGGCCATTATGGACATCAAACCAAAGATAAGAAAACCGGATGATCCACCATAGATTATCACATTTAAAATGGACGAGTTACTTCCTGGTTCAATTATGGCGGTGATGACACCGGTAAAAAAGCTTAAAAAGACCATGATAAACACAGAGATGTGGGTCTCTGGTATGGTCACCATATATTTAGTCATTTGAATTAGATTATCTATGGCAGACATGGATTTCCCAACTGGATGTATACTAAGTTCCTTTTAAAATTTGCAACTTGAAATGTTCTAAGAAAGGGCATTGGTTATATTAAATTTTCCTGTTATACCTTTTCTTTAATCAGAACACTTTGCATAGTTCGAGGTTACAATTCATATATTCTTTATACTTATAAGTGTCTTTATATTTTTATAAATGTAATAATAAAAAAGGAAGTATATCCATGGATGTAAAACTCAAAACACCCCTTCGAAAGGAAGATACAACAGAATTAAAGCTAGGAGACACGGTATATTTAACCGGTACCATTTACACCGCCCGGGACAGCGCCCATAAGAGGATGGTGGAGGAAGGATCTCCCATAGACCTTGAAGGGGCGGTGATATTCCATGCCGGTCCCATCATACAGGAAGAAAATGGGATTTACCAGATAGTAGCCATAGGACCCACCACCAGCACCCGGATGAACACTTACCAGCCGGCTGTCCTGGATATGGGTGTTAAGGCCGTGGTAGGTAAGGGTGGTATGGATGAGAAGACACAAGCAGCTCTGGAGAGGAATGGTGCCGTGTTTCTTACTGCAGTAGGTGGCTGCGCCGCATTGTACGTGAAATCCATTGTAGAGGTTAAAAGTGTTAACTGGATAGATCTGGGCGTTCCAGAGGCGGTCTGGGAACTGGAAGTTAAGGATTTCGGTCCCCTATTTGTAACCATGGACTCCCACGGCGGGAATCTCTATGAACAGGTTAAAAGAAAAACATTCCCTTGAAAAAAAGTCAGGAAAACATCCCCTTAAAGGGTTTATAGACACCCACCTGCATACTGCCCCTGATGCGAAACCCAAACTCTTAAATGATCTAGAGGCGGCGGAGGCAGCCTCTCAGGAGAAAATGGGGGCTATCGTCATAAAATCCCACCTAGAACCCACATCGGGAAGGGCAGCCATAGCCAGAATACAAACTGGTTTTGATGTCTTCGGTGGGGTATGTTTAAACAGTAGCGTGGGTGGTTTGAACTTGGAAGCAGTTAAAACCGCGGCTTCCATGGATGGTAAGGTAGTCTGGCTTCCCACCACTAGTTGGGACGAGATAGACTTCACTTTAAAGGAAAACTGGGATAAACTGGAAGATATAATCACGTTGATAGCTGAAGATGATCTAATTCTAGCCACGGGGCATCTGCAGGTTGCAGATATTTTTCATGTTCTAGATCTGGCCAGTAGCAGGGGAGTGGAAAAGATCATCATTAATCACCCCCTCACCCGGGTGGTGGGGGCCACTGTGGAAGAACAGAAGGAGATGTCCCGGAGGGCCTATTTAGAGCACTGCTATGTGGCCTGCCTGCCAGGACATGATGGCTTAGACCCACAAAGGATAGCCACAGCAATTAAAGAGGTGGGTGCCAGTAGATGTATACTGGCCACGGATCTGGGTCAGATACACAATCCCCAACCCACTCAGGGTTTTAAAGTGTTTATAGATACCATGATGAAACTAGGAATTTCCCCCAAAGAGATAGAGATTATGTGTCGGGCGAATCCTAATCATTTATTTTATTAACGTAAATCAGGACCCTACCAGGGAGTTTTACTAGAATTTCCCACTCAGCAACTTTTTATTGAAGGAAACTCATTCGGTAACTACTTATTGAAGTAAAAATTTAATTTACATAAAGTTCGGTGTGAACATGGATTAGGATAATCTTTAAAAGCAACATCATATTATAGGAACGTATAGGAAATTAAGACCCGAAGGTTAATTATCTAATGGTGTATTATTATGGCAAAAAAGGATAAGTCTGTATTAATTAAAGATGAACTTCAATCAAGGTTGAAACAGTTTAGGGAAGCTCTCCAGGATGAAAACAGGAGGATCGAGCTTGAAAACGGTATTCTGGGATCAGAGGTTTTAATCAGGTTTGAGGTTTTCTTCCAGTCACAGAAGACAAAAAATTATTCTGATGGTCTTTTCCTGTACATGAATGATTCCGGTGAGATAGTGGATGCCGAATATTACATTAGGGATGCAGATGATATAACTATAGCCGGCCTGGAGACAGAGGATTTCAACGTGGTTAAGGAACTGTTTAAAGATGCTTTCTCCCTGGAAATTGAATAAATTCCCATATTTTTTTCTTTTAAATATTACATCTTTTAGGAGTTACATTTAGATTTTAAATAAATTTTAATTTTTTTTTTTTAAGAACTTATCTCCCCTATTGTAAAGATTAATATAGGTAGTAATCCATAGAATTATATGCTAAAAATATGGTTTACATAGTAGAAAGGTCCAGAAAACCATTTACTTAAATAAACAACCCGTCCGATTATTATCAGTTGTCTTTATAAAAATTATCCATTAATATTCATTTCCAAGGGACAGGGATAGACTGTTTGTTTAAATAACCAGTTTATTTAAGTATATATCAAATTAGTTTATTTAAGTAAATTGATTGTTTATTTAAGTATACAATTAAATAACGTACCATTTAATTAGGAATTATTTTGGATGCCCTTTTTGCTATTGTTACAATATCTGTGATGATAATGGAGGATTATAATGCGTAGTTTTGAAAGATTAAGTTCTCTGAAGGATTACATACCTCTAAGGAGGGGTGAATCTGGAGGTAAGAACATAGGCCTTCTTGTTGACGGCCCAAATATGTTGAGAAAGGAATTCAGCCTTAACCTTGATCTGGTGAGGAAGATTATAAAGAAATACGGAGATATGCGGGTGGGTAAAGTACTTCTAAACCAGTACGCTTCTGATAAGTTAATAGAAGCCATTGTAAACCAGGGCTTCACACCCATAGTAGTAGCCGGGGATACAGATGTATACATGGCCGTGGAAGCCATGGAACTGATATACAACCCAAACATCGATGTCATAGCACTCATGACCCGTGACGCTGATTTTTTACCCATAATAAATAAGGCCAAGGAAAATGGTAAGGAAACCATAGTCATCGGGGCAGAGCCCGGATTCAGCGCTGCACTGCAGAACTCAGCAGACGATGCCATAACACTCAAAACCGATGAAGAAGAAAACCACAACTTTCACGATTAAATTTTAAATTTTTAGAGGATGCCCAGGTCATGCTAGAAAATTCCCCTCTCCAGGAACTCGAAAGAAGGGAAAGAGCACTTAAGATCATAAATTCCAGGGTAAAAGAGGACAGATCAAATCTCTACGACCTCACCGGCCTATCAGGGGGATTTCCTGTTAAAGAGGAAGATATCAGCCTCCTGGAGACCTACGCCGGACCAGCTATTTTTGAAGAAAAACTACAACCCCTTGGTCTGAAACATCTGGGCGGAGAAAAGGTTTTAGCCCTTAACCGGACCAGTTCAGGGATACTGGCGGCAATACTCGTCCTGGTAAAACCAGGCGGCCAGGTTGTACATTTCCTACCTAAACTGCCTACCCACCCATCCATTCCCCGGAGCATTGAACTCGTCAGGGGAGACTATGTGGAATTCACGGATCCAGATGAATTTGAAGTAGGAAAGAAGACCGATCTGGTTATAATAACCGGTTCGACCATGGACCACCAAGTCATAAGTGAAGGAGACTTTCTAAAGATAATAGAAGCTTCCAAATCCCAGGATGTACCGGTAATGGTGGATGATGCCTCAGGAGCTAGGCTCAGGACCATCCTTTACAATCAACCCCGTGCTATAGACATGGGTGCCGACCTGGTAATAACCAGTACAGACAAGCTTATGGACGGTCCTAGGGGAGGTTTGATGTCTGGAAAGACAGAATTAATCGATTTAATCAAGTCGAAAGCCCACCAGTTCGGCCTGGAGGCACAGCCACCCTTAATCGCCGGTATGGTAGGGGCCCTGGAGAACTTCAAGCCAGACCGGATACTAGAATCCAGATCTAAAAAACAGGAATTATACCAGGCCCTCCAGGAAGATTTCAGTGTGGAAAAAACTCCCACTGGCGTCATGCTCCTCCCGGAAAACATGATAGAGGAACTGGAAAGTAGGGGTGTTGAAACCCCTTTAGATCCAAGTGTAGTGGCTGGTATCCTGGCCATGATACTCCTACGTGAATACAGTATAATCACCATCCCCGCAGTGGGAATGCCCGGAGCATCACCCACTATTCGGATAGATATGGCCTCCCGGGATGCGGAAAGACTGGATGTTGAATACATCCATCAGGCTTTTATCGGGTCATTTTCCCTATTAGAAGAAATAGTTGATGATGAGCAAAAGTGTAAAACTGTCCTGTTTGGATGAGGAAAGTTAAAACTACATTCTAGATTGATTTTTGATTATGATAGAAATTGATGGATCCTACGGAGAAGGCGGAGGGGCACTGGTAAGGATATCCGCTGCACTCTCTGCATTGACTGGTAAATCAATTCATATAGCAGATATACGTGCCAACAGACCTAAGAAAGGCATTATGCCCCAGCATTTAAATGCATTAAAGTCGGTGGCTCTTTTAAGCAATGCCTCTTGCCAGGGGTTAGAAGTGGGCTCTACAGAGGTTACCTTCCAACCAGGAGAACTGGTAGGGGGTGATTTTAAGTTGGACATAGGCACGGCCGGTAGCATGACCCTTGTACTCCAGAGCTTCCTCATACCAGCCGCCTTTGCCAGAGATCCTGTTAAAATCACCCTGAGTGGGGGTAGTGATGTGCAATGGTCTCCACCTGTGGATTACCTTTCTAACGTTACTTTACCCATCTTAAAATCCATTGGATACAACGTAGAGTTGAAGTTGCTCCAGAGAGGCCACTATCCCCGGGGCGGCGGTGTTTTAGAAGCGGTTATCCATCCAGTTAAGGATATAAGTCCATTCTATCTACTGGATTTAAAAGTGGACAGAATAAGGGGCATCTCCCATGCGGTTAAATTACCAGAACACGTGGCATTGAGACAGGCCCAGTCAGCGAAGGATGCACTGCAAAATGCAGGTTATGAGACTGAAATTGAAGTCCAGCATTCAGATAATTCTTTAAGCCCGGGTTCCTGTATAGTGTTATGGACGGAGGGAGAAGATGGAACCGGAAGTAGTGCTGATGGTGAGTTGATAAATAGTAGAGTAGGAAGCAGTTCAATAGGGGAACGAGGTAAAAGAGCGGAAGTAGTTGGTAAACAGGCAGCAGATGAACTCTTATACTTTATATCTAAAAAAGCAGCTCTGGATAAATATATGGGTGATCAGATCATACCCTACATGGCCATGGCTGGAAATTCCTGGGTAAAAACTGCAGAACTAACCGAACACACCCTTACCAACATCTACGTTACAGAGAAAATCACCGGATGTAACTTTGAATATGAAGGAAAATTAGGTGAACCCGCATTGATAAGGGTTGATTAGGTGGAATAATAAAGGATAAAGATTTGATTAGGTTTAAAAATGGGTTGATTAGGTAAAAAATAGGTTTAGGTAAAAATTAGCCTGATTTAACTAATAAATGGTTTGGATAAGTATCTTATTTATTTGGTGAGGTGGACGCATTCTCCGGAAATTACCTTTCGCAGCGTTCCGTCGTCCTGTTCAAGGATTAGTTTCCCGTCCTTGTTTACACCAACTGCTTCTCCGTATACGGTACGTGCCCTTTTATGGACTTCCACGTATTTGCCGATGGTGTTAGACATTTTACGCCAGCGGGTGAGTATTTCTCGGAAGTTTCCTTCCTCGAATTGGTTGTACAGGACTTCGAATCTTTCCAGGAAGTTCTGTATCAGTTCTGTCCTCTCAATTTCCTGTTCGAGTTCAGTTTTAAGTGAGGTAGCACCGCCACGTAGTTCAGGGGGAAAACTAGTGATATCCACATTCATATCAATTCCAATCCCCACTATAACATAGTCTACTTTTCCATTTTTTGTTTTTACCTCAGTGAGTATTCCGCTTACTTTTTTATCTCCGATTAATATATCATTGGGCCATTTAATCCCAATATCCATGTCATATTCCTGGTCAAGTGTTTCAGCTACGGCAACACCAGTTACCAGGGTTAATTGGGGTGCTTTGGATGGTTCTACACTAGGTCGGAGGATGATGGTCATCCACAGCCCTCCTACTGGTGAGATCCATTCCTTTCCCCGCCTGCCCCTTCCCCGCAGCTGGCGGTCGGCGATTACGATGGTGCCTTCTATAGCCCCTTCATTGGCCAGTTTCTTGGCCACGTCGTTGGTGGAGTCCACTTCCTTAAAGAAATGGATATTTTTACCTAAAAATTCAGTTTTAAGGTTCTTTTTAATTTCTTGGGATAGAACAAGGTTTGATTTAATCTCCTCTACAGGTATGTATTTCTTTTCTTTTTTTGAAATTAAATTGAATTTTTTCTCATCAGTCATTCCTCATCAACCCTCTTTAATTATCAATTTTTACCTATTTTTTGCTGTTGGCATACAGCTTATCTTATTTCTCACTGTTTGCATGGGCGGCCATGTAACTTGAAACTGCGGCGGATACTGCCGCCACCTTCTTGGAGGGTAGGAAGGTTGATTTGAGTCTTTCCACCATTTTCCGGTCTTCCTCTACCACCTTTTGCATGTTGTCGTAGATCTCGTTTTTGTAGTTGTCCACGAAGTGGGTGTGCAGTAAGCCCTGGTGGAAGTGGGGGCTGGCCATCATGGCTTTATGGAATGGTATGGTGGTCTTAACACCCAGTACGATGTACTCGGATAGAGCTCTTCTCATCCGGCTGATGGCTTCTTCCCGGTCTCTTCCCCATACAATCAGCTTGGATATCATGGAATCGTAATAGGAGGGTATGGTGTAGTTCATGTACACTCCACTGTCCACCCTCACACCTAAACCACCGGGTGAGCGGTAACCAGTGATCTTACCAGGGTTAGGCGCGAAATCGTTTAAAGGGTCCTCGGCATTTATGCGACATTCTATGGAATGTCCGTTTACCTTTATTTCGTCTTGAGTGCAGCACAGTTCATCACCGGCAGCGATCTTAAGCTGTTCTTTAACCAGGTCCAGCCCAGTTATGGCTTCAGTTATGGGGTGTTCCACCTGGACACGGGTGTTCATCTCCAGGAAGTAGAACTCTCCATTGGAGTAGAGGAATTCAACTGTCCCGGCGTTGGTGTATCCTATGGAAGATGCTGCACGCACCGCGATGGAACCCATCTTCTCCCGGAGTTCCGGAGTCATAATAGGAGAGGGTGCTTCTTCGATGAGTTTCTGGTTTCTCCTTTGTATAGAGCACTCCCTTTCTGCAGCGTGGATGATGCTTCCGTGTTCATCGGCCAGTATCTGGAATTCTATATGTCTTGGTTCCTTCACATATTTCTCTATGTAGATGGTGGCATCTCCAAAGGCGGATTCTGCCACGGATCTGGTGGATTCAATGGCTCGGATTAATTCATCCTCTTCAGTGACGATGCGCATACCTATTCCACCGCCACCGGCGGAGGCTTTGATAATAATTGGATATCCTATGGATTCAGCTATCTCCATGGCTTCCTGGTCATCGGTTACCCCTTTCTCAGTACCGGGTACCACGGGTACGCCGGCCTTTTTCATCAGTTTCCGGGCGGTTATCTTATCCCCCATGGCCTCTATAACGGACCATTTCGGCCCTATGAGTTTTATCCCGTGTTTTTCGCATTCTTTTCCTAGATTGGGATTTTCTGCCAGGAACCCGTAGCCGGGGTGGATTGCCTCGGCTCCTGATTTTTCCGCGGTGTCTATGATCTTATCGATGTTTAAATAGCTTTTAATGGGAGCTGGTTCTCCAATGGGCCATGCCTCATCGGCGTATTTAGCGAAGAGTGAGTTTCTATCCGCATCAGAGTAGACACCAACACTCTCAATTCCTAATTCCCGGCACGCCCTCATAACTCTTATGGCTATTTCACCACGGTTGGCTATTAGAATTTTATTGAACATAAATGAACTTCCTTGAAAATATAATGAATCAATTTTTTCACGCTTAAAATCTGATTAAACCTTATTC
>WOYJ01000105.1 GCA_011620845.1 Methanobacteriaceae archaeon
CACCTAAACCGGCTGCTGCTTCTTCTTCTTTTTCCTCTTCAGATTCTTCCTCCTCTTCTTCGGGAGGTTCTTCATCTTTGTCTTCTCTGGTTTCTGGGGCTGGCGCTGTGCTGGAACTCAGTTTAGCTTGCAGGTCATCATCCACAGCTTCAGCATTTTTAGAAGCTATTTCAGAGGCCAGTGCCAGCATCTGTGAGTATGCCTTAGGCACCAGTATGCCGATGGTCTTATCATTCAGTATTTCAGAGTTCACCGCCAGATTCAATGCATTTGTTGCTGCATTGGATATGAGTATCGGCATGGATACAGCGTTGAATATCTCTGCATTAACTGACAGGTTTAAAGCACCAGCATAAGCACTTTGGATATCGGATAATGTTTTTTCCGGGTCGATGGTTAAAAGATCCGATGTGTAGATGGTCTCTTCCTCATAGGCTGCTTTGAGATCTATACCCACTTCCATGGGGTGGATGTCAAGACGGGTGAGGATACTGGCCACTTCGGAGGAGATCTTCTCTCCTTCTTCTACCACGACTTTATCCTTCTGTATAACTATCTTTCCCTTATCGATCTTGGCTGGAATCCCAATCTTTTGGAGCTCTCCCAGCATAGGGCCTGGTGGAAATGCAGTGTCACCTTCAGGAACCACTATATCAGCAGGAGCGATGCTACCTGCCTTGGCAGGGGCCTGGGTTTTACTGTCCTCCAGTATCTTAAAGAGTTTAAAGGGATTCATATCCGTGAAAATTAAGGCTGGCTGCCCATCCATATGTTCATTCAGGGATTCTATGTTGGATTTTTCGCTATCTTGAAGGGCCAGGCTCATGAGAGTTTTCCTGGACATCTTGATGAGTGCACTGTCCTTTAAGGTTCGGCGCATCTTTTGAAGTTGGGGGGCAGGAATATTGGCCAGATCAGCCATACCCACTACTTTGTGGTTTCCAATAAGACCTTTAAGATCTTTAACCTCTTCTTTCTTCCAATCTGCAACATGAGGCATTTAGATCACCCTCGCTACAGGACCCATACTGGTCTTCACGTACATGGATTTTATCTGGTTTCTACCTTTTTCCAGATTTCTATCCAGTATTCCCAGTATAGTTTCAATGTTTTCTGCAATACGTTCATCATCCATTTCCTGAGTTCCTACCAGGGCCTGGATAACGGGCTGATTTTTTATTCTTACATTTACGGTATTTTTCAGTCGGTCTATTATAGGATCCGGCTTTGCACTAGCTGGAACTGGTTTGGGCATCTTCTTCCTAGGTCCCAGTACCGGTCCCAGGAACCTACCCACTAAAGGCATCATATCTGCTTGGGCAATGAAAAAGTTGTACGTGTTTGCCATTCTCTTGGCCTCTTTCCGATCTTTACCCAGTTCTTCCAGGTCAGATTTGGTTATAACCAGATCTGCCCCGGCATTTTTTGCCTGAAGTGCCAGTTCTCCATCCGCTATAAAAGCGATCCTAACATCCTTCCCCCGTCCTTGCGGGAGGAGCACTTCTTCGTCTATACGGTTTTCTGGCTTTTTCACGTCTAAATCCTTGATGTTAATAACCACATCAATGGATTGTGTGAAGTTTCTCGGCTTTGCATCTTCCTTAGCCTTCTTCACCGCTTCCAAAATCTCTTGTTTCATTCAATTCCTCCATGAACTTTTTGGTGAAAAGTTCATTTCCAATTTTTATTGTGTTTACTGTTTCTTCGCCAATTATTTGTTAATTGATGAAATGGAATTTAGTTATATCAGGGTTAAGCTTATCCATCATGCTTAAGCACTTTCAACTAGTACATCGTCGTATTTACCCTGATCTATTTCTTGCTGCACTTCTCTGGGGTCTTTTCCTTCCACGGTTAACCCCATACTTACACAGGTCCCTATAACTTCTTTAGCAGCGTTTTTATAATCGTTAGAGAGTAGAGCGTCGAACTTCATCCGGGCAATCTTCAGGGCCTGTTCCACTTTGAGATCCGCTACTTTATCAAGACCAGGGTCCTGGGATCCCTTTTCTATGTTGAGTTCGTCCTTGATGAGAGCTGTGGTTGGTGGTGTTCCCACGGTTACTTCGAATTCCTTGGTGCCCACGTCCACTATGATCTTAACTGGGACCTTCATTCCATCAAAATCAACTGTTTTCTGGTTTATCTGTTCAACTACCTGCATCATGTTAATGCCCAGCGGACCGATTGCCGGACCGAGTGGTGGTCCGGGAGTTGCTTTACCGCCGTCTATAAGAATTTCTATAGTTTCTTTAGCCATTAATCTGCCTCCTTTTGTATTAGGCGTATTTGATCGCCTTTAACTGTTACTGGTATTGGAACTGCGGCTTCGATGAGTTCTAAAACCACGTCTTCCTTGGATTCATCTATCCTAACTACTTTGGCTTTTTCTCCCTTGAATGGTCCGGATATTAACTCCACGATACTTCCCTTTTGAATGGAAGCAATTATAGGTTCTGGGTTTAAAAAGTTCTGCACTTCTTCGTAGGGTATCTGCCCTTCAATAGCACCCTTCATATGGGGGACTTTGAAGGCAGGATTCTGCATATCCAGTTTACCTGAAGATTCCACCAGGATGTATCCCCTTAAACTTTCCGGGACTAAAATAGCGTTAACTTCAAGATCGCTACTTTTAACGTTCCTGGCTATGATCCGGGCCACATTCTTTTCTTGGCCAACCAAAGTTCTTATTGCATAAATCACAATTATCACATACCAAATGGGAATTTACATAATTTGTACATTAAATATTTTAAAGTTTATTATTATTATTATTATTCTACTATTTGATAGAATGTCGAAAAGTTAGAAGTTATGGAATAAAATTTAGCTCTATGTTTATAAAAATTTCGATGATGATAACAATTTTCTTAAAAATTTCCTGACAAATCCAATCTAATTCATAGGTAACCCAGTAATTGAACTACTATACTTATAACGAAACCTATGACACCTATAATTATTATTCCCAGCCCAGTTATCTTGGAAACATTTAAATATTCCTCTCTATCGGGCCTTTTAGACACTCTTAGAACTCTCTGGTTCATTTTAATAAATCGAATAACGGATTCTTTGTTTAATTTCATAGAAATACCTGCTCTAGTTAATTCATTTATAAAATAAGAATTAAGAAATTTAGAGATAGATAACAATAGCTTATTTTCAGAATTTATAAACTTTTCCTTTATGAGAGATGGTATATACTAAAGTCAATACCTGCACAAGGGACATAATCCAAATTTCCCTTATCGGCCTTCCCTTTCTCAGAAGGACTTATTTAAAAAACACCGTCGATAAAGTCTTCTAAAGCGGATTCAGGAATGGAATCTTTTGTTTTTTCTTCGATGAATTCCTTTTCTCCAGGTATGCCAAATATGTGGGGAGAGTGCACACCAGCTACTACGATGGTAGTGCGTATGGTGTTGTCCAGGTCTTCCTGGATCTGGGTACCCCAGATTATGTTGGCATCAGGGTCTAGTTCATCGGCTACAATCTGCACCACTTTTTCAGCTTCCTGTAGGGTCAGGTCTGAGCTTCCTGATATGTTTATCAGGGCGCCTTTAGCATTTGATATGTCCAGATCTAACAGGGGACTGTTTAAGGCTTCGTGTACAGATTCTATGGCTCTGTCTCCTGAGTCTGATTCACCCATTCCGATCATGGCCATTCCAGAGCCCTTCATTATACTTCGGATGTCTGCGAAGTCCAGACTCACCAGACCGGGTCTGGTTATCAGTTCAGTTATTCCTTTCACTGCTCTTCCTAACAGTTCGTCTGCTACCATAAAAGCCTTGTTTATAGGTAGATTGGGAGCTACCTCCAGAAGCTTATCGTTGGGTATTACGATTACCGTATCAGCGGCGGCCTGTAATTTTTCCAGACCTTTTTCTGCGTTTTCACGTCTGCGGAGTCCTTCAGCACTGAACGGCATGGTAGCCACGGCTATAGTTAATGCGCCGATTTTTTTGGCTAGTTTAGAGATGACTGGTGCTGAACCAGTACCTGTACCGCCTCCCAGTCCACAGGTCACAAAGACCATGTCGGCTCCGTCGAGTTTTTCCCTGATTAAATCTTCGCTTTCCTCTGCACTTTCTTCCCCGATCTCTGGTTCACCACCGGCACCTAATCCACCACAGGTTTCCCTTCCAATTAAGATTTTTTGGTTGGCGTTTGAGTAGAAAAGGTCCTGTGCATCGGTGTTTACTGAGATAGTCCCTGCGCCTTCTATTCCAATTTCGGTGAGTCTGGAAACAGTGTTGTTCCCGGCTCCTCCAGTTCCGATAACGAATATTTTTGCCCTGCTTCTGTTTATGATATCTTCGAGTTCCCGGTCTATGTTGTCGTCATGTGAAATATCCTCTGGCACTGCTGATCTTTGGCTTCTTTTTTCCGATTCTTTTATGGTATTGTTTATAAGAGATTTCAATTCTTACCCCCACTGCTATTGTTACTAATCTTAATTGTGTTATTGTAATAACTTATATTTAAAAGCAACGGTTTTTTCACTGATAATTCATGACCATACATAGAATTTTTACTTTTATTTTAATAATCTCATCAACTCATAAGCAGGGGGTAATTTTGAACCTAACCATATCACCATATTACCAGATGGAGATGGATGTTGATAGAGTTGTGAAGATGGGCAAAATTTTAGGGTCGGGGCAAAGATCAGGGTCGGGGCATGGCGATGATCTCATGGATCCTCAGATCGAAAAAGTTACCCTGATGGGCGGCCTTTAAAACTACCGCGGTATCTACCCCTGTTCCAGTTCCGCCAATGGCAATTATCTCAGAATCAGTTGGAAGTAGTCCCCCATCTGCCGCCATGATACTTATTTCCACACAGACCTTAATTCCCTGGGAAAACATCCGCAGTGTCTCTGCCACCACTTCTACAGGAGTTACTCCCTTAAATTTGTTGCTGATACCTCTACCCACCCCGCTGAGGGCGTGAGAACTGGTGTATGTGGGAATACCCAGATCTTCCAGTTTTTTTCCATTTTCTGGTATTATCTCCAGGCCATCCCCGCCCCGGAAACCAGCGTGATGGGTTACGTTAACTATATGTGCATCATCTATCTTTTCACCCAATTTAACAGCTGAACGACCGGTAGCAGATGCTATCACGATGTAATCTATACCCAATTCCTCTTTCCTTTCTTTAACCAGTTCTATAACTTTATCGGTATTCTCCTCTCCAGGATTTTCAAAGTAGTGGATACTTTTCTCCATATTTAACCCTCCATGGAAATTTCTTTATATCAAAATTTCTTTGTATCAAATAATTTTTGGGGATATGTTAACTTATATTTGATCTATTAAGCAAAATTTTTTAAATACGAAGACAAACATTACAATTAAATTAAAAACTGGAGTTGAAACTGATTTTCATGAATGCATTCAATTTTTTAACAGAAGGAAGGGAAAGAAAATCTGGAGAGGGGTTGACCATGATGTTAGATAAGGGTATGGGTCCGGTATCTTTAATAGATTTTCTGGAATTATCCGGCGACTATGTGGACCTGGCTAAATTTGGCTGGGGAACATCTGCCATACAAGATAGGGATTTAGTAAAAGAAAAAACTGAAATCTACCGTTCATATGATGTAATCCCTTATCCTGGGGGGACGCTATTTGAAATAGCCTACCAGCAGGATAAAGTAGATGAATTCCTGAGTGAAGCAGATGAACTTAGTTTTGATGCTATAGAACTGTCAGATGGAACTATAAACATTGACCAAGTAGATAGGGGGGAATTAATTGGTATAATCAAGGATTATGGCTTCAGGATCATCACCGAGGTGGGGAAGAAAAATCCTGTAGAAGATCATAACTTATCCATGGAAAAGCGGATTGAAATGGTGAATTTTGACCTGGATGCCGGTGCATATAGGGTCCTCATTGAAGGCAGGGAAGGAGGTAAAGGTATTGGTATATACGACAACAACGGAAAGGTCAAAGATGGTGTTGTGGACGAACTATCCCAAAAACTCGACACCAGTAAGATAATCTGGGAAGCTCCAAAGAAGGACCAGCAGGTTTACCTGATACTTAAATTCGGTCCCAACGTCAATCTGGGAAACATTGCACCAAAAGAGATAATAGCTCTGGAAACCCTGAGACAGGGGCTTAGAGGAGATACTTTTGGAAAGGTGAAACTTTAATTAACTGCCCTTAATTAATTTAATCTGATGTAGATTTCATTTAACTAATTAAATTCAAACTGGTGGTTATTCCCACATCTGGCTTATTTTTTAATTCCTGTTTATTTGCACTGGTAAGCTCCTGGATTAATTTATCGAGTTCCTGAAGTATATTCTGGTTCCTGTCGTGTGTAAAATTAGATTTTATGTTTTGTCTGTAGAAGTCCAGTTTCAACATAAATTTTTCCAGGTCATCTTTAAGTGGATCTTCATGGAACTCTCCGAAGCCCAATTTTTCCAGATATATGGCGTTAAGAACCTGTTCAAATTGTTTTTTCACCGGTACGCTGAAGACCGGTTTATTTAAGTAGAGTGCCTCGGATATGAGATTGAATCCTCCATTGGTTATAACTGCCTGGCAGGATGCCAGATCATGGTAGAAGGAGTTCTCATTGAAACTTCTGAAGGATAAGTTCTCATCTTCCTGGTCTTTATGGAAGCCATAAATGATAAATCTATGATCCATTTCCTTTAGAAGTTTTATAAGTTCCGTATTAGAGGTGCTGGTTTGATATACGAAGATATGAGTTCCTTCTTTGCCTTTAATAGTTCCTTCCTTACCTTTAAGGGTTCTTTCTTCACCTTTAAGGATTCCTTCTTCACTATTAATAGTTCTTTCCTTGCCTTTAAGCCTTAGAATTCTTTTTCTTAAAACAGGGGGAAAGATCCTGACTCTTCCCGGGTTTACCAGAGGGGGGTAGTAAAAGCTGGTTATTAGATAAACGCTGGGCAATTGAATAAATGAGCGAACTACCCCTTCTGCCTTTAATTTATCTTTAAGATATTTATACGGTACCTCAGTTTGGCAGTGGGTCACCACATGGGTGTGATCAAGACTGATAAAGGGTACTCTTAATATTTTACTCAGGAGGTTGGTATAAAACTCGAAATCTGATATTATAATATCTGGTTGGAATTCTTTGGCAAAATTCTGCATGTAGGTAATGTTTTTATGTAAATCAAGGGGTAGATCCTTAATCCCATTAAAAAATGTTTTAGCACTGTTTACCTGGTTAGCTTCATAAACGGTGTTAAAGCCTCCGATCTGGTGTACGTTATCGAATTTCTCAGAGAGGTAATCATAGGATCGGCTATGGGCAAAAATAGATACTTCATTTTTCCCGAGAAGGTGTTTTACAATCACACCACTGCGTATGGCATGGCCCATTCCCTCTCCACACACTCCGTAGAGGATTTTTTTACCTATTTCAGGAGATTTTACATTAAACTCTTCAAGATTGCTATCAGGCATTCTGAAGTTAATTACTCTATTTGTTTTGGGCAATTTCCGCCTCCTATACATCTTAAAGATTTCAAAACCTTTCCAGGGTTATCTTAAGATATTGCACTTTGTGAATTATATTACACATTTTTCCTATTTAATTCTAAAGGAAAATTCTTTAACAGAATAAATTCTAAAGTTAGATTAATATGAGCACATCAAATTCTAGGAGTGAATATAAAATCATCCCTGTTATCACTGATTATATAAAGCCCGGAGAACCTTATGATCCCATCATACACCAGGCCTCAAAATATCTGGAAGACGGGGATTTCCTGGTTATCTCGGAAACACCCATAGCCATTTCCCAGGGAAGGATAGTGGATGAGCAAAACATCAAGCCTTCTATAGCAGCTGTGCTTCTAGCAGACGTATGGTCCCGGTACATCTGGGGATACATTTTCGGACCACTATTTGGAATAAAGAGCAGAACGGTAGGAAATCTAAAAAAATTACCTAAAGAAGCCAGGAATCATAAACAGTTAATATTAGATTATTATGGACTTAAACATGCCCTTAAACCTGCATCTGAAGCAGGGGTTGATTTAAGCAACGTCCCGGGGACCAGTGTCTGCCTCCTACCAGAGGATCCGGAGGGTGTGGTGGCGGATATAAGCTCGAAAATCAGATCCCAGTACAGGAAGGATGTTACAGTTATGATCGTGGATACAGATGTTACTTACCAGTTTCGTGGGACTAAATTAACATCCATTCCATTGGCCATGTCCGGTATAAAAAAGGATCTGGGCATACTTGCCTATTTATTAGGGAGGATAGGGACGGTTAAAGGACCAACCCCCCTGGCGGTATCCAGGAGTGAAAATATAGATAAAATTATCAAAATAGCGAAGATGGCAGAGGATTACCAAAAAGAAAAGGATACCAGTATGGAAACAGTATATGATATGAAGGAAACATTCCATGAGGATATAACTGGAGTTACTATCGAAATGCTGGAATCTGTTGAGCATACCCCAGCGGTTATTGTCAGGGAGCGATGATGTTGTTTTTTAAACAAGGGGATTAGGGTGTTGTTATTTACTGATAACATAATAGTCACAAAGATATGATACTATCCACACCATATTCACAAAGATATAAATACCATCTGGATCATATAATAAGTATTGATTAGAGATATTTTTAAGGTTATTACTGTTTGAAATTTATCTATTTAACAACCCGGTTGATTAAAAAATTCAAGAACACAAATATATTCTTGTTTTTTTTTAATATTGACCTTTAAAAATTGGACTTATTAAAATTAAAACTAAAATTAAAACTTATATAAAGAGAACTTAATACAAATTCATTAAGTCAGTAAAACATGGGAGGAACTTGAATGTTTAACGACACAGCAGTACAGGAATTACTGACCAGCATAACCAACGACGATGAAAACAGCTTTTCTATCATCAAGTGCATGTTGGAAGGTAAAACCACGGATGAAGAGATAGCTGAGGTTACAGAAATTAGACTCAACATAGTAAGGAGAGTCCTATACAAACTGTACGATGCAGGAATCGCCAGCTACACGAGAAGTAAAGATCCAGAAACACAATGGTACACCTACAACTGGACTTTTGAAGAGAAGAAGGTATTCGAGATTTTAGACGAAAAATATAAAAAATACTCCAAAGAAGTCAACGATTCACTGGAATATGAAGAAGGAAACATGTTCTTCGTATGTAAAAACAACGATCACAGATACAATTTCGAAGAAGCCTCTGAAAATAACTTCACCTGCGGAGAATGTGGAGCTCCACTGGAATATCAGGACAACTCCGCAATAATAGATGAATTAAAAGAATTAAAAGATAAAATCAACTAATTCTATTTAATTATTTAAATCCTGGCATCTTTTTTAATTTCACTTAGAGGGGCCTAATTGAATCTTAAACTATTAGAAGATTTAAACTCCTCCTCATACCTAATTGAACATTCTAAAGCTGTATTAGCTAAAGCTCTGGAAATAGCAACTAATTTTGATGTAGATTTAGAAATAGTCCGTGCTGGAGCACTACTCCACGATGTGGGACGGACGAAAACCCAGGGGGTCCATCATGGGATAGAAGGTGCACAGATTTTAAAGGAACACGGTCTCCCTAAAGATGTGGCGAGGATAGCGGAAGTGCACATCGGTGCCGGAATACCACGCGATGAGGCGTGCCTGTTAGGCCTGCCCTACCAGGATTACCTACCGGTAACATTAGAAGAAAAGATCGTGGCCCACGCCGATAACCTGATACACGGTACCCGGGAAGTTTCCCTGGAATTTGTAGTGGAGAAATGGGAAAAAAGCATGGGAAAAAACCACCCCTCCTCTGATCGTCTTAGAAAACTCCACGGTGAACTGATCATATAAACTCGTATCTAGTATCATATAAACTCTGTATCTAATTTTATAAATTAAAAAAAAGATACTGTTATATTTAATTGCACAAACTAATTGGATACAAAAAGTTAGGGGCCCCTCCCATGGAAAACAGAATCATAATATTCACCGGACCTTCACTGCACCCTGAAGAAGCAAGGAAAATTTTAGATGCTGATTACCGCCCACCAGTGGGTAGAGATGATATATTACTGGCTTTAAGGGATAATCCAAAAGTAATTGGAATAATCGATGGTGTTTTTCACCAGAGACCAGCGGTATCCCACAAAGAACTCTTAAAAGCACTGGAATTAGGGGTTAAAGTGGTTGGAGGATCGAGTATGGGTGCCTTGAGAGCTTCTGAACTGGATGATATGGGAATGATCGGTGTAGGGAAAGTTTATAAGGCATATAAAAGTGGTGAGATAGAATCGGATGATGATGTGGCCGTGGTTTTCGACCCGGAAACCAAGAAGCAGCACTCAGAAGCACTTATTAGCATGAACTATAATTTTAAGAAGGCCAGCGAAGAAGGCCTGATATCACAGGAAGACTTAAAAGAATTAAACAGCACAGCCAAAACAATATTCTACCCTAAAAGGACGTACAGATCCGTTATAATGAGTTCAAATCTTGATACAGATAAAAAAGACAATTTAATGAAATATATCCATGAAAAAGGGGTAGATATCAAGAGAGAAGACGCGCGTTTGGTTTTAAAATACATAAAGGAAAATTTAATGGATGAATGAATTTGCAAAAATTAATCCATGAATAAAATTGGTGAAAATTTAATTTAGGGTCTTAGATTTTTTATGTTTCTGAGAGTTTTTGTAGGGCTGTTTTTG
>WOYJ01000164.1:0-2484 GCA_011620845.1 Methanobacteriaceae archaeon
GGTTATACTGTTAATACTGGTTAATTATTTCTTAGAGATTTTAGAGTAAAAAATTTAGCTAGAAACTATTTTTAGAGGATGAACAAATATAGTATATGTATGGTAAATGTTGCTTTTATAAACCCCTTCAGCGATGAAGCAAGGCAGATAGTACGGGAATACGGAAATTTAAACACTATCTACCAGGAAAACGGGGATTTAATACAACTGGTCACCCGCAGCCCTTCTCAAGATATTTCTGATGAAGAAAGCATACCCCATAACATCATGGATCTGGCCCTTAAACGAATAGAATGGTATGTAAAGAAGAAGAATAACCCAGAATTTGATTACCGGAAATATTCATACCTCTACAACCGCAACATCACAAACTTCGATGTTATCGCATTTTATCTACTGGTCCAGGCCATCAGCGTAAAATTCGGCCCTAACTCCAGGGAAAGCAGGGTGATGGTGGAAGCCCAGGGAAAACTAATGGAAAGCAGGATGGGAGAACTTTTACTGAGTGAAAAAAAAGAAATACTAGGAACAATACTGAACACTCTCCTCCCGGGGGAGGCTAAATGGACCATGTTCGCTGATCTATTAAGCTCCAGGAAGATCAAGTTAACCGATCTGGTGCTTGATCAGGGAAACATCATCCTGGACAAGGACTATTTTATGGAGAATTTAGGGTACAAACTGGAACACCGGGACCCTGGTAAGATGTACGACCTCCTCATCGGCGACAAGATAAAGGAACTCATCATAAACAGGATGATCATGCAGAAAACAGAGGACTACATATCTGAAGTTTACCAGAAATCCCAGAGACAGGTAGAACCCAACCCTATTCTGCTGGAACTGGCCGATAAGGTAACGGAGATACTGAACCAGCCCATGGCAACCTATGGTTACCGGGGCGGTGCAACTGGAAAAGTAGAGGCTTCGCCTTTAAACCAGGAAGCCTTTCCCCCATGTGTGAAGATCGTACTGGAGGGGATGAAATCCGGGGGAAGAAACGACGCCATAATACTATTTCTAACACCCTTCATCTCCTATGCACGGCTTTATCCTGACGTATTCCGGAGAAACACCACCTTAAGGGTGTCTGATGTGGATCCCGAGCTGACAGCTGTTGAGAAGGAGATCCTGCCCTTGATCCATGAGGCGGCGGAGAGGTGCACTCCCCCGCTCTTTGAAGACCAGCCCCAGGAGAAGGCGAACATCAATGCCAAGATAGGATTCGGCATGCACAGCGAGATAGAACTAAAACATGAGGGAGAAACCACATGGTACACTCCCATGAGCTGTGAAAAAGTAAAGTTACACCTGCCCAGTTTATGTAAACCGGATAAAACCTGTAAAAGTATAGGAAATCCACTTTCATACTACATTCGGAGATTAACTGATATAAAATATGATAAAGGATCTGGAGAGGGATCCCGGGAGGAATCCGGGGAGGGATCCAGACAAGAATCTAGACGGGAATCCGGACAAAAATCCGGAGAGGATTAATTAATAATATAGGTACAAGATTTATGGAAACAGATCAACTTCTAAAACCAGCTACCCCGGAAGAACGCCGCAGATATTACCGGGAAGAATGGGATGTTAAAGACGTCCCCGAGTTCATAAGCAATTCTGTCCAGAAGAGGGAGTTCGGATTTGACCATATAGGTAGGGGACCCAACGACCGTTACAAGGTCTTCAGAAACATGGATCTCCTCCGGAAATTTCTAAGATACCGGGCACCATTTGCTGCCTACTCCTCGGTGGCCTTCTATGAAAAACCCCAGAGGAGGGATGGCTGGATAAAGTCCGAACTGGTCTTCGATGTGGACGCCAAGGACATACCCATAAGGGAGTGTGGCTGTGAAGGTGTGTGTGAGGTATGCTTAAACCAGGCCATGGAAATCGTATCCAGCATGATAGATACCCTCAAGGGTGATCTGGGACTTAAAGATATGCACGTTGTATATTCCGGCCGCGGATACCATCTGCGGCTCTTCGATGAATCGGTGATGACCATGGACAGTGATGTCCGGGGCCAGATAGTACAGTACCTCAGTGGGGCTGAATTACCCCGTAATGAATACGCAGCAGAAGGAGTGACCTACAAACTGGAACATTTCACCATACCCTTCGGCTATCCACAAGTCTTTACCGATAGAACCAGATATGCCATTTTACATCTAACAACTGAGACTCAACTGGATGAAGTGAACCAGAAACTCTTAAAAGACGTGATTAAAAACAGGGAACTCCTGGAGGACAACCAGTGGGGAATATTCCGTAGCAAAATAGGTCCACAACGCTATCAGAAACTTATAAGGAGTATAGCCTCGCTTAACATGGCCTTGGTGGATGCCAAAGTAAGCATCGATCTTAAGAGAATTCTACGTCTGCCTTCCTCCCTCCATTCCATGGTGAGTATGAAGTGCACAGAGGTAAAAAATATAGAAACATTCGATCCATTCAAAGAAGCAGTACCCAAGTTTGTCT
>WOYJ01000164.1:2584-10685 GCA_011620845.1 Methanobacteriaceae archaeon
ATGAGAGGAAGGGTAATCTATGAGAGGAAGGGTAATCTATGAGAGGAAGGGTAATCTATGAGAGGAAGGGTAATTGAGAGAAGACCAGTTTTCAACGCCATAGATTAAAATTAGGGTTTAGATATTTGTATAAAAATTCCAGAACTTCCCATTCAACCTGTTCATCCAAAAATTCATCCAGATCCTGTAACTCATATTTCTCCAGGATCTTGCTTTTTATGTGCTTACCGAACCGTAGAATATTAATCTCTTCCTTTGATAATGCTGCATTTATAAGATCCTCCACTTCCCTGTATTTTCTATCCACCCTGGCCACCCAGCGGTCTCCTTGAATCCAAGCATTTTCCTTATATTTTTCCTGGAACTTTTCTGCGTGGACCCCGGACCATACCGGCGGTCCATAATGCTTCTTTACCTGGGGGAGTTTCCAGGTTTCAAACTCCAATAAAATGATTATCTTCTCCTCTTCATCGGTCCAGTAGCCGCTGCCAAAGGTTTTAAATCCATTCCTCTCCACCACGCGGACTATAGAGTTCAGTGTTTTCTTTATCTGGGGGTAGAGTGCATCGGCAGGTATATCAGGTGCTTTAAAGAGTAAGATAAGGGATTTCGTTCCTCTTTTTTTAAATTCATCTTTAATATCATCCAAATTAGCTGGAATTTCTTTTTTCTGGAAGTACAGTGGGGTTGGGTTTTCCAGGAAGTTCCGGGAGGCAACCACAAACTCAGATAACTTCTGCAGACTTAAAGCCGCACCCACATTCCGGTTTGGATCCACGGGATCAACCACCACCAGGGGTTCGGTGAAGAGATTTGCGGTACCATGCTCCTCCAGATCTATCTGGTAACCAGGTTTCCATTCTTCCGCGGCACTCCCCAGTACATTCAGGAAAGTTCCATAGTGTAAGATCAGCAGTTCGCACAGGTACCCGGCAAAACCACCCACTTTGAATTCTGATCCATAGGTACCGATGGTACCCATGAAACACTTCAAAAGAAGTACTTCATCAGCTTCCTCGGGGGTTAAATGTTTTTTTACGTACTCGGTGTGGGGTATGGTCCTATCTACGGCGGATTTGATCTTCTTGGTGTCTTTGATATCGTAGCAGGGGACGAAATCTATCTCCAGTTCAGCGATTAATCCGGTGACGTAGGGATGGGATGCGTAACGGTATTCAGCTGTACCCCCCATATTTTTTATACATTCACTTCCCAGGTAGAGGCCTTTTTCTTTCAGGTAATCTTCACTGGTCTCCAGGGGGAATTTTATGAATATATCCACATCGGCCTTACCAGAAAGCCAGGTGTACTTGGCCACAGAACCCACCAGGACAGCCTCGGCATCGATACATTCTCTAATGGCAACAGCGTTAATGATACCAATTAAATGGTCTGAAAGCTCTTCGATTGCCTTTTTTTCCCATTTCCCGGGTTTGATTCTGTTTATGATGTCCTGATAGTTGATGTTCAAGTTTGATTCACCGTCAAAAAGTATATTTATAGTTCAAATTCTTCAAGATTAATTCTTTAACTTTATAGTTCAATTCTTCAAGATTAGTTCAATTTCCTCAACTTTATAGTTTAAATTCCTCAGCAGTGGTATAGATCGGTCCTTCCGATGTTAGCTCGCTCTTTTTAAGGACTAACTTATCCACTTTCATGGAGCCGATTTTAATATCTTCCAGTTCCTTAATTTTAGCGACAAGGGCTTCCTTGTTCTTCTTACCCTTCACCCGTCCTATAGTTAAATGGGGGATGTAACTTCTCTCTTTTTTATAGCCCAGTTTGGCGAATTCTTCATCGAAATCCATGAGTATCCTGGAGAAATTCCCGGAGTCTTCTAAGCCTAACCAGACTACCCGGATATAACCCAGATGTGGGAAAACCCCTAACTTTTTGATATTGATGGGGAAGCTGTCATACTTGGTTATCTTCTCTTTGATTATCTCAATTATTTTATCCCTTTTATCCTGGGAGATTTCACCAAAGAATTTGCAGGTAAAATGCAGGTTTTCCTTTTCAACAAATTTAACAGCAGCGTTTGCCTCGTTAAGTTTGTCTTGTACTTCTAACACTTTATCCTGTAGGGATTCGTCCAAATCTACTGCCAGAAACGCCCTCATTTTATAATACCCCTTATATAAGATATTCTATCCTGATTAATCCTCAATCACTGGTAAATGAGTAAAAAAAAATTTTTAGGGTAAGAGAAACCTGATTAATTATTTTTCAATTATGGTTTCTTCGATGGCCATTCCAAAGTGTCTGGCATCGGGGTCTAGGTATACCATGATCTTATCGCCAACTTTGAGCTCGGCCACAGAGACTGGTTTGCCCTCTTCGGTGACCAGCCGGATGGTCTCCGCATTTTGAAGCAGAGTCCTCAAGGTTACATCGTCATATTCAGCTTCCACCAGCATGAGCGGCCGTTTTTCGATCTTAACTCGTCCAACGATAACGTTCTTGGTGTTACCCCCCTTATCTACGGCCAGGACTTCATCTCCAGTTTCGATCTCTGAGAGGTACTTGGTTTTGTTTCCAGGGGTCATGATGTAGGCGTGTACTGGGCCGGCGTTTACCCGGAAGGGTCTTGAGGCCACGTATTCGCTTTCCATTGATTCACTGTGGACCAGGAACAACCCTTTGGAATAGGATCCTATGAGCATCCCCTCTCCTATGCCCATCATGGAGCAGGTGTCCACGCACACCCTGTCTCCAGAACCTACTGGTTCTACACGGGTGACGGTGGCTGGTTTGAGTTTGTAGCTTTCTGTGTCTAATTCATCCACCAGTTCAGCCACCTTCTTTATCTGGCTTATTTCACCGGGACACAATAGAACCCCGTCAGTACCGTATTCCAGGGTTTCCAGGGCCAGTTTAGCCTCTTCGTAGTTAGATACTGCCGCGATAAGTTCAACGTCTTCTTTCTGTAATTCGGCGATGATATTTTCCAGGGGGATTACCTTCCAATCCTTCCCTAGGAGAATCAGGTAGTCGACATATTTACCCAGCAAAGCTGCCAGCTGTTCATGCTCCTTACTCGTGATCTCCACATAGGCAGCTACCGGTTCTTCTTTACTTTTAATTCTTCTAACCGTAGATAAATCCTCGGACTCAGATAAAACTTTTGGTAAAGGTATTGTTCCATCTCCTTCACCATTTCTACCCACTAGGAAGATGTCTGAACCTTTCACATCCGAGATTATCTTTACGTTGCCCAGTTTCTGGATGTTTTCTGTGTCGGTGAAGTCCACGATATGGTCTATTCCTGATTCCAGGGCGGTGGTAATGAATCCCTTTTTCTTATTCCATGGCATTCCCTCGGCCATGACCCATGCGAATTTCATCTTACTATGCCTCCTAGTGTTTATTCATTGTGTAAGCTCTAAATTCATTCGGTAAGCTTTAATTAACCGTTGAGTATATTCAGGGCGTCATCTACTTCCATGTCGTTGTGCACGATTTCAGCGATGGCTCTGGTTGTTTTTCGGGGTGATTTGGCCTGGAAAATATTCCGGCCAATGGCCACACCTGCACCGCCCACATCTACCGAGTTTTTAACCATTTCCAGTAGTTCACGGTCGGTTTCAACCCGGGGGCCGCCGGCTATTACCAGTGGGACTGGACATCCGTCTATAACTTCCCGGAAGGTCTCAGGGTCTCCGGTGTAGTTGGTTTTTATGATGTCTGCCCCTAACTCTGCCCCGGCCCGGGAGGCCAGTTTAACCACGTCGGCGTGGTGTTCGTCCTTGATTTTCTCTCCCCGGGGGTACATCATGGCAATTAGTGGCATTCCCCAGTCGTCACATATCTCGGCTGTAGTACCCAGTATATTGAGCATCTCTGGTTCCTTCTTCGATCCCACGTTCACGTGGACGGAAACTGCATCGGCACCCATTTGTAATGCCTTCTCCACGGATGTTACAAGTACTTTGTTGTCCGGGTCTGGTCCTAGTGCTGTGCTGGCTGATAAGTGTATTATCAGTCCGATGTCTCTTCCGTATCCTCTGTGTCCGCTTCCAACTATTCCTTTATGCACTATTACGGCGTTTGCTCCTCCGCTGGCCACTTCGTCGATGGTCTCTGCCATGTCGATGATCCCATCTATGGGGCCCACGGAGACACCGTGATCCATGGGTACAATTACGCATCGACCTGTTTTTCGGTCGAGTATCCTTTCTATTCTAATTTTTTTACCTATCATAAGACCCTCCTCCCATGAGTATGAATTCGATTAACAGAAAATGTTACAATTGATACTGTATGAGGGTTTACATTAGCTGATATAAAAAACTAATCCCTATTTTTATGGGTACTCTTTCATTTCCCTGATTTCCATTATGGACTTTGCTTTTAATTTTCAAATGGGTTCAGAGATTTGAAAACTTTAATATGTATGTAAATTCAATTATACTATGGAATTTCATATTCAAAATTATCTCGTAAGTCATAGGAGGGGACTAACATGCCAGAAGAGGGAAAATTCGATTTAAATAAGGATATTGGACATCTTTATCAGGAAAAGGACACCTTGGGCGAAGAGATCAGAAGGCTTGATAGGGAGAAAATTGAAAGACTGGAGAAGTCCAATGAAGAACTGGAAAAGAAGGTTGAATGGCTGGATAAAGAGAGGATAAAGGCTATTAAAGAGAGGGATAATTTTCGCAAGCAGGTGAAAAATTTCCGGGGGAAAAAATGGTCCAGCGCCCTCAGGATGGTCCTGGCACTGGTTGTAATTGACTTAATCATATTACCCCTCCTGGTCTGGGCGTTGAAAATCCCCACACCGTGGATATTCATAGGTCTTGGAATAATCACCTTCTTCGGATTACTCCTGATTACAAGCTACATGTCCGGTACATCTCCACTGAACACTGGTGAGGTAAGAAAAGCAGTTACCGGTTCCTTTGTAATAATATACTTTGCCTTCATACCCCTGGTAGCCTTTGGTAGTATAAACCTACCAGCTGATGAGCCGATAAAGACCATTGTAACCAACTTCACCTGGATAGTGGGTGCTGTAGTTATATTCTACTTCGGCTCCCGGGCTGTGGAGGAGTATGTGAAGGCCAAAAACAGCTGATGGATGAAATTAATAGAATTAACGTTAAAAAGTGGGTGTTTCTAAAACTATACTTTTTTTTTATTTTATGATTTATTTTTATCTAATTTTAGGCTTAATTTTGCTTTTTTAGGTTTGTAACAGATATTTCAATCTTTTTTTTAGGGTGTTAACCTGCGCCTATCCCTGGGGAACAGTACGGTTTCCCTGATGTTCTGGGCTCCAGTGATGCACATGGTGAACCTTTCCGCTCCGAGTCCCCATCCGGCGTGTGGCGGCATCCCGTATTCGAATGCTGCCAGGTACCTGTTGAAAGAGTCCGGATTAAGTCCCTGTTTTTGGATCTTTTCGACCAGTAAATCGTGCAGGTGGACCCTCTTGGCCCCTGAGGAGATCTCCAGGTCATGGTACATCAGGTCGAAGGCGCAGCTTTTAGCTGGGTCTTCTTCACTGGGCATGACGTAGAACGGCTTTATATCGGTGGGCCATCCTGTTATAAAGTAGTATCCATCCTTTATTTCGCCCATTGCTTTTTCTGCGGCCCGGGAGAGGTCTTCCCCGTGGCGCAGGGGCACTCCCTTGGAGTTGACCAGATCCACCACATCGTCGTAGTCCACCCTTTCAAACGGTGTCTTGGGCACCTCTAGATCTATGTTCAGGGTTTCCAGTTCATTCTGGCAGTATTTTTTCACGTCCTTTAGAGCATTTGAAACCAGCTGTTCCAGTATCTGCATCACGTCTTCATGGTTGCAGAATGCCGCCTCTAGATCTATGGATATGGCCTCGTTCAGGTGCCGGAGGGTGTCGTGTTCCTCGGCACGGAAGATAGGTGCTATCTCATATACTTTATCGAACCCTGAGGCCATCATGATCTGCTTGTAGAGCTGGGGGCTCTGGCCCAGGAAAGCTTCCCTTTCAAAGTAGGTGATGGGGAATAGCTCGGTTCCCCCCTCGGTTGCTGATGCCACCAGTTTGGGGGTGTTGATCTCGATGTAACCATTTTTTTCTAAAAATACCCGTACAGAGTGGAGCATCCTGCTTTTTATCTTAAATATGCTGCTTACGTTGTGTTTTCTAAGGTCCAAAAATCTGCTGTCCAGTCTGGTGTCTATCTCTGCCCTTACCTTCTCCGTAGTGTCCAGGGGTAGGGGTAGTTTGGATTTGTTTAGGACCCGGACCAGGATGGGTATTATTTCCACACCGCCGGGTGCCTTGGGTGATTCCTGTACTTTTCCCCTTACAGTTATCACTGATTCCTTCTTTAATCCCTGTATCTGTTTGAATAATTCACCTTCCACCTTTTTACTGGGTGCGGTGACCTGTGTGATGCCGTCCCTGTCACGTAAAAGTACGAATACAATGCCGCCCAGGTCCCGGATTTCATGTATCCAGCCCTGGATGATAATTTCTTCTCCATTAAGTTCTGGGGTTATTTCCCTTGAATAATGAGTTCTCATACATTTATGTTCTGTTTGCGTCAATTCTAATTCACCTCTAAATAAAATATTGAACCATTTTTAGTCGATTAAGTGTTAAAATTAAAATGAGTGGGTTATGTTCCATCCTATATGTTCCCATTTTATATAAATCTGGATTAATTTTTTATATTTTATAAATTTGGATTAAATATTTTTCTGACATTTATTATTTAATATCCTTCAACCTTTTACGGAATGATTCTGCATGGGAGTAGAGCCCCTCGTACTCGGCCAGGGTGATGACCATCTTCTCCAGGTTTTTCAGTCCCTCTTCTGTGAGGCGCTGTACCGTTGGTTTTTTAAGGAATGATTCAGTTGATAAGCCCCCGTAGAAACGGGCGCACCCCGATGTGGGGAGGACGTGGTTGGTTCCTGAGCCGTAATCCCCAGCTGCTACCGGGGTTAACTCTCCCAGGAATATGGAACCAGCGCTGGTGATGTTTTCCAGTATCTGTTCTGGTTCGCTGGTCATGATAATGAGGTGCTCTGGGGCGTACTGGTTGGAGAATTCAACTGCTTCCGTCAGGTTATTTACCAGTATGATCTGCCCGAATTTCTCCAGGGATTCTTTGATGATTTCCTTCCGGGATGCGGATTCTACTTCGTCTTTTATTATGTTGTTTACAGATTCTGCCAGTTCTTGGGAGGTGGTTACCAGTACGCATGCTGCGTCTGGGTCGTGTTCTGCCTGGGCCATGAGGTCTATCGCTATGTACTCCGGGTTGGCAGTTGCGTCTGCTATGATCAGCACTTCTGATGGTCCGGCTGGGAAGTCGATGTCCACGTCTCCGTAGACCAGTTTTTTGGCTGTGGTGACGTATATGTTCCCGGGGCCTACTATTTTGTTTACTTTTGGTATGGTTTCTGTTCCGTAGGCCATGGCGGCTACTGCCTGCGCTCCTCCCACGGCGTATACTTCATCTGCACCGGCCAGTCTGGCTGCGGCGAGTGTTTCCTTTTTAACCTGTCCATTTTCATCCGGCGGGGTGCAGCAGATGATCCGGCTGACTCCGGCTATCCTGGCGGGTATGATGGTCATGAGTATAGTGGATAGGTATACTGCCCTACCTCCAGGTATGTAGCAGCCAACGGTTTCCACTGGTCGTATTATCTGGCCGGCGGAGACTCCTTCAGTTACGTTGCAGATCCATTCTGGGGGTAGCTGTGCCTGGTGAAATTTTTGGATATTTCCTGCTGCACTGGTAAGTGCATCTAATAAGGTCCCGTCCACTTGGCTGGTACTTCTTTCAAATTTATCCTGGGGAACCTGGATATTTTCCAGTTTAACCCCGTCAAATTTTTCACAAAAACTTATCAGTGCTTGGTCTTTATCGTGACGTACATCACCAATAATCTTACTTACAGTATCTAAAACTACTTCGGCCCCAATTTGGGACCTTCCCAGAAGTTTATCTTTGTTTTCCTTTTTCATTTGTTTTAATTTAGAGATTTTCATCCTATCACAGTTTATAAGAGTTTCACGGTAAAATATTTAACCTTCTTATTAATTTTATGATTTAATAACTTATTAGGTTTTGGTAAATTTTATTAATATCGGTCA
>WOYJ01000114.1:0-1971 GCA_011620845.1 Methanobacteriaceae archaeon
GTAGGAGATACTCATATAACTGTTACAATCTCTTAATGCTGATTTTTATATATTAAATTCTTTTTTAAATTCGATAATATGTAAAATAATTTAATAATCAGGTTTAAAATACCAATTAATTTATATTATATTGCGTTATAATTATTATTCAAAAATAGTGTAATAATTTTATTCAAATAAATTTGAATGGAGATTTCAAGTTGCGTATATTCGCCAAATTCGGAGATTTAATCATTAGAACTGTTTCATTCGTGGGAATGCTCATTTTATCCATCCCTAAAATTCCAGAGAAAATAAGGAATATGAATACCAGTGGGATCCGGGATAAAATCGACACAGAATCTGTGAAGGACAACATATCCCGTATCAGGAACGAAGTAGGTGGTGCGAAGGATACCTATTCCAGAGAGAACTATTCCAGACAGGAACATGCCAGAACATCGGGGGAATCCGGAGCTCACCTTGAAGATTCTGGCGACCTTGAAGATTCGGGTGTAATCTTAATTTCAGGGACTTATACTTCAGAAGAGAAAGAAAGAACTGTTTTAATTCTACAAATTGTTTCAATAGCCTTTATTATAATTTCAATTTTCTATGTATTTAATTTCCTATCATTAATCGTATTTCTGGTGTTAGATGGTCTTATAGGTGCTTTTATCATTTATATGTTGTACAACAGAGTAAAAAAGATGTATAGGAAAGATTTTAACGCCTATCGTGATTTCTTTTTGATGTACCTGGCGGTGGGCATCATAATAATCCTAGTGAGTAGCAATCCTAACCTGGTAATGGCTTTCTCCTTCCAAACATTACCATCCCTATCAGTACTTATCTATACCATAATAGCGGTAGCTGCGGTATTCCTTATATTCAGAATCAGATATTACCGTAATTATACTTTTGGAACTGTTCTGGAAGCAGGTGAAAACACGGCCCATGTGAAGGTGGAATATGACATCAGGTCCAACGTCAAACCGGATATCTATCTGGTGGAGAATAGACCGGGAGCCGTGACTGGTGACACCGTGAAACTTAAAATTGAAGAGAAAATCATAAGCACTGGTGGCAATAAACCCCTGGAAATATTGGAAGTATATAAGAAGACCTAAACTTTTATTTAACTGAAATCCTATATTTTTATTTTAACTCAATTTTTAAGGTTTTTAATGATGAACTCTAAAAATTCACAGGACATACCCCTTGATCACCCCCGTTATGAATCCCTGAAGCTCAGAGTGAAAGTAGTGGACGCTTATAAAGCGGGGATCCTTGCAGATTCAGGATTGATAGCCCATGGACGGGGAGAGGCTTTCGACTATCTCTTAGGTGAGGAAACATCACCGGTTGCCAAGAAGGCCATTGAAACTGCAGCTGCCATCCTTTTACTTGCAGAACACCCTGTAATATCGGTTAACGGCAACACTGCCGCACTAGTGCCCAGTGAAGTAGTTGATCTGGCCCGGGTTTTAGATGCTAAAATAGAGATAAACCTCTTCTACAGGACACCTGATAGAGTGCGTGCTGTAGAGGAGGTTTTGAAGGATGCTGGTGCTCGGGAAGTGCTGGGTACTGAGGAAAACCCGGAGCATATAAGGGGACTGGAAAGCCCCCGATCGAGGGCCAGCAGGGAAGGAGTCTATAAAGCAGACGTGGTGCTGGTACCCCTAGAGGATGGTGACCGGGCTGAAGCCTTGATCTCAAATGGAAAGAAAGTAGTAACTATTGACCTTAATCCCCTTTCTCGAACTGCTAAAACAGCTACCGTGACTATAGTTGACAATTTGGTGAGGGCCATACCCTATCTTACGAGGGAAGTGGAAAAACTTCGAAGAATGGATAAATCCACGCTTCAAGATATAGCACGCAACTTCGATAATCAGCAAAATCTGCAGGATTCATTGAAGCTGATGCTGGGATCGTTTTCAGGGTAAACTTGTAATCATATTATCGGGGTAATGTTGGAATCATATT
>WOYJ01000114.1:2071-10631 GCA_011620845.1 Methanobacteriaceae archaeon
AAAAGAATGGTATAGATGGACATGAAGGTAATTGGAGTTACAGGAATGCCCGGTTCCGGAAAGGGAATAGTAGCTGGTGTGGCTAAAAGTTTAGGTTTCCAGATAATAAGGATGGGTGATGTTATTCGGGATGAGGCTAAAAAAAGAAATGCAAAAATAGGAGAGACCGCTGTCCAGCTTCGTGAAGAACACGGTGAATTTGTGGTGGCAGAAAGATGCATCCAGAAAATTAAAGATCTATCTAAAGACTCCAGTAATCACTCCGATCTTTTCATAATCGAAGGTATAAGAAGCCCCTTTGAGGTGGAGATGTTCCGGGAGAACTTCCCTGATTTTAAGGTCTTGTCTGTTAATTCCTCACCAGAAACCAGGTTCAAGAGGTTGCAGAATAGAAAACGTGCTGATGATTCCATTGATAAGTCTGAATTTGAAAACAGAGATAAGAGGGAGCTTAAATTCGGTATAGGGGAAGTAATTGCCACAGCAGATTACATGGTGCCCAATGAGGGCTCTATAAAACGGTTTAAAAATATTATAAGGAGCATACTCACCAATGAAATGTGAATTTACAGCTGAAACCCCCATCAACCCCACTGAAGATGCAGATAAAGTAATCAAAACACTCTCCAACATGTTCGACTATGACGAGCTGGAGACAGGTGCAGATTACATCTCTGTAAGTGGGGGGAAGAATTCCCTTTTAAGGCTAAAGGAAGCACTGGAAGTTCGCAGGATCAGGAACACCGCCCGCAAGATACTGATTAAAGGGGCATATGCTGGGGTGATCCATTTTAAATTAAATAAACAGGCAGCCTTCTCTGGTGTGGTCAACTTTGCAGAAGACGACCTCTCACCATTAGGGGAGATAAAGGTAAAAATAGAAACCGACGATGTTGAAGGGTTAATTGACTGGTTGGCTCCAGAGATTCGATAAAAAAATTTATTGGTAAGATTCTGTTAAGTTAAGCATGATGAAATGAATATACATTCTTTGCCCCTGTCTGGTGGGGTAAAGGTCGTTATTAATCATTAAGAATATATGTTTTTATATATTACTACAAACTAATTATATTATAATATGGTGAAATATAATGGAAGTAATGGAAAACTTGTATAAGAATAAATTCATACCACGGCTAAATACTTCTTTTTATCATCTTCCGAGTTTTAAATCTAAAATAGTTAAAAATTATACTTTGCCTATTGTCATTCATCGTGAAGATGATTGGTTTGTCGCTGAATGTCCTCTATTTTATGTAGCAAGTCAAGGGCGTACAATGGAAGAAGTTTTAATAAATATTAAAAGTGCTCTCCGACTGTATCTTTCAAGTGAAAAAGTTCAAAAGAACTTACCTGAGAAACTAACTTATTCTGAAGAAGATATGATTCAAAAAGCCATTGACTTGTTTATTGAATACAACTTATCTGATGATGAATTGCCTGAATATTTTTATAAAGAAATAAAGATCGACGTATTAATAAATAAGTAATTGAATATTACTTTTTAATGTCTAATGGTAGATTACCTAAGAATTTTCCAACAAGGAAACTTAAAAAAATTATTAAAGATAAAGGGTTTGAATTGGAAAATACTGATGGTAGCCATGCTAATTATAGTAAAAATGGATGTCCATATGTTATCACCATTCCTCTCCATCCTACTGTTTCTATCGGCGTATTAAGTAATACATTGAAGATAATGGATATAGATCGAGACGAATTTTTCGAAATTATTAGGAAAAAAAAGAAACAAAGAATAAGAAAAAGAGAAAAGTAAATTACCAGAAAATACACTCCAAATCTCTGATAAATATAAAAAAAGATTGGAAATGATACGTAAAGAAGTTAAAAAAAGGGAAATATTCAAGATTTAGCAACACTAAAGAGTTAATTAAGAAAATTGGACTTTAACATGTTTTTATATTCTGATCATTTATCCTCTAAAACAGCTTTCTTAACATGGACATGTCCACTGTCCCTATCCCAAAGTTTCTCCATTTCCTGGATTTTAATTCTCTTTTTAAAAAGTGGACAGTCCAAAACCAGGGTTTCTGCCTCACCGCCTTCAAAGGCCAGATGGATGCCGTACTTCTCATGGATGGTAACCAGTTCATCTAATAATTCCCTGTCTATTTCCCTGCCCAGCCATGATTCATCTAGGCCGGCAGCTGATACACTGACAAGTATGGTTTCAAAATCAAGCTCTATAAGTTCTTCCATGTACTCATATGGGTCTTTGTGCCATAATGGGGCTATAGATTCCAGGGAAAGGTCCTGACACAGTTTATCTATTCTGGATTTCTGGTAGCTCGAATGTATGGCGCCGGAGAAAATCGCCTCCACCCCCTCATTTTTAAGGCCGGTTAAAACGATTTTCAGGTCATCCAGTTCCTTTTCCTTTATCCCATGGGTGGTGTAACATAAAAGGGGAATGTCCATAGCCTCTGCAGCGAGTTCGGTGAGGTGGATGTTGCTGGTGTGGAACATGTAAGACTCTGGATTATCTGATATCATGGAAACCAGATATTCCACTTTCCAACCACTTTCTATGGCCTTATAGGTGGCCATGGTACTGTCTTTACCTCCAGAAAATAGAACTGCAGCTTTCATCTTTTATTTCAGTTTTCTTTTTGTAAAATTAACTATTTAAGTTTCCTTCTCCTTAAAGCCAACCATACCCGGATTTTATCCCATAACTGGGTTATGCTGTCTATAAATAGGCCGATGGCACCTACAATTAATCCTATAAAACCACAGAGTATGACGATGGTGGTTCGATCTGGCAGGTTATTCTTAAAGGCGGTGATCTGATCCTCTACAGGACCGGTTACGTTGGCAATCACCACTTTATCCTGGGGAAGCTGTGCTGAAACATCATCAACCTGTGATGGTTCCACTGTTATCAATACCTCGGCTTGATGGCTTACAACAACTATACCACCCACCAGGCCCAGCCATTCAGTAACGCTATCCACCAGCCGGGTGGGGTTGCTGTTTTCATTTAAATATAAAATTATGGTATCATTGGCGGGTACCTCAGCTTTTTTGATATCAGCGTTTATTACCGGTAATCTTTTTTCTATGGAACCCTTCCAGTTATCGATATTAAAGGGGATGGTTTTAATGGTTATCTTGTTACACTGTACATCCTTAACTCCGTTTAACTTCTTGGTATCCTCTACAAAGGCGTTCACATCGTTGATGGTGGACATGTTAACGGTTATTACTTCCGGACTTCCCGAGCTGAAGGTGAACACTGCCCGGGCCATGTCGGGCATGTCATCGTATAAGGGGGCGATGAAAAAGGCTCCACCAACCAGACCCACTATGAATCCCAGAAACAACACGAATATGAGGTTTCTTTTACCGATTAGTGGGGTTAGAAGTGCTGTGGAGAAAACAAATACCATCAGGAAAATGAAAAGCACCAGCATTATGATTACAACGAGTACATCCATGGTATCATCTTTAGGGGGTGTATGGGATTTTCGATTAAAAGCTTAAGGAATCAGTTATTTAAGAGTTTTAGAACTTATAAAAGTTTTTGAAGACCCTAATCATTTAAGATTCCATTACTATATTTCCTGTGTCGGCATCTATATATATGGTTTTGGACGCTGTATTCTCTTTGGTTAATGGCACGATCCAAACAAAATAGTTGGTGCTGTTTACATTTATACTTCCCTGCATAGGCGTCCCCACAGTGTAACCTGGATTTGCTTCAGATGCGATTCTTTTTGCATCTTCTTCGTTTATCTTAGTGTGGTTAGTGGAGTTGTTGGTGTCATTTTTCCTTTCATTTTCAGGGAAGGGGATGATGGTTGGTTCAGAGGGTGATTGTTCCATGGTGGTGTTGTTGGTGGGAGTACCCATGAAGGGATTGAAGGCGTAGACCACTGTGATGATGAAAATAGCCCCTATCACTATCAAAGCTTTTTTCTCCCATTCTTCTGGTAAATTCATAGGAATCACTATTCACAGTTGATTAAATGTTATGCTGTCGTCGGTATTGTGGGTTACGTTATATGTTTGACCGCCATCTAAAATTGTTTTTTCTATGTTCTTGGGTATAACCTTTATAGTAATATTTGCACCGTTATTACTAGAATAAATGGTTAAAAAGCCTTCAGGATCATCAACGTAAACAGTCGTATTTGTGGGAACGGGTAAGGTAATTGTATAGCCTACCCCATTTATATAAACAGTGTTAATTATCTCGGCTATTTTTTCTCCAGTTATTCTGGTTTGAGCAATATCCCCTGTTTGTGTCTGGTTCATTTCATTACTTACAAGAGTAGAAAGACCTGCTATTAAAAGTAGCACGATTAGGGATACAAATATGAACTCAGCACTACCAAATCCTTTTTCATCTAACAATTAAATCACCTAATAAGTAGGTTGTAAACCAAGATAACCTCTGTAAGTTGGCGAAATAAGGAACTCAACTCCTGAAGGTGTTTTAACCGTCGTTCCTTGGACAGTTATAACCTCACCTAAATCACCAGCAAAGTATTCGTGATCAACCATAGAAATAGGGTTATTTCCATGATCTTCCTCTAGAACATCATAAATGATAAAAGTGCTCATCCGGGCTTCTGGAGGACTTCCTGATGTTTCAGGGGTTCTGTTTTCCAGTCTGTCAAAGAAGGAAAGGCCATGGGTGTCTGGGAAGTAATAGGGACGAGGACCCATAACGGTTACATTAGCTCCTAAGAAGCATTCCCAAAGATAGTTCAACCTGCCTGGAGCTTTATTATCAGCAAAATGGTAGTCATCACCTGTTCCACCGGCTATTGCACCGGAAGAGGTATAGTAAGGGTATCTGTATATTACTGAACTATTCCTGTGTTTAGTCATCACCAAGATCCAGGGGTCCTCAAGTTGCTCAATGGAAACATAAACATCCCTTACTGGTGTGTCAAATTGTACGGATTGATTGTTATTTTGAGAAGCGTCCCTTTGTACCACTCTAATTGGTATACTCTTAACTTTAATATAAAATCCGAAGGGATCCTTCTGTGTAAGTTCTAAATCATTTGCATCAAAAATATTAAGAGGTTCAGTACCAGCAGGATCTACATAGATATTATTTATATAAATATCTCTTCCAGTCTGTTGTTCTAATACTCTACATGTTTCCGTGATATTTTTATTAAGCATATCCGTTATGTTTCTGACTATAACTCCTTTACTGTTATCTCCTGTACTGTTACTACCTGCTGTACCAAAGAATGGATGATTATCATAAATGTTAGTTTTATTTATAACTGTTTGTACAGCTATCATAGCCGAATATCTTCCTGCATCCGCTGTATCTTGTTCTACGGCAGTTACAATATTATGAGCAATAGTAGCCGTCACATCTCCTCCAATCACAATCGATGATATGCTGTTAAGCTCACCAATAACTCCATTAAAAGAGACTGCCAATACAACAACAGGTACAATGAGTAAAAATGCCATTGGTGCAAAGGCATATCCTTTATCATCCATTTTATCATCTTCTTATTTTTTCCACAGTTCCAATCTAACTGGGACGGCGTTAGGTACATCTCCGGAATAAAGGGCTTCTAATTTAATTAAAGACTCATCCACTGTAAAACCTTGAGCCGTTACATTTTCAATTAATTTTTGTCTGGCTTCCGCTTTAGCAACATCAGGATCAGATGAGAAGGATACTGACCACATATTCGCCAGGAATTGGGGGTATAAAACACCGATACGTGTACCTGAAAAGATCTCTGGATTGGCATTACTTGTATAGAGTATTGTAGGACTAGTTCTAGTGCCACTGTAATCACCAGATTCGAATGCTTCTGATGGAGTTACTCTAACTTCAAGGTTGTAATATCCTGGCTTCAGAACTCGTTTACCATTTATCTCGGTACTGATTACGTTGTTTGTATCATACTCTTCTAAGTTTAGGGCGTATTGGGGGGGTCCATCATAGAGTGGGGTATTGTTTACCCTAACTCGAACACTACGCGTATCCAAACCAACGCCCATGAATAGGTAGACATTCTCGGCGCCAGATTCGATGGTGAATGGTTTACTTTGAGTGTAACTATCACCAGTGGATTGATAACTATCGAATGTAGTGGTATCCCATTTAATAGGAAGACTGCTGTAAGTGATACTGGCATAACAGTTTTCCAGGCCTACTAAATCGTAATCAATGCCAGGAACATCGTCCCAAACGATTATCCTGACTTGATTGTTACCGGCTCTGAGGTAATCTTTACTGGTATCATAGCTATCATGGAGACTAATAATTCCAGGGAGGTTACCGTAACCTCCGTCGGGTCTGCCTGTGTAACCTCCAAATGAGGTGAAAACTGTTTGCCAGGTGCCTCCTTCAGGCTTGACCTGCACTATGGCGCCGTCAACTGCACCGTAGGCATTCACCACGACGTATGCATCAAAAAGTCTGGTGCCCGGGGGAACATAAATATTGGTTGTCGATGCAACCGCTGATCCTGGGTCACCACCTTTGCCAGGAATATTTGTCAATCTAAAGGGAGTACTTACATCAAAATCACTTGTTCCTTGTGTATTCCAGTCAATAGTACGCCCGGGAGTATTTGACGTAGTCCCTGTATCCAGATTAAATATTAAGCTATTACTGCCTTGAGGCCTTCCCACTCCAGCTCTATCATCAAATCTTGAATCGTTAAACAGTATTCCTTCGGCAACATTTAAGGTTGTTGTGTAATTGGCTATGATACTGAACCAGGGCATGTTGTTGACTGATGAGGCACTCATAAACTGCAGCCGGAAGTTGTTAACACCAGGATTGAAAAAGGCAGGATTTATGACTGATTTATTGTTATAAAATCTTCTATTATTATTGGTGAATAGGTATAGAAATTCATTTGGATCAATTGTATCTATTAAAGTATCGTTTTTGTAAAATCTTGTTCTGGTAGCTTGACCATTACTATCATGGGTTGATCCAAATAAAACCATGACGCTATTAATTGGTCCAGTAGCTGGTATACTAAATTCAATATTCTGGGGATTTGTGTAGGGGCTACTTGTTATTCCCCAATATACATAGTTATTAAGGCCGCCATTCCACGGCTGGAAATTGGTTAAATAGTTATGGAAATTCCATACAGTGGTTGTAGTATTCAGGTTCACGGTGGTGAAGCTCACGTTTTCAATTTTATAATAAGCCCTTCCCATCCATCCTTCCTGTGGTCCGGATATAACTTTAACCTTGGTCACCAAATCTGTGGCTGTGGCTAAACCACGGTTATCGGTAACAGGGGGATTATCTCCCACTGTAAGTTTATAACCAATACCATATGGTATTAACATATTAAGGGAAGTTCGCAGGTCAGATTCTGCTTGACTTGGGTTATGACTGTAATAATCAACAGTAGCTGACCTTAAAGTTCCGGATGCTTCCATAGTTTCCAGGACGCTGTCTGCCAGAGCTTCTAGGTGTTGGTGTTCCTGTCCTTCATATATGGGGAGCATGGCATAGGTTACAATGGAAGTGGTAAGTATAATAACTACTATTAACCCTAGAACAGCGTCTGCTGTGAATATGAATCCTTTATCATCCATAAATAATCACTTTGGCCATAGGTATAATACAAATAAACATTCTTTTGGATTTACAGTATCGTAGTTAATATCATCTGAAGTGACAGTTTTAGGAGCTTGAACAATAAAGAAATTCATTGAACTACCAAAATTACCAGTAGCGTTTAAAGTAACTGTGTTGTTCAAAAATTGCATCTTATCTGAAGTATTCGTACTTAAATATGTTGAATTTATCAGATAAGCTCTATTTATATTCGAACTATCCAAATTTATTACATTACCGTTGATCGTGACTGTAGCAGAGGTAAATCCAGTGTTATTTAAAAATATAATCCAATAGTTATAAGTTTGGTTATAACGATCACTCGTTTCAAATTGGGGGGCAATATACTTCCTGCTTTGTCCTGTATATCTAATTTCTCCCATCAGAGAGGAAACAGTTTCTAGTTTGGAGCATAAAGCAACTTTCTCGACCCTTACGATGTCATTAGCAGATGAGTTATAGGTTCCGATACTACCCATGGAAGTATTAGTATCTAAAGTATTAACAGTCATATAAAATCCATATTCATCTCCTATGATATTCTGTACGGAACTAGAATTTTCCACAACGAAAGCAAGCTTAGTAGGAGATATTGTTCCCTCAATGGGCATTCCTTTACTTTTATCATATTTTGCAAGCCCTACCAGACTTAAATTTCCTGTCTTTTCCCAGTTAGGGGGTGTTCCGGATGTTTCAAGTAAAGTATTCATAGTATCTGCTGCAACTCGATCCATAGAACCTCTAAAGACAGTGTCTTCTATTTGGAACATTATATTTCCCATATCTGTGGTTACCATACCTATCATTATCGTGAGAGGTATTATTGCAATTAGAAGATCTAAAGAAATTACAAATGCCCTTTGGTCATCATCCAAAAACCCCATACTTAATCTCCAGGATGATATTTTTTCACTTTAAATTTTTTCAACGCATTAATCATACTATTTTTCCAAACAAATCCTTCAA
>WOYJ01000099.1:0-109 GCA_011620845.1 Methanobacteriaceae archaeon
TTACTATGCAAATCTTGTCTTTATAATATTCTGAATTGGTCATATTATCATCTTCCATGTATACTATAGCTCTCCTTTTTAAGAGTGCTTCGGTTAGTGCATATCCTAT
>WOYJ01000099.1:209-5209 GCA_011620845.1 Methanobacteriaceae archaeon
TTACTATGCAAATCTTGTCTTTATAATATTCTGAATTGGTCATATTATCATCTTCTAAGTACCTATAAAAACGGAAAAGGGAGTTGTTATTTCCTCCTCGCCAGTCCTAATCCTCCCAGAAACAATACTAAAGCCGTTAATAAGTAGCTTACTGGTATCCCTGTATCTTCCATATCTATGACGTCGGGATTTGGTTCAGGTGCTCCCAGGATGGTTACGAAGGTCTGGACTGTCTGGTAATCTGAGGCAGTTACCGTGACTATGCCCGGTCCTTCATCACCTACTAAGATCGCGGTGGCCAGGTCGTTGACCCAGTCAACTATGATGGATTTGCTTCCTATGTTACCCAGGTTGGTGGTGAAGGTTACCCGTGGTCCGCTGAAGTACTGGGCTGCATTGGCACTTTGATCAGCCTGCTGAATCCCGGTAAACATCGGCGGTTATAACTGATTTTTCACCCACGTGTATTGTGGAAGGGTTGGCCTGTATGCTTAAAATAAGCCAGGGGTCGTAGTCGATGATTCCCTTTCCTGGTAAGAATTTATCACTTCCCGGGTCGCTGTTGGTTCCAAACCAGTTGTAACGGGCGTCAGTGTAGCTGGGGATGCTGTGTTCGTAGTCCTCCCATTTATGGTAGGCGACTATTATCTCATTTATCTGTTCATCGGTGATGTTTGTACCATACTCGGAATGGAGATAATCCTAGAGCTGGTCATCGGTGATGGGGTTCATTTCAAAGATCTCAAAGAAGTAAGTGTTTTTAATATAATAGTCAAAGTTCACAATCCTGTTGTATCTTATGGTCGTGTTGTTCCCATTAACTCCAATACCTATTTCTTTCCCGCTTCCTTCCAGGTTATTATCCATGATTGTGGTGTTTCCTACAAAAACTGGCTGGGCAGTTATGTATCTGGTCTTTTCACCTTCTAACTGGAAGATGTTGTTATGTAAGATGAAGATATTTCCCATGTTTACTGCTAGGATTCCGGATGTGATGTTGTTTGCTGTGATATCGGTGATGTTGTTTTTGTTGATGGTCATGTTGGATTCGAATTTAGTATAATCCACTCCTACAGCTAACAGCCCCACTGCCAGACTATCTGCTTCAATATCAGATAGGTTATTTTCAGAAATTGAAGAGTTTCCCTCACTTATCTGGATGTATGAGATTCCTACACCTTGACCTCCCTCATCAACAGTGATGATACCGGTGATTTTATTTTTAGAGACTAGTAAATTATCTGCTTTGGTGGTGTTGTTACCCATAAGACCCATTGGTAGAATGCCAAGGCCTGTGCTGATACTGTTTATACCTTGACTGATTACGTTGCTGATGGTGTTTCCTAAAACTTTCATGCTGGTGATGATCCCATTTAATGCCAGGGCAACCACTGACATACCTGTGCTTTCACCTGCTCCTATGATATCTGCAATCTTATTTCCAAATACGGATATCGTCCAGTGGTGAGCCCATGCTCATGGCGAATATATCGATACCCGTGGTTTTGTTGTCCATAGTTTGAATGTTCAATATGGTGTTTTCATTCAGTGTGAGGCCGGTGGTACCGTTTAAGTTTAGAGAACCGACGGTTATCCCCATCTTTGCACCGCTGCCCACCATATCTGTTATCCTGTTTCCAGAGATGATTGGGTTCCTTCCTGCTGCACCAATTCCACGTTTAAAACCTTGGATATCGTATTGTTGGTTATTGTACTGTAATCACCATATAGTACTATCCGGCCAGTCCTCCGGTAATCTGGTTGTTCTTTACCAGAGTGTTGTTCACTGTTTGACTTTAAATAGTGACGTTGCATGATTCGTTTTTTATTATAAAGTCTCCTCCACGGATGCTGGTATTTGATACACCGGATATTTGGTTGTTTATTATCAGGGTATGGTTACCAAAGGTTAATATCCCATCTTCCCCACTGGTGATGATGTTATTATCAATTGTAACATCGTTTGCTGAGATATTCATCCCTAACCCACCGGATAATAGGTTGATGAGGAATCCAGTTATGGTTGTTCCGCCACCATTGCCGGTTATATCATTTACCACGTTGAAACCAACGTCTACTGGTTTTAAGGTAACAGTATCGTTGTTGTTGACTTTGATGGTCAGATTTTTGTTCACCACAACATCTTCTTCATATATTCCATTAAAAACGTTTATAACATCTCCATCAGCAGTATTTGCATTATCTATGGCATCATGAATGTTGGTGTAGTTCTGTCCAGGCCCAACATTCCACTGAGCTGCTGAAACATGGCTAAAACTCAAAAACAGAAACAAAATAAGAAATATAGCTGCAAAGGATTTCTTTGATGTCCTTTTTTTCATAAATTTTTCACCCCCACTTATAGAAATACAAGTGAGTATTAAATAGTTCCCCAATTCTTAAATCGTTTTTTTCCAAATTATAAAACTCTTAAACTGTTTTTCTCCAAATTCTTAGATTTTTTTTAAAAAAAAGTTAGAGTTTATTTAAAACCTTACAGCGGTTGCACTGGCCCCTCCGTAGGCGCATTGGTACTCTGTGAAGCGAGTACTTCATCGCCTTTTTTTGATGGTGACTGTTAGAGTTTTAGTACCATCATTTGTTTTCCGAGCAGCTGCAGTTACAGATTCAGTTACAGCGCCCATATTCGTTGTTTGATTTCCAGTTCCTGATAATGAACGATATCCAAACGGACCGCTTACATCACATGCCCAACTACCAGAATAATTTATCACGACGCTAACATCGTTGGAAACGGAAGCATTTGAACTTGATGTGTTCTGGGAACTGGATGAATCCGATGTATTGGAAGTTGTTGAAGTACATCCAGATACAGCCACAATAAAGACCATAACAAAAACTAGTAAAGCTAATTGCAACTTTTTCATTTGGTATGCACACCCCTCTAATTTTCATCCTTTTTATTCATCGATTTAATTTTATATTGGTAATATCTTCATTTTTGATAATATCTTCATCTTTTGTGATATTTATGCCTCTGTATTTCATTCTTTTGTGATATTTGTAACAATCACGTGATTAATCCTTAATTAACGTGGTAATTATTTGCTTAAAAGAGCAATTAAATTATGATTATCTAATCTTGAGATGGTACAAATTAAAAATCATTCTTTGTGAACAGGATGCATTTACTAAATGGTGACAGGATGCATTTACTAAATGGAAGTTAGTTTTACTAAGGGAGTTTCACTAATGGGATTCAGTTTCATTATAATAGTGTTAGTTTAAGATTAATTAACCAACGAGTTCAATTAAAAATTAGTAATGGAAATCTCATGGGTGGGTTCATTTGTTCAGGGAAGTAAAGGTAAAATCCGTTCTAAACAAGCTTAAAAGTCATGATGACTGGTTTTTAGTGGATTACACCGTGAATCCCTTTATGGGCTGTGCTTTAAACTGTACTTACTGCTATATCCACGGTAGTAAATATGGGGGAGAGGACACCAGTGTCCTGCAGGTGAAGACCAACGCACCGGAGGTTCTATATAAACAGCTTAAAAACCGGACCCGTAAGGGGGAGTATGGCTTTATAGGTTTAGGATCCTCTACCGATCCCTACCCGCCCATTGAAAAGGAACTGGAGATTACCCGGGAGCTTTTGAAGATAATTTACCGGTTCAAGTTTCCAGTAAACGTCAACACCAAGTCCACCCTGATTTTGAGGGATATGGAACTTTACAGAAAGATCGATGAAAATGCAGTTCTACCCAGGAGATTCCAGGGAAAAATGGACCACGGGGTGATAGTTTCCTTCTCATTTTCTACTGTAGATCCTGTCCTGGCAGGCATCTTCGAACCTGGGGCATCTACTGTAGAAGAAAGGCTCGTGACCACGCAGAAGTTCAGTGATGAGGGGTTCCTAGTGGGTGCCAATCTTATGCCGCTACTTCCATTTTTAACAGATACAGAGGAACACCTGGATGAGATGATAGGTAAGATGAAGGAACACGGCGCTGAATTTGTTTTGGTGGCGGGGTTAACGTTATTTGGTGATGAACCTTCGGATTGTAAAGTCAGATACTACGACACCCTGGAGAAACATTATCCAGAGGTCTTACCTGAAACCCGGAAGTTGTTCGGTAACTCCTTTGCTCCTTCCAGGAAGTATCAGCATGATCTGGCCAAGCTGTCTGAAAAATTGGCGTTGAAGCACAATATTAGAACTAGAATTCTAACAAATAATTTAGAATAACTAAAATAAAAGAAAAAAAGAGAAGAAGTGTTTAGAAGTTGTCTATAACTTCTCCTAAGAGTTTTATGGATTTTTCTTTGTCAGGACCAATTGGGGAACCAGCTACGTACTGGGTTACTCCCATTTCTCCGAGAGCTTCGATTTTTGGTACGAAGTCTGTTGGAGTTCCGACTACAGAGAATGCGTCCATGAGTTCGTCGGTTACAGCACCTATGGCTCCACCGAAGTCTCCTTTACCCAGGAATTCTCCGAATTTAGCACCTGTATCAGGGGCCAGACCGTGTCTTTCAAATACCGGTGGCGGGGAACCGGCAGCAATGAATGCTACAACTATTTTTGCTGCACCTATTGCTTTGGCCTGGTCGTCATCTATGGAACAGCAGGTGTATGCTGCTACATCTACATCTGCGATTGATTTTTCAGCGGCTTCTGCTCCTTCTTTTATGAGTGGGACTGCTGCTTCAAAGTCTTTTGGGTTTGATGCGTTGATTAATGCGCCGTCTGATGCTTCACCAGCGGTTTTGAGCATCATTGGTCCTTGTGCACCCATATAGATTGGGATTTTTTCCTGTACAGCTTTTACGCCCATCAGACTTGCACCAGTTTCGGTCTTTCCACCAGAGAGGAGAGTGCTTATCATGGTTATAGCATCTTTTATAGTACTGACGGGTTTAGTCCACGCAATTCCAAGTGCGTCGAAGGTGGCTTTATCACCAGGACCAATTCCTAGGGTTGCTCTTCCGTTGGATATTTCATCTAAGGTAGCCACTGCTGATGCAGTTATGGC
>WOYJ01000023.1 GCA_011620845.1 Methanobacteriaceae archaeon
CGATAAACCTTCACAAAAAATAGGAAAGTTTATAACCCTGATCAAACAAACCATCTGTTTGAGCGGGTGTTTTTTGTTTTAGCATATTAAATACTTTGCTCCACCCATTATAAAAGCTTTTAGGTTATTATTTTTAAAAATAACAGTTAATAGAAGAATTAGAAGATTTATTTGTACAAAAAAGGAAAATCAAAAAACACCCCAGTTTTTGACAGTGTCATTATCTACCCGTTGGAGAGGTATTCATGTTTATTGTTTGGGGATTTTCTTGAGGTCCATGATCCATACCAGATTATATAAGTCTGCTATGGTTTCTACGAATTCGGTATACTGATTCCATACTCCGATGGCTGTTTGTGAGATAACGCTTCCCTCCTGGAATTTACTGAATACTAGGAGCATTTCTTTTTTGTCTCTGATTACCGCTTTAATGTAAGGTATCTGAAAAGTCTTTATTTCGCAATCCAGTTTGCTCAATTCAGTGGAAATATTTATTTTCTCTTCATCGGTGATGCCGTAGGGAGCTGAAATTATCCTGGTCTGAACACCTCTTTTTAAGGCTTTTTGTAGGCTTTCATTCAACTTTGGAATTTCATCATGGAACATTAGTCCAGCGGCTATATGGAGCGAGTCCTTAGCCCGTGATATGATTTCAATTTCTTTTTTCACGATCTTTTCTGTGCCGTAGATCAACCATATCGGGGCTTGAAATTGAGGTATCTGGTTTTCATAGATGGTTTTGACTTCTGATTCCGCTTCATCAAGCTGTTCTTTTATGTTTTGTCTTGACTTTTCAAAAACATCTTGAGGCGGGACCACATTGTATTTCAAAGGTTTACCTCTTGTTACATCAATAAATCCCTTTTTTTGAAGGCTTTTTAATACGTCATAGGTTCTTGAACGTGGAACACCAGAGACATCACTGATTTCAAATGCATTTGCAGATATCAATGAAGCTAATGATAAATACACTTTAGATTCATAGTCTGTAAGCCCCATTATTTTAAGGGCATTAATTGTGGCTTGTTTTACTGGAATTTAAACCCCTCCTTAACTTTCTGATTTTATATTGTTTTAGTGACAAAATATTTAAATATTGTTATTGTCGATCTCAATAATAGACTGGAATTAACTGAATTAAACTTTCATAACGATACGTGTTCAAAGTGTGAATTATGTAATAAATCCTGTCCAATGGGAATCGAAGTCAAACAAATCGCCCAGAAAAAAGGCCCAGGAAAATAAAAAAAAACCTGGGAAAAATGATAAAAGTTCAATAATTGATGTAAATTGCATATTATGTGGAGAATGTGCTCTAAAATGTCCGAAAGATGCTATAAACTATTCTTTAAGATTATGAAATAATTTTTTTAAAACCACGAATCTTTAAAATCTAAATGCTAAAAAATTTGGGAGATTTAACGAATGAATAAAGAAATAGCAGAAGATAAATCCTTTCAAACAGGAAGGAAAAGTGGGTTGAAATGTCCGTTTTCCCCGGATATGATGGATAAAAAGTCTTCTTTAAGGCAAATAGTATGTAAAGGCTGTGGAACAATGTTTAAAACCAATAAAAATTCTAATTATTGTTTAGAATGCGAAACTCTATTTTACGATGAGCCTTAATGTTTTACGTAAACGATAGTTTAGTTTGGAAAATACCGAATAGGATGATCTTAAACTACAACATGTAAAGTCTTTGGAAGATGAATCTGTAAGGAGTTATAAATGGTTAAGAAAGTTGATGAAGATAAAGCATTTGAACAAGCATTAAAGGGTAAGATGGGTTGGAAATGTTCATGTTCCCTGGATATAGTGGATAAAAAATCTTCACTGAGAGAAGTTACCTGCAAAGGTTGTGGTAAATCCTTCAAAACAAATAGAGACACTGATTATTGTTTCGATTGTGAAAAAAAACATTAACCCATTACTAATCAATAGATTAATTAAAAAAAACTTGAGGTGATATTATGGCACCGCACTGCGATACTATGGACGGCCCGGTGGTTACTGCCTGTAAAAAGGCTCTGGAAACTGGAAATGTAAATTATATACTCCCATTCGCGCCTAAAAAAGCAGAAGATGAACTAACCCAAGCATTTAATAAAACTATTAAGGCCAGAGAATTAGGACAAGATGCTGCAGAAGTCGCTGATTTATGGTTCTTTGAAACTGCAGTACGTCTACATCGTGAAGGTGAAGGAGCGCCCTATACAGGACTTAAGCGCGCAGGTTTGGATTGGGGACCTGTAGTTCCCCGAGCGGAAAAAGATATAGAGAAAGGAGATCCTACAGATACGATAGAATTCTTGAAAAGAATAGTTGAAGAAGAGATGAGAAAAAGGTTCGATGAAGCCATGTCCACCAAGAATTATGATTTAAATGATGTGGATGCTGCCAGAAAATACACAGAAGCAATGCTTCATTTTGTACTATCTTCACATCATATCTATAAATATATAATTTCTACTGGAGAGCACTAAAATTTGAAATTTTCTTTATCCATTTCTCCTTTTTTTCAATATATCAAAGGTCATAGAATCAATTAATTTTCCTCAAACATATCGATAGATACATAATAATATTTAAAACTAGTTATAGAGCTGGGAGCAACTGATGCGAGAAGAGTGTTGATTCTCTCAAATTTTTCTTTTGTCTAAAAAATAATTGAAAAGTTTGATCTTTCCCAAATATGAAGCGGAGATGGTCATCTCATCATCTAATTGTGTTTTAATGTATATATAAATTTAATTTCACGTTGAATGCAAATGTTCTTCCAGGATTTTCTTGCTGCTGTAGTTGAGTTTTGCATCAGCTTCATTTAATTCCTTTTCGATCTCACCTATGTTGCTGTAAGATTTGAGGAAAAGTACATGGTAACTTTCAGTTCCGGTTACATTTAAAATAGCTATTTTTTCACCTTCGGCTATGGTTTTATCCTCAATTGATGCTTTGTACTGTACAAATGGTCCGTATTTTTCCGGTAATTCTTCATATTTAAATATGCCAACCAGGGTTGCTATGAACATAAAAACTACACCTCAAAATCCTTTTTATTTTTAGTTATATCGGTGGTGTAAATGATGTATGTCTTTAAACGTATTTAAAAAGTAGCATTAAATGAAGGGGCGCTAAAATAGATTAATCCATTGATGTGTTATTTCATTTAAAAAAGATAAATAGAGGGGGGAGAAGTTTTATTCTCCGCCGGTTATTTCATCCAGTTTAGCCAGGGCAGGATCTGCGCTTATCTGGTGAGCATCTACGGTGATATCTTCAGCAGTTAATCCCATGGCCAGTCCGTAAAGCTGTGCCAGGTGGAACACTGGTATGCCGTAGTTGGTTCCGTATTTCTTATTCACTTCGGTCTGTCCCACATCGAATTGCAGGTGACAGAATGGGCAAACGTTGATTATGGCATCAACTCCAGCTTCCATCATGTTGTCCAGTTTTTCCCTGGTGAAGTCCAGTGTTACATCCAGGTCACGGGAACGTAGACCTCCGCCTGCACCGCAGCACATCATCTTATCCTTGTAGTCTATGGATTTTGCACCGGTTATTTCCACCAGTTCGTCCAGTATGGTTGGTTTCATGGGGTCGTCTAGGCCTATGGCGGCACTTGGTTTGAGGAAGTGACAACCGTAGTGGACTGCGACGTTAAGGTTTAATGGGGTGGTTACTGCTTCTTGGAGTGTGTCCAGTCCTACATCGTTGTAGAGGATTTCTGCAAAGTGTCTTACGTTTACTTCTCCTTTGTATTCCCTATCCACTTCGGATAGTATGGTGTTGATCTTTTCTTTTTGATCTTCGTCTTCGTGTAACAGGTGGTTGGTTTCGTAGAGTGATCCGAAGCATCCGTTACATTCGGTCATGACATCCATGCCCATATCTTCTGCTATGGTGATGTTACGGGCTGCTATGGATTGTTGGGTGGTTAAGTCAAATGATCCGAATACTCCTGGTGCTGGGCAGCAGGATGCTCCTTCCATGTCCTTGAGCTCTATGCCCAGTTTTTCGAACATTATCCTGGTGGCCTTTTCTATTCCGGGGTATCGGTTGTTCATTATACATCCTAAGAAATATGCAAATGCCATTTTTGATTCCTCCTTATTCTAATTCTCCTGATTCCCAGTTGTATCCTATTAAACTGTCAAATTTGGTGGTCTTGAGTATGGTCTGTACTTCTTCCAGTGCTTCTGGGAATTCATGAGTGGTTGGTGGTAGTTCATTTAATCCCACGCTTTTTCTTAACGCTTTGGTCGCGTCGTTTATTGGTACACCATGTCCGGTTTTTATAACAAAGGATCCAGTCATTTTGTGGGCTTTGGCCATGTGTCCTGCTTGGGATGCGTAATTCCTTACGATTTTTATGATGTCTACTATTTTAATTCCCCGTGGGCATCTCTCCTGACATTCGTAGCAGGTTGTGCACATCCATAGGCTGTCATCTGCTATTACTTCATCTTTAAAGCCCATTAAAGATTTTCTTACTATCTGTCTTACCCGGTAGGGTGTTCTTCTTCCAGATGGACATGCACCGGTACATGTACCGCACTGGAAACATATGGATAATGTTTCTGCACCAGCATCTATTACTGCTTGTTTAAAATCATCAGTAATATCGCTTCGGGTTAGAGTATCTACTTCTCTTCCTTCAAGTAAAGTCATACTATCACTCCTTTTGGTTTGGGGTTTTTCTTCTTTAGCTTCAGTTGTTTTTTCGACTGGTTTTTCTGATTCAATTGGTTCTTCAGTTTTTTCGGCTTCTTTAGTTTCCTCATCAGGTGTTTCGGATTTGGCTTCCTTTTCAGGTGCGGTTTCGGCTGGTTTTTCTGATGGTTTTTCTTTTTCTGTTACTACCTCTGGATCTGACTGTGGCCGTTCTTCTTTTTCTGCTACTTTTAACTCTGGATCTGGCTGTGGCTGTTCTTCTGTCTTCTCTTGCTTCTCTGATTTGTCTCCCCCACTTAACATATCTTTTAAGCGCTTTAGTTGTTTCATTCTCTTTCACGCCCTGATGGTCAATACCAGTCTGTGTGAAAACTTGTAATTTTCATATTTAGGTGTGCTTTATGCCCTATATAAACGTTGCTAAAAATTTGCTTAGTGTAACCTTTTAGGTGACACCTCTGGGATTAGACGTTTGTAAATCATCACCTGCATCTATACATGAAAGGTCAGATATTTATCTAAAATGAAGGACGGATATTTTATCTAAAAAGGACGAATAATTAATCCAAGTTAGGATCATGAAATTACAGAAACTTCTCCCCTCAATTTTAAGCAGTCTAAGGATCATCCTGGCATTTGTACTGTTTTACAGCTACCTAAACCAGATGATGGTATCTTCGGTTATCATCTTCATAACCGCTCTATCCACCGACTATCTGGATGGCTTTATCGCTCGAAGGTGGGATGCGATTACCGACTATGGGGCGTACCTGGATACCATCGCAGATTTCATCCTGGTGGCCACCGTCTTTTTAGCCTTTATAATTGTGGGAATATACCCCTACTGGTTGTTAATACTTATCATATTCATGTTCCTGCAATTCATCCTGACATCCGGGATTAAAAAACCAATTTACGACCCAATCGGGAAGTATTACGGGGCATTACTTTTTGCCTGTGCCGGGATAACTCTGATATTACCCATAATTTATATCATATTACCAGTAAGTTACATCACCAGTACACTACTGATTTTAATCGTTCTCTTCAGCTTCCTATCCCTTTTAACCAGGTATTACTCCTTATATAAAAAGAATTAAATCTATTTACATGTAAAAAGGTAAAATATTACTATAAAAGGTGAAATATAAATCATTACCATGAAACGTTATATTACATTACAAAAATTAAAAATTAAGAGTTCAGATCCATGCTAAAGATAAGCTTACACGACGGCCCGGCCCGGCTGGGAAAATACGATGGGCAGGAAACACCAGGCATATTACCACCAGATATTCCCATTCCATTTATCCCAGATGAACCCATGCCCTACAACGTGCCTAAACCACTGGCAGAGTTTTCTGTAAATAGAACCCTGGAGAAGGCCGCCGAAAGCTATGAAACTGGCATAGCAGTTATCCATGGATCTAAATATCCCGAACTACGCGTGCGCTGTGCTTTAGAACTTGAAAAACTGGGCAATGATATATTACTGGTTGCCAACCCGGAAGAGCTTTTAAATCGGCCCATGGACCTAATAAAGATTCTGGTAAAACTCAGGGAGAACATCAACCCCAACACCGCCCTGCATTTCCCCTTCATTAAGACTCCATTCATCCCACTCCTGACATATCTGGGAGTTGATTTCTTCGGAGCTGATTCAGGCAATTTATATGCACAATTAGGACATATAACCACTCCCCACAGGATATATGACCTGAAAGACTATGAGCTATACCGGTTCAATCAGGAGGAGTTGAGAGATTATAACCAGAACGCCCTGGACTTCGTGTTACGGGAAGTCAGGGAGAACATCCGGAACAAGACCTTACGAAACCTGGTGGAAGAAAGGTGTTGCTCCTCCCCGGAGACCATGACTGCTTTAAGAATCCTGGACCGTGACTATGGGGACTATCTCAGTAGATATACTGCCCTTTATTAGGAAAAAGTGTTGATTTTTATATTAATCAGGAAAAATTAAGGTTAAATTTTATTTCACTTCTTATTAATCCCTTTAACCAGATGATGGTACGGTCCCACCTCTGATGCTGAAACTGGTTCAAAATTGTACTGGGTGAGGATATCCTCCACATCCTGCGGTGCGAGTTTAATATCAAATGGCGGTCCTCGTGATCCCTCAATTTTCTTAAACTCAACCACTGCGAAAACACCATCCTGCTTAATAACCCTACCTATCTCCTTCATCACTGCTTCCACTTCATCGTTTTCTACAAACCCGTGCATGACGTTGGCCATAACACATATGTCAATGGAATCATCATCTAAGGGGATTTTATCGGTTAAATCAGCGACAGCTACATCCAAATTTTTAATACCCTTCTCTTCTGTTTCTTTTTTAATATTGACCACAGACTCAGGGTAAACATCCATAGCATAGACTTTTCCATTCTCGCCCACCACAGCTGATGCGGCGAAGGATATAAATCCATCTCCACTCCCTGCGTCCAGGAAGATATCCCCTGATTTTAAACCAGCAGTGGTTAATACTCGTTCGGCGCTTAAAATATCCCTGGTTGTTTTACTGTGGTGGACATGGCCGTGTTTTTTAGCAGACATTTTTTTTACTAACCTCACATCAATCTAATAACCATAATTTTTAAAAATAATTCTCAATTTTTAATCTAAATTTTCCAATTTTTTAATCTAATTTTCTGCTTTCAACCTGTTCTTGGAGAACAGTACCACCCCAATGGCAAAGAGTATCACCGTCAAAACCACACTAACAGCTACTGAGTAGGATATATCGTTCCATCCCTCACCATAAGTCAATAAAGAACGCAGGGCTTTCAGTATATGGGTCCAGGGTAAGAAAGCATTGAATGGGACGCCGAATATCTCCACGTCTGGAAGCGGGAAAAAGGCTCCCACCAGGAAACTCGCCGGGACAGTGATCAGGGTCCCCAGATTAGTAGCCTGACTGACACTAGTAACAAAGGCCGCAATTATCATCCCTAGTGCAATAGAGGCTATACCGCCAATTACACCCACTAAGATGGCCAGGAGTATGGAATTAAGACCGCCCTGCCAGTGAAATCCTATGGCCACCGCCACTACTAGGAGTATGATCACCTGGACAATCACCACCAGGGACCAGGGTATAAGGCCGCCGAACATTAAGTCGAATCCTTTCATCTTGGATAACTTCAGCCGGGCCAGGGTTCCAGACTCCACCTCCCTGGTGAAGTTGGCTGCCACCATGGTGGCCAGGAGTAGTATGGCAAATACGATCATCCCTGGTGCAATGAAGTCGAAACTGGTGAAGTTCTGCGTCCCCTCGATGGGCTCCACCTTGGAATTTAAAAACACAGTCGGCTGAGCCCCGGGTGTTCCCCGGATAGCGTTTTGGGTCTGAATTACTATTTCATCCTGATACTGGGCCAGGACACCAACCAGGATACCCTGGGACACTCCGAAGTTAATAAATCCCGTGTCACCACGGATTATTAGAGTAGATGTTATATCTGGTGAGGTTGATTGGCTGGCTGCCAGTGGGTTGGTGGTTGTCATGATGGTGTGATCTATTAATGCCAGCACCGACTCTGAAAAGTTATCCGGGATAATCAACGCGGCATCGATGTCCCTGGTCTTTAAAAAAGCGTCAGCCTCACTTTCACTTATCTTGGTCACGTTGAAGAGGTTAACGTCACTATTTTCATATTTAGCCTCTTCTAAAAGTTGAGTAAGGTTATTTCCAAAATTGATGCTTTCACCAGTCATAGGGATGGTGACTGGCTCATCATAATTTACAATGGCCAGTTTATAGGGGGTGTTGCTCTGCCCCATACCCCCGAAGGCGAATCCGAAGACCAACATGAAAAATATGGGGAAAACCAGGATGAAGAAAAGCCCTTTTCTGTCCCGTGCCAATTCCTTTAAATCCTTAACAGCTAAGCTGGAAAACTTCATTTTTTTACTCCCTCAGCCTGGTTCCAGTGAGATCGATGAACACGTCTTCCAGGGTATTCTGGCGTACTGAAAGGTCGGCCATACACGCTCCTGTCTCTTCAATATCGTCTATGATCTGTGGAAGCTTACCCACGGCATTTAATGCCCGGAGGTTAATAATTCCCTCTATTTCCAGGACGGATAATACATTTCCTGTCTCTTCAATCTTTTTAATTACTTTCTGGTTCATGCTGTCATCAGAAAGGGTTATCTCCACTATGTCTCCCCCTCCAATTTCCTTTTTAAGGTTCACCGGAGTGTCCAGTTTAAGGAGTTTACCGTGGTCAATTATGGCCACCCTATCGGACAGTCTATCTGCCTCATCCATAAGATGGGTGGTAAGAATGACTGTTTTTCTTTCATCACGTAAAGAGAGAATGTATTTCCAGAGCACCTGGCGTGACTGGGGATCCAGCCCCTCTGATGGTTCGTCCAGCACCACTATTTCCGGCTGGTGAACCACTGCCATGGCCAGATTCAAACGGCGCTTCATTCCCCCGGACAGATTCTTAACCAGGGTATTTGCCTTGTCTGTAAGGAAGAGATCCTCCAGTAACTGGTCAACCCTCTGTTTTAAAACATCCTTGGGAACTTCGTACATATCCCCTATCAGATTAAGGCTTTCAGCACATGTGAGATTGTCCCATAGAACTATTTCCTGGGGACAAACACCGATAGCTGCCTTGTCGAACTTCTTCATATCCTGGCCGTCGATTATCACCCGTCCACTGGTGGGTTTCAGTAACCCCACCATTATGTTGATAGAGGTGGTTTTGCCGGCTCCATTGGGACCTAAAAAACCAAAAACCTCCCCCTTCTTTATCTGTAAACTCAGTCCATCCACCGCCTTAAAGCCATCGAATTCCCTGGTGATATCCTGAGTTTCTATGATGTAATCAGCCATATTCATCCGCCGTTTTACTTACTCCAAATTTTAGATTCTTAATTTTAGTGGATGATCACTGCTATTATATTTTGTTCTATGATGGAAATTGCCAGTTTCAAAGTAAAAAAAATCCAAGTTATAATTAAAAGAAAAGATAAAATAGTAAGAAAAGGGTGTCCAGATGATGAAGATGATTGAAAAAATCGAGATCACCATGATGAACGAAACCGTCCACAACTTCCGCAAAGGCGAATTCGGAGTCCAAAACATTGAAATAGATGAAACCAGAGGATTTATAGAAATTGAATATGGTGTCCAGGAAGGTGGGGAAAAGAATGTTTTAATTCCTTTGCAGAACGTAGAAAAATGTGAATTCTTGGTGAAGAAGGCGGAGGAAACTAAAATTAACCAGGAACAGAACCATCCGAATTTAAAAAAAGAAACCTTCAAAAAAACCTAATCTTAAAAAGAAATCCTAGTTAATGATAATTCCTCACAATCAACTCGTTGATCT
>WOYJ01000046.1 GCA_011620845.1 Methanobacteriaceae archaeon
ATAGAGGGGTTTATTATATTCGATCTAAGGGTGATAAGACTCCTGATAAATTATTCTTTCCTACTTATACTCCCAGATATAATATTATTTCTCCCCGATACTCCGACAAATTTTATTTCTTCCTTGATATTAACAGACCACTGCCTATAATCACTAAAACCATCAAAAGAATGTTAAATGGTACTCCTGTCTTCTGCATAGGCACCTTGTTTGATGATGGGAGATTTGGAGGGTTTGGAGGGTTTGGAGGGTTTGGAGGGTTTGGCGGTACTGGGCCTCCAGTGATGTTAATCAGGATTGAAACAGTCTGATCATCAATTGCAGCTGAAAAAATACCTGTACCCATATTTGTTGCGGTGTAGATGAATGTTGCCACACCATTTACCATATAAACCGATATGGGGGTGACTACTCCAATTGATGGCCGTGTATATCACCACTAGTCCATCTGGTACGTGGCCATATCTGGGGTCATGGTAAACACCATCGGAGTCGTGCAGTAAATCCACGGTTATGATTACCCTACCACCCACCGGGACAGTTGTACGGTCTGGTGTAACAGTCAACACCAACCAAGGGCCGACTATGACGTTTCCACTAACCCTATGGGATGGGTCCTTATCAGAACCCCACCAGTTTTCTGTGGCATCCACTGGATTTCCAGAAACACCGTTAACTATGTCCCGGGCACCATTGGCATTATTGGCGATGCTGTTGTTATCGTGCACCTCACCACCACCGTTTGCGCTTTGAATAGCACCTTCCCATCCAAATCCAGCGCTGTTACTTTGTAAGGTTGAACCTGTAACTTCAAGGTGTTTAAATTTGTATAAATAGCCCCTCCACTCTCAAAGACAGAGTTGCTTGTGAAAGTTGAATCAATCACAGTCAAGCTACCATCACCAATGGCATAGACCGCACCTCCCCTGGCACCTCCCTGGTTGCTGGTGAAGGTTGAACCGTCTATAACTACATCGGTTGAGCCTGTTGAGTAGACAGCACCACCTTCCTGAAATACCTCGTTGTTGCTGAAGGTTGAATCAGGTATAGTCAGGCTCGTACCATCGTTGTTGTAGATAGCACCACCGGCTGTGTTCGCCAGGTTTGCACGGTTACCCCCGAAGGAAGAACCATCTACTGTCAGATCTCCTCCGTTGTTGTAGATAGCACCACCGTTCTGGTTTACATGATTACCGTTGAAGGTAGAATCGGTGATTTCAACATCACCGCCGTTGTTGTAGATAGCACCACCTTCCTGGTTTGCCTGGTTATCTATGAAGGTGACCCTAGTAACTGTTAAACTACCATCCTCAACGCTCACTGCACCACCATGGGTGAAGCCTCCGTTTCCACCGTTTTTAATGGTTAAATCCTGGATGTTGAATACAACTCCATCTGTTATAGTGAATATACGGTTTTGGCTCTGGCCGTCGATGAGGGTTCCGGTCTGGCTCTGGCCAGCTATGGTCAGGTCTTTATCTATGGTTATGCCCCGGTCGCCTGTTTGGTTGTAGATTCCATCTGCTACGTTCACTGTATCGCCAGAAGCCGCAGTACTAACAGCACTCCCCATGGTGAGTTTTGCAGTTGCCGGTGACAAACCGTTGTTGGAATCGCTTCCACCATTTGCGTTTACATAGATATCTGCTGCAGCTGAATGGTCACTGATACTTACAACCATGGTTAGGATTAATAAGATAATAAAAATTAGTATTTTGGGATTTAGAAATTTAAAGTCGGATGTACTTTCATTATAGATGTAAGGTTCCCTTTTCATCCCCCAATCCCATTAAATTTCTTCTATGTTACTTTGTTAGGACTTGTACTTAACATTGCTGATTTCAGCTGATATTCATATAATTAGTCGATATGGTACTACCAATAAGGATGCCCCTATTAAAAAAACAATCAGTATCAAAAGGAGATTAAATAAAAACAGCCTATATCAGACGGAGTTTAAATTAAAAACAGTCTGTTCAGAAAGAAATTAAATAAAAAATCCATATCAGACAGGAATTAATAAAATGCATTCTATTTCAAAGAAAAATAATAAAATAAAAATAAAAAGATTTTAGGTTTTTATTTAAAATGGTAACTCTGCGTAAGTTCCTTTTAATTTAACTGTGCTTGTATTCCAGTTCTTTATCGATCCAAAGGTGTTTGCGTCGTTGATGGCGTCTGCGTTGTACCATTTACCATCCACATATACCTGGGCCCATACATGTCCAAACCATCCACTTGAAAATTGACAGTCCCCGTGCTGATATCTGGCAGGTATTCCAGCTGCTCTTGTCAGCGCGACGAGCAAGTGTGAAGTGTCACAACAGTTAGCGCTTCTGGAGCTGTAAGCACCTAGAGCGCCCTTTATAGTGTTGTAATAGAAAGAATAGGTCAGTTTGTCCCTCACCCAGTTGAAGATGGCCTGAGCCTTAGCATAGGTTGTTGTCTTACCCGAGGTTATAGACGTGGCTAAGTTTTTGATGGTGGTACTGTTTGATGGGGCGTCGGTTGTTGCTTTCAGATACTGTGACGAGACTGTTGTGCTGCTGCCTTCCGAGGTGGATTTCACGGTCCAGGGAGTTACTGAAAGAGTGTTTGGTAAACGTTTGTTGTCACCGTAGAAAATGATGACCTTTGAGTAGGAGTAGATCAATGATTCATACCTCATGTTCCCCTGGCTAGTGGTCAGGTAGTTAGGTAATCTCTTGTTGGTGTCTATGAATTTTTTCAGGTCCCCTGCATATTTAACATAATTTGCTTTGGTAAGTGTGCCTGATTTAACCGTTTGTGAAGGGTTTGTAGGGTTACTTACAGTTTTAACTGAAACCGAAGATGTTTTTTTACTGTTTAAGTTGGTAACACCATAGGATAACAGGTATAAAAACTGTGGCATGGAAACCTTTTTATTAGAAATAGTGACGTAGTTGGGTAATCTTTTATTGGTATCGATAAATTTTTTCACGCTTTCTGCAGACTTATCTAACTGACTGATGGTCACTGATATGGACGTAGTGGTTGTGGTAGTGGATGAACCGGCAGCTTTATATGTTGAAGTTGTGTTTTTTTGGGTTGTGTTGGCTGCTGCTGCAGTACTGATGCACAGTGTCAGGATTAAAGTTAGCAAGACTGCTAAAACAATCGATCTTTTCTTAATATTTACCGCCTCCAAAGTCCAATTTTTATAGAGAACCCGTAGGAACCCTATTTAGGACAGACATATGTCAATTAGAAATTGCATATAAATGTTGCGGTTTTTTTCTTGTAAAAACACCGTTAATGAATCTGTTTTTTAAGTTGAAGCCTTTAAAGAAGGTTTTTTTATAATTTATCTGGATTCTGGGTTTTTAATTCTTTTTTTAGTAAATGGAGCACTCTGGAGATTGATTTTATAAATATTAGAGCTTTCAAAACCGAGATGTCATAGAAATCTTTTCTTAACTTTTTATTTTGAAAGTTGTCCCTTTGACATTGGCAGAGCCTGATATCATAAGGGGAATGACAGGTTAAACAATGAGTTTAAAGCTTTTAATCAGGTTTAAAGAGTGTTAATGGCCGTAAATTAAATTTTAATAAATTGGAGTGTAAAGTTAACACTGACTACTGGGTTAAACCCAAAAAAAATAAAAAAATAAGGGGGGTTGTTTAAAATGGCAGTGCTGCGTATGTGCCGTGTAGGGTGTACGTGTTAAGGTTCCAGTTATTTATGGTTCCAAAACTGTTTCTACTACTTACGGCATCCGCGTAGTACCATTTTCCACTTACATACAACTGAGCCCATACATGTCCGAAGGTTCCACTGGAGAATGTACAAGTTCCGTGCTGGTATCTGGCAGGTATATTCGCTGCTCTGGCAAGTGCCACTACCAGGTGTGCCATATCACAGCAGTTAGCGCTTCTGGAGCTGTAAGCACCTAGAGCGCCTTTCTGGGTGTTGTAGTAGAAGGAATAGGACACGTGGTCCCTCACCCAGTTGAAGATAGCCTGAGCCTTGGCATAGGTCGTTGTTTTACCCGAGGTTATGGATGCTGCCAGATTCTTGATGGTGGAACTGGTGGACTGGGCATTAGCTGTAGCTACCAGATACTTCTGCAAAGCGGGATCTGTAATAGTATCTCCTGGAGTAGTACCGCCTGTCTGGCTGGTCCATGATTTCACTGACACGTAGTTGGGTAACCTGCTGTTGTCACCGTAGAAAGCCACCACTCTGGAAAACATGTACACCAATGATTCGTATCTGATAGTCCCTAGAGAACTGTAAGCATAGTTAGGCGCGCGGCCATTGCTGTTCATGAAGTTCAGGATATTTCTGGCCAGTTTAAGATACTCAGATTTCAGAATATTTCCTGATTTAACTGATTCTGTGGGATTTGTAGGTTTTGACACACTTCCTACTGTCAGTGAACCGCTTGAACCGTAGAGATTCAATGTTTCCTGGTTTACCAACTGCAGATACTGGGACATTGAAACTTGCCTACTGCCGATGGTTACGTAGTTGGGTAGCCTGTCATTTTTTTCAATGAAGTTTTTAACCCTTTCTGCTGCATCCTTAATCTGACTGTCACTAAAAGTCGAGGTACTTCCTGCACTGGTAGTGGTTTTCACTGTTGTGGAAGATCCTGCTGCTTTGGTGGAAGATCCTCCCGCTGCTTTTGTAGACGTTGTACTTGCTACCGTTCCTGCAGAGGTTGGTTCACCAGCCGCTATTTGTCCGCCATTTGTCTGTGCTATATTTTTATCCGTATTTTCGGTATGATTTCCCGTAGCTTCGGTATGATTTCCCGTAGCACTTTGGTCCGCCAACACTGTCTGGTTTCCTGGTTGGTCAGCCGCCGCTATAGTAGTCATACCAGAGGATAGTGTTAAAGTGAATAACATCAACACTACCCATTTCTTTTTCATATAAATTATACCGCCTCCATGGTCCAAAAATGTTGATTTTCCAAATTTAATATTATTTTTGGACAATAATACCTAGAGAAATAGGACCTTTATAAATATTTCGGATTTTTTACGAAAAAATAGCCTTTAGAGAACTTTTTTCTAAGCATAAGGCGCGGTGAGGTGATTTTATAATTTTCATCTACGAAGTATTGTCTCTCGTTTCCCCATTTATTAATTTAAACCCGATTTTATCTTTTTCCTGTATAAATCATAAATCAGGGAGGGAATATCCCTGAAAAAAACTCCTATTTTTCCTTGAAACTTGATATGCTATCATGTTTTTTGGAAATAGTTATATATAAAATTGATAGGGGAAAATTAGGTTTATTCCTGTGACTGGACTTTGATCGTCCTTCTAATTTTCAATAACGGGTTGATAGTAATAATTTCTTAAAAATAGTGTGTAATAAGCCGAATAAAGCGGTAAGTTACCAATAACTTTTGGTGACAAAGGTACATGGACTTTGGGATGTAAATTCCGATAAATTGATACTACCTTCCACGTTCAATTATCTGCCAGGTCGATACTATCTACTGCCCGGAGCAGCTGTTCCGCCCGATCCTGACCAGTTTCAGGTGAATCGTATTCATAGGCCTCACACAGGATGGCCGGTGTTCCGTTCCTGATTAAAGGAATGGTAACGTATTGCGGGCTGGTTGCTATGGGGGGATCGTAGGATCCTATGGCCGGAAGTTTATTCCGAGTTCCTGGGCTATTCTATTGGTACGATCATCGTTGTAGGGCACGAATAAGAACCAGTTCACCGTATAATAATCATCCCTGCCCTTGTTGGAGTGGATATCCATGACCAGCTGATAGTTGTTCTCCAGTATATCTGGAATCACGTATTTTTCGGCCATTAATTATCCGTGGATCCGGCCGGTCTCATAACCGGCGTTAACACCACCGGTCACGTTGACCTGGTAGATGTAGTAGCTGTATCTGAGTGTTTTATCCAGTTTCTTAATCGCCTTCACCGCATCTTCATGAGAAACATACTCTAATGGATACACACCTACGATGTAGGCCACTTTAACATGAGAAGAAGCGTTGCCATAGGGACCTTCCTTGGTGACGTTGCCGTAGCTGTTGTTGGCCAATATTTTAGTGGTAGGAGTTACAGATGTATTGGTTGCAGGTGAGTTTAGATAAGAGTGGATAAAGTGCTGCAGCCAGACATACTGCCAGAATTAGTAGGAGGAATTTAATGGAGAATTTGATCATCAACAGTGATTTCATTGAATATGCATTTAACTGTTTTCATCTTGGAAATTAATTTTATAGGTCGAAATTTACTTCTCTGGAACATTACAATAAAGGGGGTGTTCAGTTTAACACTTCAACATCATCTTTAATTTTCAATTTTTTATCCAGTGTATAAAGTGGAATTTTTTTACTTCTAGCCGCATCCAAAAATAAAGCGTCATATACGGTAATTTTTTCTTTAACTGCAATTTTAAAGGATGATTCAATTAACTCATCCATCTCTATAACTTCGCATGAAGTGTTGATAAATTCTATGCTTTTTTTTAATGCTTCTTTTATTATATCTTTATTTTCTTCAAAGAAGGTAACCCTTTTCCAAGCTACGTTTGCCACTTCTACAATGGCTAAATCTACTGTGAACAGGTCTTTGTCTTGAACTAATTGAACAGCTTTTTTTGATGCTTTTTCTTGGAAAAAAATAGCAGCTATAATGCTTGAATCTAATACACATTTATCGGGCATCTCTGTCCTCCCGAATTAATGCTGCAGATTCTATATCATTCTCCATAGCCTTTCTTATCTCCTTTGATTCTTTAAGAAGTCTTTTTTTATTTTTTTCCTTAATCAATTCCAGGGTAACTTCCCTGATTTCTTCCTGCCAGTTCACATCTCCCATTTCGTCCATAATTTTACGAAATTTGGTTGGTATTCTAATACTATAAACAGATTTTGTAGACATAATTTTATTGTATACAATTTTAGTTTATAAATATGTTTGGGCTTATTGTACCTGTTATTAAATAATTATAAATAAATATTATTTATAATTAACTGATATTCCACAAACGTCTATTGATTAATAATTCACACATTAAATACAATTCTTACACATGTTAAAGCTGAAAAATTAATGAAAAAGGTAGAAATAAAATTGGAACTGAAAATTAATACCTCAAATGTTTAATCATGCCCAGGTTAGCGTCTCCGTAGTTGGTGGGGTAGTTTAAAACACAGTGGAGGAGGATCACTTCATTATCACCTATATTTTCAATCCATTCCAGCGCCCGCCAGATCTCCGAGATACTGGAAGCCCCTGTAGATAGTAGTATTGGTTTCTCTTTTTCTGCTATGTATTCTAGGAATGGTTTATTGGTGATATTCGCCGACGCTATCTTATAGAAGGGTACCAATGGCTCCAGGAAATCCACGCTTTCCGTGTCGAAGGGTGTCGCAACTGGAGGTACCACCATGATTTTTTAAAACAACTATACAAAAAATTGATAGGGAAAAATAGGGTTTATTCAGGGGATTGGAGATTGATCGTCCTTTTTATCTTCAATAACGAGTTGCTACTGGTAATTTCTCAAAAATAGTAAGGTAATAAGCTGAACTACGGTATGTTACTAGTAACTTGGTGTTAAGGTATATGAAAACTGGGCAGATACCTGAATATTAAGTTTTTGATGAATAGAGGTGGGAATTACCTTTTTAAAACCACCATCACATTCGATTACCTGCTGCCGAGACCAGTACTGTCTACTGCCCGGAGCAGCTGTTCCGCCTGATCCTGGCCAGTTTCCAGGGATTCGTACTCATATGCTTCATACAGGATAGCGGGTGTCCCATTCCTTATTAAGGGAACGGTAACATATTCCGGGCTGGTTGCTATGGGGGGTTCATAATCTCCTATGCCCGGGATCTTATCCCTCAGTTCCTGGGCTATTCTGTTGGTATGACTGTCGTTGTAGGGCACGAATAAGAACCAGCTCACTGCATAATAGTCATCCCGACCCTTGTTGGAGTGGATGTCCACGGCCAGCTGATAGTTGTTCTCCAGTATATCAGGGACCACGTACCTTAGAGCCAGCAGCTGTCCGTTCATCCGGCCGGTCTCATATCCAGTATTAACACCGCCGGTCACGTTGACCTGGTAGATGTAGTAGCAGTACCTCAGTGACGTATCCAGTTTCTTGACTGCCTTCACCGCATCCTCATGGGAGATGTGTTCTAAAGGATGCACCCCTACGATATAGGCCACTTTGACCGGGGAAGAAGCGTTACCATAAGGGCCTTCCCTGGTTACGTTGCCATAGTCTGTGGTGGCCAGGACATCTGTGGTAACTTTGACCGTCTCATTGGTCTCAGGAGAGAATAAATAGGGATAGGTAAACACTGCCACCAGACACACCGCCATAAAGATTATGATATATTTAATGGGGAAGTTGAAGTTGGTCATGGTCTGCCTTTATGTTCTAAATTTTAGTTAACACTCTGTGGTTCTAAATTTTAGTTAACACTCTGTGGTTCTAAATTTTAGTTAACATAATAAATATGGTAAAATTTGTGTAGTAAATTTGTACCGGGAGTCCTTTGTGTCTGTTCTTTCATTAGGTTTATCTTCATCCCTTAAAAATGGTCTTATTTGTAATTTCAAAAAAAATTATGGATTTTTTTATTCAGGGTGATTTTAATCACTATTAGATGTATTATGGTGTGATTAGATGAAATAGATCAGAGTAATTTTGTAGATCCCTGAAGTAGCTGAATATAATTCATTCTCGAAGACTTGATAAATACAGTTGTTGTGGCCTAATGAACATCCAGAACCTCCTCTTGATATTCATACTGGTTATCGGTACGATGAAAGCGGGGAGTACATGCATGCATTCATCGTATGGAACGGCCAGGCATATGACCTCACTATTAAACCCCCCACGTTATGGAGTAGATTATAACCAGTACATCAACGAATTAAGAGAACACGGATTTGCAACCGTTGTTGAGTAGTTTTTTAATCTCTATCTCTTTTAAAATCAAGGATACCTGTATACACCAGCTGTTTAAGTACACTTTTAAATGCAGGTCTATCTGTTTTATACCTGTTACTTATTATTATTAATGCTATTACCATTAGAATCGTTATTGTGTTTATCTATTCAAATAATCAAGTATTTGTCTGATAAACTCTTTAAAATCATCAGTTTCCTTTTCCATGAGTTGGAAAAGTCTTTCATTTTCTATGTTTATGTAATGGTGGACCCGCACATTCCTGAATTTGGCCATTTCCTGCATTTTCCGAGATAGTGTTCTATCCAGGATATCCTGCTCTCCCATAATCAAGAAGATATCCTTATAATCCATAGGCCTTCTGAAACCCTGGATGGAGATTATATGGTTACTGATATCTATACAGGCCTCTATTGATTCTAGTAAAGCCTGTTTAGCTGCCAGTTCATCACGGTAGTTGGACTTGAAGTGAGAATATCCTTCCGCTGTTATTTCCTGTATCTCAGCCAAATTTCTCTCTATAACATCAATCCTCAAATTGATGAGTTCTTTATCCAATTCTATATCTTTCCAACCTTTTCTTATCGTATTCATTGGTTATTGGAAGAAAATCCAGATATTCATTGATATTTCTTACTTCAAAATTTATTCTCAATGGTTCATCCCTGGAGAAGAGTAGAATCCCCTCTTTTAAGACCTGGTTCGTGAAAATAGCCGGGGCATGATTTATAATGCGAACATCCACACTTCTATCCAGTGTCTGTTCCAGTTCCAGGGAAATATCGGCCTCCAGCAAGGGATCCTGCTTGGGATTTTCTAGAAAAACAGCTATATCCACATCACTATCCTCCCTCATAGTCCCCCGGGCGGCAGATCCGTAAAGATAGGCAAAGATCACTCTTTTATCTTTTTCGAGTTTTTCTGTTACCTTACGAAGTAATTCCCTGTTCACTTGCGTAGCCACCTCTTAATTCTAATAATTTTTTTGAATTTACTCCTACTTTAAACTATTTTATAAGTAGAACTATTTTTAAAGATCCACAAACTTGGTACAACCTAT
>WOYJ01000054.1 GCA_011620845.1 Methanobacteriaceae archaeon
GTTTACAAACAGATAATCCTTACTGAATTTAGAAAAATATATAGGTTAATTTTTACTTTTAAATGATTCAAAAAGCTCTTTATAATTTGGTCTTTCATCCAGTTCAATTTTATTAGAAATATATTTAAAGAATTCACCGGTTGCTTTAATCATGGAAAGACATTCATCTTCATCCGTTAACTCTAATTTGCTGTAATCTTCGATGAATTTTAGAACTTCTTCCATTTCCTGTGATTTTCTCTGGGCATGATAGGCGCTGTTTTTAATCCGGGAAAGGGTGGATTCTCTAAAACCGGGGCATTCTGTGGCCTCTAAACATCTTAAAAATTCATCATCCAGTCCCATCTCATTGGCCAGGTAGAGTGTTTCAAGTAACAGTGCAGAGACGCCTTTAGTATAGGAGCTTCTAAGCATCTTCAAGGTTTTGGCCTTACCTACTTCTGGGGCTATAACTTTTATATTAAGACCGTACTGGTTCAGTCTGGAAAATTGTTCCGCGTGGCTTCCTGATACCAAAATCAACACCTTGATTCCTCCCTTCTTTATACCCCCTATTATAGCTGCATCTGCAGTTTTTCCATTCTCAATGCAGTCCAGTGCCTCTTTAGCTGTCTGGGGTGAGATGTTATTTACATCGACATAGATTCCCCTTGTATATTTACCCACATCTTTAGCTATTTTTACAGCTTCAGCAGGGGTAACAGCTGATATCAAGATATCAGAAATCTTTGCCAGGCTTTTGTTGTCTTTACAAACTTTTACACCGTAATTTTTTGCCCTGGCCCGTGTCTTATCACTTCTACCTTCAAGGGAGGTGTAAACTTCCACCCCTGCATCTTTAAGCCATCCGGAAAGGGTCGATGCCACTTCTCCAAAACCTAAAAACCCTACTTTCATATTTCACCCACCATTTTGTTTTAGATTAAAGTTTTAACACAACATTATCCCCAACTTTCACGCCAATATTCAGGGCTATTGGCAGGCATTTAGCATTTAAAAGGCAGAATATTGGCTTATCACTGGGTACAATTTCGTCCAGCCCTTCATAGTTACCCAGTCCCTTGGCAATTACCAGGTCCGCTTCCTGGAATCTCTCCACAAATTCTGGTGAAAAGTCCTCGTAAATAACTCCTATGGAGTCTGTACCTATGGTTGTTAACTCAGCAACTTCATCTAAACCTATCTCCAGGGCGTCAGGGATGCAGGCGTCGTTGAGTATGGGTTTTTCTTTCACCGCTATCATAACTTCCACCTGATAGTCTTCCCTGAGTTTCTCGATTAGTAACTTGTCAAAGACTATTTCCCCAATGTTATCCACCAAGTACAGGACCTTCTCTGCCTTCTGTAACTCTTCTTCCAGTAGATCTGAGTGATCCACTGCCAGGTCCTTCTGCATGGTCTCGGTGATCAGGGCTTCTATATCCCTATCGAGTCCCAATGCACCGAAATCTATTATATTACCAGTGATAGCTGCCTTAAGATAATTTTTAAGGGAGTTATCTTCTTCCAGGAGCTTTTCAATTGCTGGTAAGAATTGCTGGGCTATCTGGTTACACTTTTCCTTCTGGATCAGGTAGGGATCTTCATTTCCAGTCCTCTCCTTTATGGTCCGGTGAACTCTGGTCCCTATCTTATTGGAAACTGCTCCTTTACGGAAATTTTCCCCTACAATACTGGTTAACTCTTCCATTATCTCCAGTTTCAGTTCATCATCTGTTGTCGCCATATCCAGGGCCTCCCGGGCCTGCCGGAGGAAACACGGTGCGCATTCGTAGTAAACTTTCATTAAAACGTGCCTTTATTTACTTTTTAAACATTCTTTTAAGATTTAAATTTTAAATTGACTCTACCATATATTATATATACGAAGGGGCCGGCGCCAGGCATAACAGTAACACCACCACCAGTGCCACAGATAATATTTTGCGGTTTCTGCTTAATTTTCCCACGTTGTCCATGGCTCCGGGGTGTTCCCGGGATAGGAACAATATGATGGCCATCAGGACGGCCATGGGTATCCATCCTAAAATCACTGTTATAATTATACCTGCAACGGAGACGATTTTATGGAATTTCCGTTTGAAAATCGAACGGGAGATGTGTCCACCGTCTAAGAAGGAGACTGGCATCAGGTTGAGCATGGTTACCACTATACCCACCCAGCCGGCGAATGCCACTGGATGGATGCTGAGCATATATCCTTCAGGGACCACCGGAGCTACAATGTAGGCTATGATGCTCATTAACAAGGGCGGGTTGAATATGACCGACCCGGCCTGTAATGGTTCCACTGTGGATAAGTATATTCCAATAAATAATACAGGGATGGTGATGATAAGCCCTGCCAGGGGACCGCTGGCCCCCAGGTCAAAGAGGGCGTTTTTATTGGGTATGGGTGATTTAACATTTATCACCGCTCCAAAGGTCCCGATGAGTGTGGGTGCCGGTATGAAGTAGGGTAGGGTGGCTTCTACATCATATTTCCTGGCGGCGAAGTAATGTGCGAGCTCATGGGTACCGAGTATGGCCATGATGGCGACTGAGAAGGCTATTCCGTCTATGATGCTGCCACTGCCAAAAAAATAACCAGCGAAAATGGTGGTTGCTATGGTGACGATGAAGAGTATGATCTGGATATGGTACCTTGATTTCCCCCTGGGAAGTGATTCACCTAATCGGAGATAGTAATTTCCTTCAATTTCATCCAACCATGGTGTGTATCCTATCTCTTCCAGTTCCCTGGTTAACTGGGCGAATCTGTCTGTATCATAATCTCCCAGCATAAAATAAGGATTTTCAGGGTCTGTTGAGTAGTTTCTTATGGTGAAATACCGGGATATGTGTTCTTCTAAGATTTCTGTGTTTTCCATTTACGCCCTACCCTATGTTTTCATCTATGGTTATTCCAGCACTGTATCCTAGGCTTTCAACCACCGAATATAACCTTTATAATCTCCAGGGTGTCTCCTTCCTGGATCAACTCTTCCTCGATGACTATAGCTTCATTTTTCTTAACCACCACTGTTTCTGATGGTATCCCTAACTTCTTCAGGAGCTCTTTTATGGTGTAATCCTCAGGAACATCTTCTGTTAAGTTCTCTTCTCCAAATATTACCTTGACCTGCATATTTATGTCCTCAAATTTACCGAATTAATCCCCTATTAGTAAAATATTCATTTATTATAATTTTATTCCCATCCCTCTAAGAAGCTGCACGCTTTACACAGTTCTCCTGCCGCGGGCTCTCCGCATCTCCTGCATTCACCAGTATTACCCTTGGGTGTTAATTCCTTCTTGAGTATGGGTTTTATCTTATCAAATCCCCGTAGAGTGGAATACATGATGGTGGGATGATCTCGAGACAGTTCCTTTATAAACCCGCCTATTTCTCTCCGGAATGACTCGCCTGCATAGGGACAGCCAGCAAGGTGCACATTTAAGTCGGCTGCTATGGCATAAAGCCCTATCTCCTTTTCAGGTATCTCCCTTAATGGTTTGATCTTCACAGTGAACCTTTCATCCCTGGATTCTGATTTCGGTCCGATGCGGATGAGGTTGTTGATGTTCCCCTCCAAATAATTCATGAGTATGGACTGGGTCTCATCGTCCAGGTTATGGCCGGTTGCTATCTTGGTGGCCCCTTCTTCCTGAGCCACCCGGTTTAAGATCCACCGGCGAAATACTCCGCAGTAGGTGCAGGCGTGCCTTGGCTCAGTATCACCCTGGCGTCTTGTATCACCATGGCCTGTACCATCCTGACCCATCATTTCATCCAACGTCCGGCCGAAGTACTCCTTGAAACTCATCACTCTATGCTCTATCCCTAATGATTTGGCGTTGGTTGCTGCGATTTCTATTCCTTCCTCACGGTAACCCTTTATTCCTTCATCTATAGTTACCGCGACCATATCGATTATGTTCTTCTCCCGGAGGGAGTTCAGGATATGTAAAGCCACGACACTGTCCTTTCCACCGGATAGGGCCACTAAAACCTTGTCGCCTTTTTCTAGAAGCTTGTACTTGCGTGTGTCTTTTAGAACCTTTTCATTGATGGATTCTATGAAGCATTCCTGGCACAGACTCTGGCCGGAATGTTTTTTTCGGATTATGATCTGCTGGTTACCGCATTTACTGCATGAATTCATTTTATTCTCCGATATAGTGTATTTAGGATAGCTAACCGGTTAAAAATTTGATTCAATATGAAATTAATATTAATAAAAGTAAGGATGTTTTTGTAGGTTTTTACATCTATATATTATTATATAGGTAATTTTAATTTTCACTTCAAAACAAAGGAAAGTCCTGGGTATAATTTTTACCTAGTTTGGCTGCTATCTCGGCCTTCTGGAGTTCTGCTCCCAGGTAGGTGGCGTGTTCTATTCTGCTGATTAATCCCTCTTTTATGATCATGTCATATAGGGCTTTTGCTGTTTTTCCCTGGACAGATACAGTTGGCTTCATTTTCTGGTAGTGGACTGCGTTTATCATGCCGTCTTTTACTATTATCTTGAAGCTGCCGAGGGGATCCTGGTTGAATGTGTAGTCTTCCTCCCCACCGATTATGGGTACATCAATGTCTTCCTCCACCATTTCGCCCTTCCGCTTGTCCTTCAGCACCAGTAAGTTGATCCCCAGATCCTTGGGGATGGAACCTCTGCTTTTGGCGAGGAACATCATCTTCGAGGAGACGTTGAGTTCACGCACACTTCCCAATGTCTTCCCGCTTTCTTCAACAGTGAACAGTACGCTTGCTCCTAATTCCATGGCTATTCCAGATAGCAGTGCGTTTGCTCCTACTGAATCTGTGTCCAGGAGTTCTGTGACGTTGCCCACTCCCATGAAGAGGGGTATCCTGTTCCTCTTTTTGAAGTCGTGGCAGGCGATCACGGAATCCACTATGCTCTTACTGTTTATGGGGTCCAGTATTAAGTCGGCTATGACGTCAATGCCCTTACATTTCATCATCAGGTTTTCCAGGGAGTTTATTCTCTCTTCTACAGTGTCTGGTGTCCAGTTTCTGCTGAAATCCGTGGGTAGTATCACCGCGGGTATTTTATGATCCTGTATTAAAGGTAAAACTTCGTATAAGTTACCATGGTCCAAGCTTAAAACCAGGTTAACCCCGGATTCAATGGCCACTTTTAGCTCTTTAGAATTAAGGCTGTCTATGCTCACCGGTACATCGCCCAGATTGTCCTTCAACAACTTAACCATCCCTGGGACCTTGTCTTCCAGGGATTCTCCGGCTATCATCCCGATGTCGATCATGTGCGCCCCGTTTTCCAGGTAGTATTGGGCTCGTTTGAGGAGCTCTTCCGGGGTGAGTAATGGGGCGTTGGCTATCTCGGCAAGCACCCTCATGGGGAAGTCTTCCCCCACGGGCAGGTTTCCCACCAGGATATTTTCCGGCTTTTTTAAGAGCTTCTTAACATTAACCCCATCATTTTCGAAATCTTCTATGAATTTCAGGGCTTTTTTTCTAAGTTCATCCTCGATGAGTTTGTCAGCGGGGATTTTTGGACTTAATCTCAGTTTTTCAATCATCTCCAGGACCACCGGGAGATCTGCTGCGTCTTTAGGACCTTTGTATGTGGGAATACCTGTTTTCTCCTCCACAGGACTTACGTCTTTTCTGATGAGTCCTGGGGTGATTATCATCTCAAAGGAGGTTAGATATTCCAGTTCGAGCTTCTCCAGTTCCTGGATGATTCTTCTGGGCGTTAGAAAAGCAGCTATGGGTGTGTTTATGGTCAATGTATCAACCTGGTGTTCAGATTCGGATGTTACTCTCTCCACTATTCCGCTTGCCAGTTTTCCAGTGAGAATTAAGATTTTCATCTTTTTACCTCTAATCTTTACATTGACCATCACGTATAAATTAAGATTTTCATCTTTTTACCTTAAACTTCACATTGACCATCACGTATATATATTACAATTTATAATGATTAAATATGATTACTATTTATAATGATTAACTATGAGGAATGAGTTGATCGTACTATATATTATCAGTATAGAAATGGAGGAATAAAAAAAATGATCGAAATTCGTTTTCACGGACGTGGCGGACAAGGTGCCGTAACAGCTGCTGAGATACTTGCAAAGGCAGCTTTTGAAGATGGAAAATACTGCCAAGCATTCCCATTCTTCGGTGCTGAGCGAAAAGGCGCCCCAGTTATGGCTTTCTCAAGAATATCTGATAAACCCATAAGAAGAAGGTATCAAGTTTATAATCCCGATTATGTTGTTGTTTTAGATGAAACACTTCTAGAAGCTGTAGATGTATTATCCGGGCTTAAAGAAGATGGAAAAGTAATAATAAATTCCACTGATGATGTTGATCTTATAAAAGAGATGGAATCCTATAACATCGATGCCACTGGAATTGCCCTGGACATACTGGGCGTGCCCATAGTAAACACGGTTATGTTAGGTGCGCTTGCCGGTGTCAGTGGTATAGTTTCAGTGAATTCCATTGAAAAGGTTACTAAAGAAACATTCCATGGTAAGATAGGTGAAAAGAACGCCAAAGCCGTCCAAGTTGCCTATGAAAAAGTTAAAAAGTAAGGTGATCACATGACATCCGTAGGAGCTACTGTTAAAGAACCTGGAAGCAGCGTAAAAAATAAAACAGGTAGCTGGAGAACATTCAAACCCATTTTAGACAAAGAAAAATGTATAGATTGTGTAAATTGTATTTTATTTTGTCCAGAAGGCTGCATAAATAAAGATTACGATATAGACTATGATTACTGTAAAGGCTGCGGTATCTGTGCCGAAGAATGCCCGGTAGAAGCGATTAAAATGGAGAGGGAATAGCATGATTAAGGTTATCTCTGCAAATAGGGCCATTGCCGAAGCAGTTAAAATGTGCAAACCGGAAGTAGTCCCGGTTTTCCCCATAACACCCCAGACAACCATCTCAGAATACCTGGCCCAGTTTGTGGCTGACGGGGATCTTAGAGCCGAGTATATAATGGTCGAATCTGAGCACAGCTCCATAAGTGCCGCGGTAGGCGCCTCTGGTACCGGAGTTAGAACCTTCACCGCCACATCATCCCAGGGCCTGGCCCTGATGCATGAAATATTATTCGTGGCAGCAGGTATGAGAACCCCCATAGTGATGGGAAATGCAAACAGAGCACTATCTGCACCCTTAAGCATCTGGAACGACCAGCAGGACTCCATCTCTGAAAGAGATACTGGGTGGATGCAATTTTTCGCTGAAAATGCCCAGGAAGCCCTGGACTTTGTAATTCAAGCTTATAAAATATCTGAAGACCATGAAGTACTCCTTCCCAGTATGGTCTGTGTAGACGGTTACATATTAACCCATACGGTTGAACCGGTGGACATCCCCTCACAGGAAGATGTGGACAAATTTTTACCACCATACGAACCGATATCCTACCTGGATCCCAAGGACCCCATGTCCTTGGGAACCTTCACCGACCCGGACTACTACATGGAAGCCAGACACGACATGGAAGTGGCCATGGAAGGGGCTAAAGATGTTATAAGAAGGGTTAACCAGGAATTTGAAGAAGTTTTCGGACGAAAATACAACCTGGTTGAAAAGTACAAGACTGAAGACGCTGAAATCATCCTGATAGCCATGGGATCCATCTGTGGAACCATAAAAACCGTTATAGACCGTCTAAGGGAAAAGGGAGAAAAAGTAGGTCTCTTAAAGGTTATCTCATACCGACCCTTCCCCCAGGAGGATATATACGAAGCAGTTAAAGGAGCCCGTAGAATAGCCGTTTTAGATAAAAACATCTCCTTCGGAATTGGAGGAGTCTTATTCAACGAGATTAAAGCCAAAATGGATGTAGATGCATCTGGATTCATACTGGGACTGGGAGGACGTGAAGTCTCCCCCGACGATATAATCAGCATAGTCGAGAAAACCAAAAATCCAACGACCGAGACTAACCAGATCAACTGGATCGGATTAAAGGAGGAGGAATAATTATGGATATACCTGAAAAAGAATTTTTAGCACCAGGACACAGAGCATGCGCTGGATGCGGTGCCACCATAGGGGTCAGACTGGCCCTGAAGATGCTGGGAGAAAACACAGTAGCCGTATCGGCCACCGGTTGCCTGGAAGTTATAACCACCCCCTATCCAGAAACTTCCTGGAAGATTCCCTGGATACACGTTGCCTTTGAAAATGCCGGTGCAGTAGCTAGCGGAGTTGAAAGGGCCCTTAAAGCACAGGGAAAAGATGATGTTACTGTAGTGGCCTTTGCTGGAGACGGCGGAACCGCAGATATCGGATTACAATCCCTCTCAGGAGCCATGGAGCGGGGTCATAATTTAATTTACATCTGTTACGATAACGAAGCATACATGAACACCGGGGTCCAGAGAAGTGGAGCCACCCCTTACGGTGCGTCAACCACTACATCACCACATGGAAAGGAAAGTTTCGGTGAAAACAAGCCCAAAAAGAACATACCCATGATCATGGCCGCCCATGGAGTACCCTATGTAGCAACGGCATCCATCTCCTACCCAGAAGACTTCATGAAAAAAGTCCAGAAGGCCAAGGAGATAGAAGGACCGGCCTATATCCACCTCCACCAACCATGTACCACTGGATGGGGATACGACCCCTCAAAAACCATAGAACTCGGGAGACTAGCCGTGGAAACCGGTTCATGGTTACTCTATGAAATTGAAGAAGGAGAATTTAAGATAACCTACAGACCTTTAGAGCGAAAACCAGTTAACGTTTACCTGGAGGCCCAGAAAAGATTCAAACACTTGGCCGATAAAGAGAAGGAGAAAATCCAGAATTACGTGGACCAGGTTTGTGCGGAGCTCAAAATATAAAATGGGGATACAGTTTTGAAGAAGATACTAACTCAACCAGATGTCTGTGACGGCTGTCTGGATTGTGAAAAGGCCTGCGCCGGATTGTATGGCACTTCCCGGATAACAATCAGGGAAGTCGATGATTCATACTATCCCATAGTCTGCCAGCACTGCGAAGATGCACCCTGCCAGCTTATCTGCCCCACAGAAGCCATCGATGAAGAGGGAATCACGGATAGCAAGTGTATCGGCTGTGGACTGTGTATGATGGTCTGCCCCTTCGGAAGCATCAGCATCCATGAAAGGAAAGCTCACAGATGTAATCAGTGCCCTGACCTGGACACACCAGCCTGTATTAAGGCCTGTTCAAAACGAGCTATTGCACTGGTGGACACTGAAAAGCTTAAACTGGAAAAACAGAAACAACACATCGAGAAACTCACTGGACTGGGTAAGAAGAGGAAGAAAACTCAATTCATCAACATTTTAACCTCTAAAACTCGGGCGATGAAGACGCTGCAGAGGGAGGAATCCAAATGAAGGAGTTAATATCCACCCCGGAATTATGTGAGGAATGCTCTCGCTGTGAGAGGATATGCCCCCAGAATGCTATCCGGGTTATAAATGGAGTGCCCATATTCTGTCTGCACTGCTCACCAGAGAGAGCACCCTGTCTCACGGTTTGCCCAGAAGACGCTATAGAGGAGATGGACGGTGCCATAATAATAGATGAGGAAGTATGCATTGGCTGTGGTCTCTGCCGAGACGCCTGCCCCATAGGAGCCATACACATCAACGAAGCAGGGGTTGCTAAAAAATGCAATCTATGCATAGACCGTGAAAACCCCATCTGTGTGTTAACCTGTCCTACAGAAGCTCTTAAAATGGACTCTAAGGATGTATTATCTGAAAAAAGGGATAAAATTGCTAAAGAACTAGAGAAAATTAAGATTATTATGAAATATTAAGTATTGGTTTTAAGGCTAATTTCCGCATAGTTTTTAAGTAAAATCCCTAACTTAGCTTATTTTTTACTTAACATGCATCAGAACGTCTTAATCTATAAGATGTCAAATTAACAATTAATAATCAAATTAACAATTAATAATCAAATTAACAATTAAT
>WOYJ01000113.1 GCA_011620845.1 Methanobacteriaceae archaeon
AGTTAAATTCTATGAAAAAGTAATAATAAGTTAGATATGATTTTAAGGGGCGGGATAATGTTAGTAAGAAAAAAATTTTTAGTTTTAATATCGTTTTTAGTTTTTTGTGCACTGATTTTGCCAGGTATTGTAGCAGCGGCTGGCCCTGATATTATATTTGTTAATACCACTGGAAATGATGATAACCTTGGTACTCAAGAATCTCCTAAGCTCACTATTTTAAATGCCACGGGTGCTGTTGCTCCCGGTGGTGGTATATATATAGCAAATGGGATTTATAAGGGAGATGGCAACAGGAACATAACCATCAGCAAAAACGTAACAATCTTCGGTGAAAGTAGGACTGATACTATAATCGATGGTGAAGGTTTAGATCGGATATTTAACATTACCAGTGATGGTGCTGTTATCTTGGCGAATCTAACCATTCAAAATGGATATACCGATGGAAATGGCGGTGCGGTCTACAATGATGGTTTTTTAGGCGTGTTTAATACTAACTTTACAGGAAACTCTGCAAATTCTTATGGTGGTGCTATCTTCAATAACGGTATTTATTTGATTGTGTCTAATTCTACTTTTACAGGAAACTCTGTAAATTGGTATGGTGGTGCTATCTGCAATTACGGCGGTATGTTGGGTGTGGACAATTCTACTTTTACAGAAAACATCGCATATACTGCTGGTGGGGGAATCGCTAACTATGCTACCGCTTATATTGCGAACTCTATACTCATCAATAACACTGCATCTACTGCTGCTGGTGCCTTATACAATGATGGTATGGACATGGATGATGAACTTAATTTGATGATAGTAGAAAATTCCACTTTTACAGGAAACTCTGGAGATATGGGTGGTGCTATCATGAATGAGGCTGGTTATTTGATTGCGTTATCTTCTACTTTTACAGGTAACTCTGCGAATTCTGGTGGTGCTATATTTAGTGCTGGTAATGGTACTGTTGTTGTTAATTTTAACATATTTCTTGGAAACAATGCAAGTGATAGTAGTCAGGGTAGTGCTATTTACTCCGTTCACAGCATAAATGCAGAGAACAACTGGTGGGGGTTCAATGGTAACCCGTCTGACCTTGTAAACAGCAATGTTGACGTTACCCCGTGGCTGTTTCTAAAGATCAGCGCTAACCCCGTACGTATATCAAAAAATGTTAAGTCCACAATAACAGCAGATCTAACCTATGATTCCAACGGTGGTTATCATAATCCGGCAGACGGCCACATACCAGACAACATACCTATAACATTCACCACTAACCTGGGTAACTTAGGCAGTACCACCATCACAAAATACACACTTAATGGAGTAGCTAAAGCTACTTTAACCGGTGGAACAACCGACGGAACTGCAAATATTTCCGCAGAACTGAATGATCAGACTGTCCAAACCAATGTCATTATAGACAATACACCACCAACTGTAACAAGTTCTGATCCTACAAAGAATGCAACTAATGTAGCAGCAGATAAGGTGATTAAGATCACCTTTAACAAGAATATTAAGATGGGTACAGGTTGGGTTGAGCTTAAAAAGGGCAGTACTGTAATAAAAACCACTAACTCGGTAAGTGGTAAAGTTTTAACCATCAAACCATCAAGTAGTCTAATTGTAGGTGTGTACACTGTTATAATACACACTTCATCTGTAACTAGCGATGCAGGTGCCCCTGTATCCTTATTTAACACTAAATTTACAGTGGTAACTCCATCAAAAGTCACGATAAGTCAGATTGCAGCTGCAGCAGCCAGTGTTAAAAGCTACTTTGATAAAAATAAAAGATTACCCAGCACAGTAACCATAAGCGGAATCAAGGTATCCATGCCCAAATTCCTCTACCTACTTTCACAGGCAACCATCCAGATAAGCAGTGGAAAAACAGCATCTATTACCATAAAAAATGTGAATGCAGCGCCAAAAGAATCCGGGCAAATTAAATCAGGCAAGATATTAAAGGCAGACTTTATAACCATTGCTAAAAATGTGGTGAACTTCATAAACAACTATGGTAGAGCGCCTAATTATTTGACTACCAAATTAGGAAACATGAAATTCACCAAGGTGATATACATGTTCAGTGCGGTACTAAGCTTTTATAAAACCAATAAAAGACTGCCCAACTATGTTACAATGAGTAAATAGGGAAGTTTTACAATGAGCAAATATGAGCTTAAAAAACTTCTGAATTGTGACTGGCAATGGGGACCTTGAGGAGGGGAAGAAATAGGGTTGTACATCGAACAACAGATATCATGTCCTGTTCTATTATAAGTATAATTCTATTAAGCATCTTATGTAACCCTATTTTTTTTCTTTCTGCTTCTTCAAATCTTTTTAGCTTCATAAGAATGTTAGATGTATTGTTTAACGCTGTAAGATCGTTTGGATACAGTTCCAATGCTTTTTCATGGCATTCTAAAGCTTCATCTAATTTTTCAAGCTTGGCAAATGTTGCACCTTTACCAATCCAGGCTCTGTTATATTTGGGGATTTTTTTTCAAGCTTTTATCATAATACTTCAATGCTTCCGGATAATTTCCTTGATCGAATATTTATTGGCTTTTTTAATTGAAGAATAGTATACTGTAATACAAAAGAAAATAATTGAAAATATTAAAAGAATCGATAGATAAACGAATTCCCATAACTCAACGGAAATAAAACTGAAGAAATAAATATAAATCAATATTAAACCCTGAAGGAATATGGATGTAACTGAAATTATATAATAGGCAGTGTTGAGAACTCTATAGACAAATATACCTTCATTTATCACAAATATATCTAACACAATCCAGGATACATTCAAAGGATTAGATCAGGAAAACCAGAATAAGTTGTACACCATAGTAAGAAGCCCTGTAAGATTAAAAGGAATTTATAAGGCTTCTCTTTAATTCTATCAAACACACTCATTTCAGCACCTTTACTCCTAGTTATTTCACATGAAGCTTATACTTTTTATACAATATAATAATAACATGATACATGTTCAGATTCCATAAATGACTCTTTTAATAGAGTATTCCAGATGTTCCTGTTTTACAGGTTTACTTAACACAATAGCATCCTCTGATACCCCTAACGATTTATTCAGGCAATTTTTTTATAAAAACAGTCAGGAATATGATGGGGGTATTCTCTAGATTTTTTATTTTCCCTGCAGCTTCCACACCACCCATTTCACTGTCTAATTTTAGATCAATTAAGATTAAATCCGGATTTAAGCTACGGGTTTTCTTTATTGCTTCTTCCCCAGTGGAAACTACATTAAGAACGTGTGTCCCAAGTTTCCTAAAATAGCTTTTAAATCCTGGATAGTCCGGGAATCAGTTTCGGCTATTAGAATATACATAAAATCAACTTTATTTATTTAGAAACAGCATAAGGATTGTAGAACAACCTACGCAATCCCATACGTTTCCCCAAACCATTTTCTATTTCAATATTGCTTTTTTTCAGGGTTAATTTCCTCACTAAATCTCCTAACCCACCACCGGTAAGCACATCCATCAGTAAATCACCGAAGTAAGGGTTTTCTATTTTGAGTTCATCTTCCAGGAAGGATCTGAGGTTATTCCACCTTAACAGAGCTATTAAAATAGATGTAATAATCAAAAGGATTAAAACGATCAGGAACACCCCGGCAGAGCCCCAATTGTAGGAATTAGACATAGTAATTCCCCAGAGGGCGTATATAATTCCCAGGGCAACGGCGAAGGAGTGGTTGCCCACTTCACCCATCATGATCTTACCCCGGTAATCCAGGGGAGCGTATCCCAGACATGCTGCCAGTACAAGTAATGCCAGGGAATATGGATTACCAGTAGTTAAATAAAGGAGCACTGCAATTATTGAGCTCATAATAATTATGGTGGAACAGGCTGTCCCGGGCTGCATATCTGCAATGTTCATGGGTTGGATCATGAGTGCAATCAGTATGGCGACCGGGCCGAAGTATAGGTATCCAACGGTCATGACCATCAACATCCCTATGCCCCTGGAGAGCTGTCCCAGTTCAAAGGGAAGGGATTTGATCTTTTTCCTACCGATTACATCGTCTAGAAATGCCATTAAACCAATTATGGCTATTAAATAATTTCCTGGGGGTGGGAAAAATAGTAAAAGAACTAAAAAGGGAGCCAAACCCACGGCCCGTGGAGTTCCCTCTCTTATTTTTGTGTACAGGTTCCCTCCCCATCTGGTGAAGAGGAATTTAAATAAGAGAGTTAAAACTGCTGATAATAGGAATATTAAAATTAAGAGAAATATCTGATCCATAATTTACTCCTGCTATCCAGATTTTTGTCTATTCTTATGTTATCCAATTTTTTAAACACTGTACCTTAAAAGCGCCGCAATACCACCTAGAGCCTGTAACTGTTTACCACCCTCGTGTTCGCTGCTTATAACCATCACTTTACCACCCAGATTCTCCGTGGTGTTCATTATCTTTTCCACATCTGGTTCCCGAACCAGTTTGTCTATGACCAGTAACTGTTCCACTGCCCCTGCTTGGGCTGCTATCTCAACCTCTTTCTTACCATAAGTTACCAGGTTTGATGTTTTCCCAATCTCCTGGAGGACTTCGGTCATGACACGCATTTCCTCGGCGATACGCCCCTCGGTTGCCATATCTTCCAGGAGCCCCTTCTGGAGGACTTCGCGTATCCCTGCTCTTCCACCTGCCCCGGTACTTTCCAGGATGGCCTTTTTAGATATTTCCTTGTGTTTCTCTTCCAGATATTTGTAGAAATCATTTTTTCCAAATCCAGGGCCGGCTATTACTATGCCCTCTATTCCTTCGAAGGTGCCTATAGTTTCCATTATCTGATCGTAGAATTTTTCGATGACCTGCTGCCGGTTCTTCTGCACCATCCTTTTCCCGGACACTCCACCCACTATGGGTCCGTAATATTCCACACCATACTGGCGCAGTATACCTAAATCGGCATTGTCATCTTCGATGACCACCACCAGGGCTTTGGGTATTTTAGATGCTTCAACCGCGTCTTTGATCCTCTGGAGATGCCAGCGGGACCATTTCTCTTTCTGTATTTTCACCGGATTTTTAAGCTTTAAATCCAGGGTATGGTGGGAGCCCAGGGGGACCAGGTCTTCGGGACCCTTTTCAATCACACCGGTTGCCCGTAATTTTCCGGTGTACCGGTGAAAATTAATGCTATCTACACGTATGCCCATGAAGAATGTTTTCTTAATCCCTCTATCGCTACGGAGGCGTTCCCCGGTTGTATCCTGTATACGCCTTGTTGTCCTGGCTGATAGGAGGTCTCCTGGTTCTATCAAATGGGAGAGGTGCCATAGATCATCCAGGGTTTCTGGTAATAATTCGATGATCCCCTTCTTTGTATCTTGGTGGACGATGCGCATGATAATATGCCCTTTATATTTTTATTCTGTTTAATATAAGGCTATGTTCTTATTTATTTGTTCTCCAATTATTTTTTTCTTCTCAATTTTTTTCTTCTCACCTGCTTAATCATAACTTTTAAATAAAAGTTATTACCATCTTTATAGTGGTGACTAAAATGGAAAACCAGATTGAAGAAAAGATCGTAGAAGCTTTAAAAAATGTCGAACCTTGGCAAAGAGTGCCTACCTCAGTCGACGGAGCATTTCTAGTTAAAACTCCGGAAAAAGGAGGTAACAAAACAATAATGGTTGAAATAAACCCATTAAACGAACGTAGAACACCCATTAAACGTAGAGGCCTGTTTTTAAGGCAGTCTGTAGAACTGGAAAAGTTCCTGGAAGTCCTGGAGAACGAGAGTATCGGTGAACTATTGAAGGCAGTGGATGATATGTCCGCTAAGTCTGTGGCAAAAACTCCCGAGGGAATAAAAACACTGGAAATATGAAAATCATAGGGTTACATAATGAGAGGATCATCATTTTAAAAATTAAGAGATACCCAGATAATCTATTAAAAATATTTAATAGACAGCCAATCTAAAGATAACTCTATGGAAATTGCAGTGATTGGAGGTACCCGTGGACTAGGAAATTGGATAGCTAGTTACCTTAAAAAAAGGGGTTGTGATGTTACCATCACCGGGAGAGATAGTAGACTGGGAATGAACATAGCTCGGAAGATGGGAGTAAAATACACTCCCAACAATATCGAAGCAGTTACCCGCTCTAAAATAGCTATTTTAGCGGTACCCATTGACGTTACTCCTCGAACCATCAAGGAGATATCCCCCCATCTCCAGGCAGGATCCTTGCTGGTGGATGTTACATCAGTTAAGGAAAAACCTGCCCAGTTAATGCAGGAATACGTCCCTGAAGGAGTAGAATTCATACCCATGCACCCCATGTTCGGACCAAGAATAAGGTCCCTGGATGGCCAGGTGGTGGTACTCACACCCGTAACCAAGGGTGAATGGTACCAAAAAGTGGTTGAATTTTTAGAATCAGAAAATGCCCGTATTATAGAGACAACACCCAAGATACACGATCAGATGATGAGCGTTGTTCAGGGTTTAACCCATCTGACTTACATCAGCATGGCCGTTACCTTGGAAAAATTAGAGGTGGATGTAAAGGAGTCAAGGAAATTTGCCAGCCCCATCTACAGCCTGATGCTCGATATGATCGCCAGGATCACTGCAGAAAACCCCTACCTCTACTACTCCATCCAGACCCACAATCATTACATCCCCAAGACCCATGAAAGATTTCTCACCACATACAGCGAACTCAATGAAATGGCAAAGAATGGGGATGAAACCAGTTTTGTTAAGGCTATGAGCAGTGCAGCCAAACATATGGACGATCTGGAGGCTGCCTTGGGACGATCAGATAAAGCCATATCTGCTTTAAACCAGGAATTGAATATTTTAAAGAATTCTGTGGGTAAAGAAGTTGGTTTAAGACATATCTACTCTGGTAAAATACATATAGGAAAATTGGAAGAAATTTCCGCCGATTTAATAACCTTAATCCATAACCAGAAGATAACTGAACTGAAGATTTCCAACATAGAAATATTGAGTCCCCGGGAACTGGAAGACTACAAGAACGATAACTGTCCCAGGAAGAGTTTCGATGTCTCTGTAATCTTACCAGAAAGTGCCGATCCAGAGATGGTTGCCGAGGCCATCGGGAGTTTTAATGGTGTGGTGGCTTCCCAGGTGGTGGATGTCTATCAGGGCAGCCAGATAAATAAAGGAATGAAGAGTATCACTTTAAGATATGAAGTGATAGATCCACATGCTCGAAGTAAGGTAGAAGCACTTCTTAATGGTTTTGGCGGGATAATAAGATAAATTTCCAGTTTCTATCCTGAATTAACCCATCTGTTTTCTACAAATTTCTCTAATTTCTAACAAAACCTTTATATAGGATGAACAACAAGGTTATAGTAACATAAGTTAACTAAAATACTAATGGTTTACTAATTTATTTTTAGATTTTTTAAAGCATCTTTTTGAGAAAGTAAAGCATATAATCAATTAACAATTAAAACAAAAACTCATATGGGGGAATAAATATCGAAAACGAAGAAATGAAATTAAAAGTTGCAGAAGCATTTTCACAGGCAGACGTGGGAAGATCAGTAGCCAGAATCGACCCACAATGTATGCAGCAACTAGGCCTTATAGACGGCGACATAATTGAGATAGAAGGTAAAAAAGTTACAGCCTCAGTAGTGGCATCCTCACAATCAGATATACGTCTGGGAATCATCAGGATAGACGGATACATCAGGAAAAACGCCGGAACATCCATCGGAGAAGAAGTGACAGTTAGAAGGGCCCAGGTAAAAGAAGCCCAAAAGGTAGTCCTGGCACCGGTAGACCAGCAGGTGATAATCAGGGGAGACATCAAAGGAGCCTTCAGTGGAAGAGTATTCACCAAGGGAGATATCATCAAGACAGGTATCAGACCCCAGGCAACTGCTATGGACTCCGTGTTAGACGAGTTTTTTGGTGGAAGGAGTAGTTTCAGCCCGATGGGCGAAATAAAACTGGCCGTAGTATCCACCAAACCAGCCGGTACAGTTAAAGTCACCAGTATGAGCGAAGTAGAAATAGAGACCAACCCAGTGGACGTATCCAAACTCGAAGGAGTAAAAACCATAATAGATGTCACCTACGAAGACATAGGAGGGCTCAAAGAAGAAGTCCAGAAAGTCCGGGAAATGATAGAAATCCCACTTAAAAGACCCGAACTCTTCGAAAGACTGGGAATATCACCACCAAAAGGAGTGCTGATGCACGGACCACCAGGAACCGGTAAAACCTTACTGGCCAAGGCAGTGGCCAACGAAACAGACGCCCATTTTATATCCATACAGGGCCCGGAGATCATGAGCAAGTACGTGGGCGGATCAGAAGAACGCCTCAGGGAACTCTTTGAAGAAGCAGAAGAAAACGCACCCAGTATAGTATTCATAGATGAAATCGACGCAATAGCCCCTAAAAGGGAAGAAGTCTCCGGTGAAGTGGAAAGAAGAGTAGTAGCCCAGCTATTAACCCTGATGGACGGACTTAAAACCAGGGGACAGGTAGTGGTCATTGGGGCAACCAACAGACCCGACGCCTTGGACCCTGCTATACGCCGGGGAGGAAGGTTCGACCGGGAAATCGAAATAGGCGTACCAGATAAAGACGGACGCCAAGAAATACTGCAAATTCACACCAGAGGCATGCCCCTGGATGAAAAGGTTGACTTAGAAGAGATAGCTGAAACCACCCACGGATTTGTAGGGGCAGACCTGGAAACACTCTGTAAAGAAGCCGCCATGAGGGTTCTAAGAAGGGTACTTCCCGATATAAAACCAGAAGGAGAAATACCCCAGAAAATACTCCAGAAGATGATCATCAAAAAATCCGACTTCCGGGAAGCCCTTAGAGAAATCCAACCCTCCGCCCTGAGAGAAGTACTGGTTCAGGTACCTAACGTCAAATGGGATGATATCGGAGGATTAAAATCAGCTAAACAGGAACTTAGAGAGGCAGTGGAATGGCCCCTCAAGTATCCGGATAGCTTTGAAAGATTCGGGGTGAGACCACCAAAAGGAGTGCTTATTTACGGTCCACCAGGAACTGGTAAGACCTTACTCGCAAAGGCAGTGGCCAATGAAAGTGAATCTAACTTCATAGCAGTTAAAGGCCCTGAACTCCTATCAAAATGGGTGGGAGAATCAGAAAAAGGTGTCCGGGAAGTGTTCAGGAAAGCAAGGCAGACAGCACCAACCGTAATTTTCTTTGATGAAATCGATGCACTAGCCTCCACCAGAGCAGGGGGAAGCACAGACTCCGGTGTAACCCAGAGAGTGGTTAACCAGCTACTTACCGAGATAGACGGTATGGAAGAACTTCAAGACGTAGCGGTGATCGCTGCAACCAACCGTGCAGATATTTTAGACCCTGCACTGGTGCGACCAGGCAGATTCGACAGGCATGTAAAAATCGAAGAACCCGATGAAAAAGGCCGTCTGGAGATATTCAAAGTGCACACCGCAAAGATGCCCCTGGCAGACGATGTGGACCTGCAAAGACTGGCCAAAAACACTGAAGGATACGTCGGTTCTGATATTGAAGCAGTCTCCCGTGAAGCAGTGATGCTCGCCCTTAGAGATAACTTACAGGCCGATAAGATCACCATGAAAAACTTCAGAGACGCCATGAAGAAGATCAAAACCGAAGAAAAAGTGGAACTCATTCAGTACCATTAGATAAACTCTAATGGGAGTCCATTTTTTCTTCTTTTTAATTTTTTATAGATTTTTTATTCTTTTATTTTGCTTTTTATTAATTCATATTATTTTTAATTTGCTTTCGATTAATTCATTCCGTTATATTGAATTATTGAAGTCTACTACTTCTTTTTCTAAATAAAAATCTGGATTTATATATAATAGAAT
>WOYJ01000004.1 GCA_011620845.1 Methanobacteriaceae archaeon
CCCAAGACCTGTATTACAAACCCTGTTTTGGCACTGCTTTCTGTGAATTCGGCCAGAAGAACAGCCTCAAAAATATCTGGACCCACAGTAACCACACCATGATTTCTTAGAAGCAACACATCTTCATTTATCAAACCATCAGACGCTGATTCAACCAAATCTATGGAACCCGGGACGGCGTATTCTATCTCCGCTATATAGGGTGCTTTAATTTCCCCGAAACCTTCAAATCGGGGGATCTTCTTATCTGTAAATGAGAATCCTGTGGCATACGGCGGATGGGTGTGTACTATTGCCTCAACATCATCCCTTTTCCTATAGATTTCCAGGTGCATACCATTTTCAGAAGAGGGTTCACCATCACCCTCCAGTTTTTCCCCATCTAAATCTGTAACTATCACGTTTCCAAGGGTAACATCACTTAAGGACACGCCACTGGGGGTTATTAAAATTAACGGATCATCATCAACCTCCTCAGGAACATCCACGTTATTTGATGTATCAGGGATATTCCATACTTTCATGCTGATATTCCCGGATCTACCCGGCGTCAGTCCTTTCTGATAGATATAATGAGCCACCTCTGCCAACTGTTTTTTAGCTTTATTTAGAATAAAAATACCCCCTTATTATTATTTATCCTCTTATTATCATTTTATAATTATAAATTAAATTATCTGGTTTTAACTGAACTTAAGGTATTTAATTGAACCAAATATATTAATTGAACTTCAACATCTTCATGGTCCCCTGGTTCAACACTGGAACCTGTGCAACGGTGGGCACGATGTTATATATCTTCTGGAACTCGGTCTGGGACTGGAATGTGCCGCTGTTTACCAGGTGAATGCCTTTGTACTTCTTATAAGAATTGATATGCACGTGTCCGGTGTGGAGGACATCAGGCACTTCTTCAATCACCATATGGTCTTCAACCTCACTGGCCAGTGGGGTTCTCTCACCATAGATAGGGGCTAAATGCCTTTTTTCCAGGAGTTCCTTCATTATAATATCCGTATTCTGGTGGCTCATACCCTTAACGGTCATGGCAAAATCGTCAAAGCTCCGGCCATGGTAGATCAGTACGTTAATCCCATCTAAACCGACCATGGACGGGTTACTTGCAAATTTCACGTTCTTAAGTTTATATAGGTCGCCGGCGTATTCTTCTGGAATGGCTGGTTGAGGCTCTGCTAAGCGTCCTGCGTCGTGGTTTCCTGGGGTGATTATAATCTGTACATCATCTATCTCTCCGAAGAGCCGGGCAGCCTCTTCGTACTGTTTATAAATATCTTTGATGGTTAGTTCCTTATCCTGGTGAGGATAGACCCCGATTCCATCTACGATATCTCCCGCTACTATCAGGTAGCGTACGTTGCTGGCTATTTCCTGCTGTTCTTCATCACCGAATTCCCCGTTTATCCATTTGATGAATCGGTTAAATGCATCACCCTGGAAGGTGGAACTTCCTATGTGGGTGTCGGATATGAAAACCATGGAGAAATCCATCTTTTTCTCATCTATACGGGGCACTCCTGGGTTTATAATTTGGGACGCCATTATCAGGCTTCCCTTTCTGGTGCCTACCACTCCCAGTACCTCATCCTTAACCACCCGTTCTGCATCTTCAAACAGGGAATGGTTCTCGTTATGGACCAGCACACTGGCGGTTCCGGTTTCATCTTCCACTTCAATTAGTTTATGGTTATTTTTAGTGTTCCTCACATCGTTGACCATTCCAATAACGTTCACCACGTCCTGGATGTTTTCCAGTTCCTTTATGGATTGGGGGCTTTTCAGATCCTTTTTCCTATGCAACATATCCCTTAACTTATGATATCTGCTGCCGAAGTAGGCTGTGAAATCCTTTATCTCTCCATTGGTATAGGATTTCCGGCTGGAATCCTTAATTATCTCAACACCGTGGCTTTCACTCAGTTTACTTTGGGGTATTGGTTCGTAGTCGTCGGCTGTGGTCGTGATGTCATCTGTTTCAGTTGCCTGGATTGTTTCAGTTTCAGTTGCATGGGTTGTGTTGTCAGTTTCAGTTGCCTGGGAAGCGTTACCTGTTTCAGTGGCTCCGAAAGGGTCTGGTTCTGGAGTATTATCAGTTATAAAAGAGTCTGGTTCTGGAGTATTATCAGTTGCAAAAGAGTCTGGTTCTGGGATACTTTCAGCACTGGAGATAGGAGCTGCTTGGATGCTGCTTTCACTAGAGGGGCTGGTTTTGTTAGGGGAACTGCTTTCACCATTGGAATTATCCTCACCTATCCCTGGTTTACTATCTTCAAGGTACTGTTCCACCATCTCACCGGTGAGAATCATTATATCCTCCCGTGGGAGGCCTAATCCATGAATCAAGGATTCTGTAAATTTTAAAGCATTTTCCTGTTTTTTTATCTTCTGGTAGGCTGTGTCGTCCAGTAAAACTTCAGCTTCCACGAATTTGTTGATGATGGTCTCGTACATGAAATATCCCAAAAGCTTTTATTTTATTTAACTACGTTATAATTATAATAGTTAACCTCACATCTCTGAAAATAACATAAAATTACAGAATCAGCAATTAATCTTTTTACGAAGGAAATTCAATTTATAAAAGGTGATATCATTGAACAGTGCAGTTAAATACTTTTTACTTTTCATTTTATGCGTGGTATTTTTTGAAGCAGGAATAATCAGTGCCAACACCATAGTCTCTGGGGAACCCCCAGATATAGGGAAATTGATAGATATGCAGTTGGATGGGATCAATTCCCTGATACACTTACTACAGGGATCGCAAAACAACACCCAGACAGCCATCGAAATCAACAATGAAAATGATGTAGCACAGGCCATCCAGAATAAGAGTGAGATGAATGGTGTTAATCTTCAATCTTTGTCGGCCCATACAAATGAAAGCACCAGAAACGAAAACATCACCGTAACCATCACTTTGATGGCTTATAAGACAACCACCACCAGCGGTAATAGTAGTAATGGAAGTATCATCATCAAACCCGATGAAACGTACAGCATAACTGCTACAGCCATTGGTAAAGTGGAAAGTGGTGGAATTACAGTGGATTTAAACTCCATAGTAATCACTACCGTCCGTAAGCTGTATAGTAACTCACCAAACGGTACTTAAATTTTTTTTAATAAACGTTGGAAAATTTGATGCAACATTTGTAATTGAACCATAGGAATTCCTATACAAAGGGTGAATCCGCGATGATTAGTGTGGTGGGCATCGGCCCCTCCCGGGAAGACATGACCATACGGGCATTAAAGGCTATTGAAGAAGCAGATGTTATAATAGGCTATAAAGGTTATATTAAGTATATAGAAGACCTGGTGGAAGGAAAAGAAGTCCTCTCTAAGGGAATGGGACGGGAAGTGCTCCGAGCTGAGCTGGCTGTGCGTGAAAGCCAGGAGGGTAAGAAGGTAGTCCTCGTATCCAGTGGAGATCCAGGGATTTTTGGAATGGCCAACGTCCTCTTCCAGTTGATGGGCAAGTATGAAGACCGGGAAGTAGAAGTTGTACCCGGGATATCAGCGGTTAACTTTGCAGCATCACTTCTAGGAGCCCCATTACATGATTTTGCAGTTATAAGCCTAAGTGATCTATTAACCCCCCTTTCTGAAATTAAATGTAAGATAAAAAAAGCTTGTGAAGGGGATTTCGTCATAGCTTTCTATAATCCTCGAAGTAAAACCCGTAAAAAACCATTTTCTGAAGCCCTTACTATCTTGCAGCATGAGAGAAAACCATCCACACCAGTAGGCCTGGTTAAAGGGAAAGACGGTGGGGCTGATGTTAAGATTACCTCCTTAGAAAAACTTCCCACCGAACAAATCGATATGTCCACCATCATCATAGTGGGAAATAGCATGTCCTATGTGGAGGACGGCTGGATGGTAACCCCTCGGGGCTACATGATGCCCTATCCTTTACATCCCCTGGCTATAGAGTTTTATGAGAAATACCTGGCCGGTGAAGGTGTTGAAGGCCCTAATTTAGGGTGTGAATATTATCCCTGCCATTATCACCATCAGAACTGTACTTTCTGTTACTGTCCGTTCTACCCATGTGGAGATCCGTCCACTGGGGGGCACTGGATAAAAGAGAATGGCGTATGGAGTTGTGAAGGTTGCACATGGATCCATGAAGATGAAACAGTTGAGTGCATACAGGCCAAGTTACCATCGATAGTGCAAAACATCGATGACCTTAAGAAAAAAAAGAAAGAGCTATTGAAATTAAGAAGGGAATGTATCCTGGGTAGTGAATGCTGAAGGCATACTTGGAGTATGTGGGGTAATTTTTTTTTATTGTAAACAGGTTGATCTATTTCAATAATCTGAACAATCTAATTATTTATCCAGTTCTTTTTTAATGGATTCTCGAAGTTCCACGGCATCTTTAAAGTTTTTATCCTTTAATATAGCTTCATCAACCGAAATAAGAGCATTTTCATAGTCTTTAAGACCATAAAGACTTTTGGCACGTAGATAGAGGGCGAATTTGAAGAAGTCATCATTTTTGTTCTCATACCTGGCCAGGAAAAAGTCGAAAACCTTCCTGGCTTCTTCGTATTCTTCCATCAGCAGAAGAACATAACCTTTATTGTACCATGCAAGGTTGTCACCAGCATCCAGTTTAATGACCTTTTCAAAGGATTTTAAAGCCTGGAGATGTTCCTCTTTTTCCATGTAAGCTATCCCTTTACAGCTCCAGGCTGGTTTATACTTCTCATCAATTTTAATAACCATATCCAGGAGTTGTAGGGATTTATCGTACTCTTTCTTCTGTAAAAGTTCAAAGGCCTTTTTATAGTACAATTCTACGTCTTTTCCGGGCATTTGTCCCTCACCACCATTTATCTCTCAGTATGTTTGACAATTATTCTTTTCAACAACACTAATATACATGGAGTATTTTAATTTTTTAATTCATAAAATCTAAAAACCCAGGAATTCATATTATGAATGATGATAAAAATTAAAAGAGCCTACCAACCACCAGAGGAAGAAGATGGATTCCGCATTTTAGTGGATAGACTATGGCCCCGGGGTGTGTCGAAAGATAAAGCTAAACTGGATTTATGGCTTAAAGAAGTAGCACCCAGTGATGAGCTGAGGAAATGGTTCGGCCATGACCCTGAGAAGTGGTCAGAGTTCCAAAAAAGGTACAGTGCAGAACTTAAAGATAAAAAGAGTTTTTTATCTAAAATAAAAGACCTAGAGAAAGAAAAAGGGACAGTCACACTTATTTATTCTGCTAAAGATGAGGAACATAACGATGCGGTAGTTTTAAGGGATAAGCTTCAGATCGAAGAAGGTAAGAAGGGTTCAGGATAAATCAAGGGAAAATAAAAGATAAGTTAAAGAAAATAAAAGATAAGTTAAATATTGATTTCGATTTGTCCTTCAAACACCGTAACAGAGTCGCCTTCCATAAACGCGCCTAATTTATCTCTTTCATGGTAAACAGTGATTTTAAGCTCTCCCCCGGGCAGGTGCACCAGGACTTCTTCGTCCAGGAGCCCCAGTTTGTAACCGGCCAGTACTGTGGAGGTAGCTCCGGTACCGCAGGCCAGGGTTACTCCAGTTCCCCTTTCCCAGGTTATCATCTCCACCTCATCTCTTCCCAGGATACGTACGAAATGGGCGTTGATCCTCTGGGGGAAGGAGGGATGATATTCGATTTTAGGGCCGATGGTTTCCAGGGGTATGGAGTCTAAATCGTCAATGAAGGAAATTGCATGGGGGTTTCCCACGCTGAGCACAGTCATTCGGAATGAATCATCATCCACCACTATTTCCTGGTCAAGGAATTCAGCTTCACTGGTTTCCATGGGGATTTCATCTGGTTTAAAGGTGGCTTTACCCATATCTACTCTGATGCTGGTTACTTTACCATCATCAACAGTTAAGACGAGGTTTTTTATATCTTCCATGGTTTCCACCAGCATTTTCTCTTCTGGTAGGATGTTGTTTTCGTACACGAACTTGGCAAAGCATCGTATACCGTTACCGCACATCTCAGCTTCGCTACCATCGGCGTTGAAGATCCTGAAACGTATATCCGCGTCGCTGGTTGTGGATGGACTGACGAATATAACTCCATCAGCACCGACAGAAAACCTTCTGTTACATAATTCTTCTGAAACGGCACCTTTTTTATCTTCGGGGATTATCTCCACTTTAGATTCGTCGATAACCACGTAATCGTTTCCTAATCCGTGCATTTTTGTGAAATTTAAAGTTGTAGTCATGTTGATCAAGCTCTTATGACTTTTAATACTCAGGTTATTTTAAAAGCCTCGCCGGCAAATTCTGTTTAGATAATATATCAGCGAACGTCTCCCTCTCCCGGATCAGGTCAGATTCACCGTCTTTCACAAGGACTTCAGCTGCCCTTGGGCGCGAGTTGTACTGGGAAGACATGGAAAACGCATATGCACCTGCGTTGAGTATGGCTAAAAGGTCACCCTCTTTTAAATCTGGCATTGGCCGGCCCCGGGCGAAGAGGTCCCCGGATTCACAGATATTTCCGGCGATGTCAATTTCCTGGCTAGGTTCAGCTAGCGGGTCGTTTGCTCGAACTATATGGTGATAGGAACCATACATTGTTGGTCTTAGCAGGGTGTTGAACCCAGCATCCACACCTGCAAATTTACGGTAACTATGTTTAATGGTGTTCACCCTAGTTAAAAGGTAAGAAGCATCACCTACGATGTACCGCCCGGGTTCCAGGCATAATGTGGGGTTGCCCATGTTGTACTGGTACATTTTCTCCTTAAACAGGCCAACGATTTCCTCTGCAAATTTGTTAATATCCAATAATGATTCCTGGGGAGTGTATGGTATCCCCATTCCCCCACCGAAGTCTATGAAATCAAACTCTACACCCAGTTCTCGGTATACGTGCCCCGCGGTGTCCATCAGGGTGTGCACGGCTAGTTTAAATGGTTCTGGGTCGAGTATTCCTGAGCCAATATGGCTGTGAATTCCTACGGGTTTGAAGCCGAGGTCAATAGCCTGTCTGTAGGCGTTTACAGCTTCTTCTTCCATCACTCCGAATTTACTCAGATCTCCACCAGTGATACAGTGGTCGTGATGCCCTGCCCCTACTTTAGGGTTCACTCTGAAGGATATCTCCCTACCTTCAGCCCCGGGTAATTTTGCAAGTCTTTCCAGGGCAGATGTGGAGTCTAAATTTATCCTTACCCCTGATTCAAGGGCGAATTCAAGTTCTTCATTGGTTGTATTGTTCCCTGTGAAGAGTATTCTATCTGGACTATAACCAGCCAGGAGGGATGTGTATATCTCCCCGGGAGAGACAGCGTCTATGCTGCTTCCCTCTTCTTCCAGGATGCGCATCACAGCCAGGTTGGTATTAGCCTTACAGGCGTAGAATATTTTAAAATCCTTGTACTGGTCTGTGAACGCTTTGTTAATTCTGTTATAGTTATCCCTTATCCTATCTTCATCCGCCACGTAGAGGGGAGTTCCATACTCCTCTGCAAGTTCTAAAGCATTTGCTCCGCCGATGCTTAAATTTCCCTTTTCATTTGTTTTTAAATTAAAATCCATCCATAATCCTCCGTAAAGATAAATAATCGTACAATATTATGTTTTGATAATATAAAAATGTTCAGTAGAATTCAAGTTATCTGGCATAAATTTTAAAAACAATAAAAAAGAGCAGTGAATTTTTTAAAAAAGGGAAAATAAGAATTAAAGTGGTTAATCAGAGTGCTTCTTCAATACATCACTCAATATACAGGAAACAGTGTCGATCTGGTCTTTTTCTATAACCAGTGGGGGTACGAAACGGAGAACTTTACCTGCTGCGCAGTTTATGAGTACTCCTTCTTCGCGCATGTCATTAACCATATCTCCGCATTCAACATCCAGTTCCATACCTAACATCAAACCAGATCCACGCACGTCCTCAACTATTCCATGGTCCTCTTTTAAAATGTTTAGTTTGGACTGGAAGTAATCTCCATTCTCCTTAGATTTGGTAAGGAGGTCTTCATCAAGAATCACCTTTATTGATGCTATTGCAGCCGCACATGCTAAAGGTCCACCTCCAAAGGTGGCAGCATGATCACCCGGTTGGAAAGCACTGCCCACTTCTTCACTGGCCATAACAGCACCCATAGGGAATCCGCCTGCTATACCTTTGGCCAGGGCTGTGATATCAGGGGTTACGTTGAAAGTTTGTGAAGCGAACATTTCACCGGTCCGTCCGAAGCCGGTTTGCACCTCATCAAAGATGAGCAGTATATCCTTCTCCTGGCAGAGTTCTTTTAAGTCTTTCAGATAACCTTCAGGAGGTACGACAATACCACCTTCACCCTGTATAGCTTCCACTAAAACAGCGGCTGTTTCATCTGTTATAGCTTTACGCACAACCTCTACATCACCATAGGGAACATGGGTGAACCCGGGAGTTAAAGGACCGAAGCCTTTCTGATACTTTTTCTGGCCGGTGGCAGTAAGTGCGGTGAGGGTACGTCCGTGGAAGGAGTTTTCCATGGCGATTATTCCTCCTTTACCAGTGTATTTCCGGGCGAGCTTTATTGAACCCTCCACTGCCTCTGCACCACTGTTACAGAAGAATGCCAGGTCTTGTGGTGAAATTCCCACCAATAATTCAGCCAATTCTACCTGCTGCTGGGTGTAATAAAGGTTAGAAGTGTGTATGAGTTCCTTCGCCTGTTCAGCGATGGCTTTAGCTACTTTAGGATGGGCGTGGCCTACGTTGTTTACTGCGATTCCAGCCAGGCAGTCGATGTAACTGTTACCTTCCACATCCCAGACTACAGCCCCACTACCCTTTTTCAGGGCTAATGGCTGCCGTCCGTAGGTCTGCATAACATATTTCTTGTCCAATGCCCTTATTTCTTCAGTATTCATAATCTATCACCTTAAAAGAGTAAAAGTAAATGATTTTACCAATATAAAACCAAGTCCGTTACTGCAAATATTTAATTATCTTAATCCTTCAATAGTTTAATTTACTAAAATTTATTTAATATAACTAGTGGTGAAAGCATGAAAAAAGCCATAATTGAAACAGAAAAAGGAAACATCGAATTAGTATTATATGATAAAGAAGCCCCTAATACAGTGGCCAACTTCGAGAAACTGGCCAATTCAGGATTCTATAATGGATTAACATTCCACCGGGTGATCCCTAACTTCGTTATCCAGGGAGGATGCCCCCGTGGTGACGGAACAGGAGGACCAGGTTACACCATAAAATGTGAGATAAACCCACATAAACACGGTACCGGCGCTCTATCCATGGCCCATGCAGGTAAGGACACAGGGGGAAGCCAGTTCTTCATCACTCACAGCCCCCAGCCCCACCTTGATGGTGTGCACACGGTATTCGGTAAAGTAGTTAAGGGTATGGATGCGGTGAATAAAATAGAAGCTAACGATAAGATGGTTAAGGTTACTGTTTTTGATGAATAAAGGGATTAAAAAAAGGAATCCTATTCCTTTTCCTCTTCTTCCATATATTCTCTTATTTTACGCTCTTCCCAATCTTTGGAGAAAAGTCTTCCCTTGGTAAAAGTGGATAAACCGTGTGCTATAAGTGCTATTCCCCAAAAGAACGCGACAAATAAAAACCACCAGAATTCAGGATATGTTAAGAAATTAACCAATGCAAGGAACGTAACTATAATTACATATGAAATTAAATGTCTATAAAATCCTTTTAACTCCTCTACCCTCTTTTTAGCTTTTTCATAATTCTCTTCAACCATTTTTT
>WOYJ01000146.1 GCA_011620845.1 Methanobacteriaceae archaeon
TATTAAACTAAGTAAGAGGAGATGTAAGGTATGGCAAAAACTACAACCGGTATATTGTTGATAATTTTGGGTTTAATTGTTTTGGCCCTCCCATTAGCAGGATTAATTGCCGTGAGTTGGCTCACAGGCTTTGCTCTTGCCCTTTTGGGAATTGGACTTTTAATATTCGGATACGGTGACACCAAAGAAAGCACTGGTCTAGGCGTAATAGAGATTATCCTGGGAATAATAGCCATAATATTTGGTATTGGATTTATAGTCTCTCCTGCATTATTCTCCTTTGTAGCCGGATTCTTGATATATCTCGCTGGTATTTTCCTAGTAATAGTCGGTTTGATCGCCATATTCGCTGCAGCAGGCGCCAGATGGAACGGAGTAGTAACCCTGATAATAGGTCTCATATACCTTATACTGGGCTACTTAGTATCAGATCCATTCTATCTCGGCGTATTAATCGGTCTCTGGCTGCTCATCGTGGGAATAATGAACGTACTACAGAAGGAAGACTAAAACCATCCACTTCTTTCTTTTTTTTGAATTAATGAAATTGAATTAATGAAATTTTGAATTTTTCCTAGTTTTTACGAGTTGGGGGATAATGTTTTTATTCAAGCTTATCACTATCTAATACATCATAGAAGATAAGAAGGTGGCCTGATGCACGAATTATCCATGGCTGATGCCATAGTGAAGACAGTACTAGATGTTGCAGAGAAAAATCAAGCAGAAGAAATACTGGAAGTAACCATAGAGGTAGGCAAACTCACCATGCTCAATCCTGAGCAACTAAGATTCCTTTTAGATGTTTTAAAAGAAAACACGTTACTGGAAGGGGCAGAAATAATAATAGAAGAGATATCAGTGGAAATTAAATGTCTTTCCTGTGGTTACACTGGATCGACAAATCTTGATGATTCTGATCACTATTTGATGATAGTCAAATGTCCGGAGTGTGATGAAAGAAACCTGGAGATAGTTACTGGACAGGAATGTAACGTGAAAAACATCCGTATTGAAAAGCCTGAATAAAAAATATAAATTCCAATATTATAAATTCTGATAGTTCCAATATTATAAAATTCTAATAAAATTGATTTTAAAAAATATTACCCAACCTTGGAAGTGAATAGATATGCATAAAATCGCAGATGTAGAGATACAGCACGACATAATGGTGGCCAATAAAAAGCTCGCCCAGAGAAATCAGAGAATCCTAGATAAAGCCAACGTTTTTTCAGTGGATGTTTTAGGAGCCATAGGCTCAGGTAAAACATCACTCATAGAACTTTTAATTAAAAAATCTGATGAAAAGATAGGTGTCATAGCCGGTGACGTCATCAGCAAATTCGACGCCGGCCGGTTCCAGCAATACAACATACCCGTGGTAGGATTAAACACAGGAAAAGAATGCCACCTGGACGCCCATCTGGTGGAACACGCCATAGAAGACATGCCCCTGGACGAAATAGACACACTCTATATTGAAAATGTGGGAAACCTAATCTGTCCAGTTGACTTTGACTTAGGAAGCCACATGCGCATGGTGGTTATCAGTGTCAGTGAGGGAGACGACACCGTGGAAAAACACCCCCTGATCTTCAAGGATGCCGACCTGGTAGTCATAAACAAGATAGACATCGCAGATGCAGTAGGTGCCGATGCCGAGAAGATGGTAAATGATGCTAAATACCTAAACCCTGATGTTAAGATAATAAAAAGTAGCCTTAAAACAGGAGAAGGATTGAATGAAATTATCGAAGCGATAAAAGATTTCAGGAACAATCTTTGTTAATTTAAAATCTCAATTGATATGGATACATCATAGAATTGTGGATAATTTAAGCTACTAACACACCGGGTGATTCGTTGAAGGTATGGATAGACATAGTAAACGCGCCGCACGTCTGGTTCTTTAAAAACATAATCAAATATTTGGAAGATGAGGGTGAAGAGGTGTTCATCACCGCCCGTAAGTTTGGTGATGTCCATCAGCTTCTGGATTTATTTGAAATCCCCTACACTTCGGTGGGCAGGCACGGTGCCACCTTGGAACAGAAGCTTCTGCGGAGCACAGAAAGGGTTTACAACTTATCGAAGATTATCGAAAAAGAAAAACCAGATGTAGCGGTGTCTAAACATTCAATTGAACTTCCCAGGGTGTCTTTCGGACTTAAAATACCCAGTGTGTATGTGCTGGATAATGAACATGCCATAGCAGCAAATAGACTCACACTACCCCTCTGTAATAAGATTGTAGTACCAAAGGCCATGAGCGTATGGGACGTGCTGAAAATCGGTGCAGATCCCAATGCACTGGTACGTTACAATGGAACATCGGAGGTTATACACTTCGTGGATTTCCAGTATAACCCAAACATCTTCGAAGATTTGAATTTGGATTTAAATAAGGATAAGACCATACTGATGAGGCCGGAACCTGCCCTGGCATCCTACCTTGACGCTGACTGCCATGAATCTGTTTTGTCTCCAATCGTGGAAAATATTGGTGAATATGCAAATATCCTGGTCATCCCCCGATTTAAGGAACAGCAGGAAATATTCGCTGGCAACGAGAATGTGACCATAATCAAACCACCAGTGGACACATTCAGTCTGATGAAAAGGTGTGATCTGGTTATTGGTGCCGGGGGTACCATGAACCGGGAGGCAGCCCTTCTGGGAACTCCAGTCATATCCTGTTACCCCGGGAAATTACTCGCCGTGGATAGATTCTACATTGAAAAAGATCTTATGAAGAGATCACAGGATATAGGTGAAATAGTTGACCTGGCACTGGAACTCATGATGGATCATAAGGTGAAAAAACAGCTTAAAACCGATGATCTCCTCCAGATCATGATAGATAACATATATGGTGCGGTGGAAGGTTAATCCTACCTGTAAAGTTAATCCTATTTGATTTAAAAAATTGTCTAACTCTTATCCATTTAACTTGAAAAAATAAGGATGGACTGACCGGGATTTGAACCCGGGGCCTCCGCCATGCCAAGGCGACGCTCTACCAACCTGAGCTACCAGCCCTTATACAAGATTATATGCAATTATATTTAAATGTAATGCATCGGTTTTAAATGTAACTTACCTGTAAAAATTCTAGATAAATTGAACCTGAAACCTGGTATAAACATGAATAAATATAATATCAGAAATGCTGTAGAAGAGGACTTCCTGGCCATTGCAGAAATAGCGACATACTGCCCTCCCATGGTTACTGAGAGGAATTCCATCTACCATATCTTTACTAAATTCTTTAAAACCACATCCCTGGTTATTGAACATGAAAATAAAAAGATCATAGGCTTTCTACTGGGATTCATATCCCAGGACGATCCCCAGGAAGGATACATACATTTACTATGTGTAATGCCTCCGTGGAGAAATAAAGGCCTGGCCAAAGGCCTTGTAGAGGAATTTCTGGATATTTTAAGGAAAGAGGGATGCCAGAGGGTTCATCTTATAACCAGCCCGGGAAATAAGAAGGCGCTAAGCTTTTATGAGAAAATGGAATTTAGAATCAATAATAAAGGAGAAGAAATATTAATAAATGGTGTTAAAACCAGTAGAAATTATAATGGACCCGGAGAGCATAAATTGATATACACTAAACTACTAGATTAACTGGGATTTATAGTTATATTTAAGAGGAAAAAAATTAAATAGATAAATTCTAAAATTATATTCTTAAAATCTTACATTAAATTCTAAAACTTTCAAAAATAGGGAGAATTCAATGCCTTTAATCGCTCAAAATCATTTACAACTCATTATAGAATTTGGATTGATGCTACTATTAGGTGTCAGTTTCTTAATTAACATAGTACCCTTATCGTTAAGTGCAGTGTTGCTAGGTGGCCTGCTTGTCAGCATAGGAATGGTAGTCCTATTTGGATTCGATGCATTTTCACTATTACTGCCCGGTATTGGTATCCACGAGTTCACCCACCCTTACGGGGCTATCGCCCTGCTTTCAGTTGTCACTTCCCTGGCTGCAATTTATATAATGGACGACGTAGGGATAAACACCAGGAGCCTTAAAACATTCTTAATAATGATCATCCTGGCCATCACCTTATTCGGAGGGATGATGCACCGGGATTTTCTTCTCATGTGGATCGTGGGACTGTTCATAGCATTCTTCGTCCTATCTAAAACTTTCCGACGTAAATCAGTGTTAACCGTTAAAAGGGTGATCATGGTAGTGGTTTTGGTGCTGGTTGCCTTCGGTTTCATGGAAGTTTTATCCAGATTACTGAGCATGCCTATAATAAGCCCCATCTCCAGGATAGAGAGAATCCTGGACAACTCACTGCCCAGCGTAAAGATGGTAATACAGAACACCTATCTAATAGGACACAACCCGGCCACGTCCTTTTGGGGGGCTGAATCATCCGGATTTTCCGATGGATACATAACCCTCCCCATAAGTTTAATAACCACCTTCGGGTTAGCTTTACCCGTATTTTACGGGGTCCTGACCAATCAGAAGGATGTGATAGATTATTTCACCTCAGGAATTTTTGCCTGGGGCTATGAATTTGGTTACATCATCCTCATCCTGGTTCTCCTAGCCGTTCTGGGCGTAATAATTATAGGGCTTAAAATAATGAAGGTCTACAAGGAGAAAAGGGAAAGAGGCAATAAAACATTACTGGGTAGAGAGGCACTGTTGATTGGTTCTTTAACCGCCTTCATGGGCCAGGCTTGGGCCGGATTTTTCATAATCAACCGTGATATAAACGGAACTGCACTGGTAACCTTTTTATTCCTGGGCGCTATGGTACTGGGACATGTGCTGATGGTTAAAAAGAGTTGACAGCTCAAGGAGGGAGTGTTAAATTGAAAAAAGCTTTAATTCTACTGGGATGCCCGGAGGCCCCATCTCAAACCCCCATGGCAGTGTATTCTGTGTATAAACTTACCAGTTTGGGCTACCAGGTTACCGTGGCCAGTACTCCTTCGGCTTTGAAGCTTTTAGAGGTTTCAGATCCCCAGGAATTTTATGTCAAAAATAAAATAGACATAGAATCATGTCTGGAGAATTTAGAGGAAGGATCCTTTGATTTACTGGTAGGATTCGTGCATAAGGATGCTGCAGTTTCCTATTTCGTAACCTTTTACTCCATTTTAAACACCACGTCCATTGCAGTGGTTTTTGAAAGAGATAGTGAGGCACTGGAAAATTATGTAGAGTCAATAGAACAGAGTACAGAAGCTACCATAGTATCTGCCCGGGCGTACCATAATCCCACACCCCTGAGGGTTAAATTTGACCGGGCATTAAAGAAATTGGAGGACTAACAGTGTCCTTTTGTCTGGATACCTACCTGCAGGAATCTGAAAATTACGAAATACTTATCTCTAGAGCGGGTTTCAAGGAATGCAAACAATTAATAGAAAAACACGCTCCAGAAATCATCCATGTTAAGGCTGGAGAAAAAATATTAGGGGTGAGGATAATAGGAATACCCCCTATAGCCATAGGAATAGATGAAAATAAGGGTACGATAACTCTGCCATACACCAAACCATGCTATGGTACTTCAGTGGTTGAATTACCCGTGGATAAAGAGGAAATTGACAATATTAAAGCCTTGGATATCAAAGAGTAAGACACACTATAAAACTAAAATTTCCTTTTTTTAATCAATTAATTCAAATCCCCAATTTTTTAATCATAAAAATTATTTATTCTAAAATCCTAACTTACTTTAAACTGAAAATTCAATCAAATTCCTGAATTTAAAAGAACCAATTTAAATCCGGTAATAAAAATGCTGACCACTGTGGTAGGAAGTTATCCTGTAGTTATGGGGAAACCCGAATCCTTCATGGAGAAAATCAAGTCGACACTAGGAAGTTACGATCCATACCAGCATGCTCTGGATGCGGCAGTCACCGATCAGGTAAATGCTGGGGTAGACCTCATATCCGATGGACAGGTGAGAGAAGACATGCTGCAGATATTCGCCAGTCACATTCCCGGAATGTCTGTAGATGATAATAAACCGGTTATTGAGGGAAAGATTAACCCAGCACCCTATTCCATTGGAGCATCGGATATTAAATCAGCCCTGAACACTGCCAAGAAGATCAACCCTGATTTTGGAAAGAATTTAGATCTATTCCATGGAAAGGATTTTAATGAAGGTTTCAAAGGGATCAAAGGGATTATAACCGGACCAACCACCTTAGCACTTTCCAGCCTTATTGAAGGGTTCTACAGTAAAGATAAAAGGGAAGAGATAGTCGTTGATCTCGCCTGGGCCCTGAAGAAGGAAGCAGGATTTCTTCAGGAAGCCGGAGCAGCCACCATCCAGATAGATGAACCGTATCTCTCCACCGGCATTGCAGATTTAAAGACAGCACGAAAGGCGGTGGATATTATAACTCAAAATCTATCGATCCCAGTGACCATGCATGTTTGTGGGGAGCTGGTTAATATTTGGGATGAACTTTTAAGGTTTAAAGTTGATATCCTTGATGGTGAATTCGCAGGCCAGCCGAAAAACCTGCAGATACTCGAAGATACCAATTTAAAAGGTAAAAAGCTGGGACTGGGCTGCGTGAACAACAAAACCGATGAAATCGAAAGCAGAGAGCAGGTTGCAGAAGTAATAAAGAAGGGTATAGAAAACCTTGGAAAAGAGAATATAATAGCTGACCCTGACTGTGGAATGCGTCTACGCTCGCAGGAAGCGGCTTACTTGAAACTAAAAGTTATGGTGGAGACGGTGAAATGGCTTTCCTAATTGAAGCAGATGAAATAGCAGACGGATGGGAAGAACTGGTTAGAAAGGTAATGAATGAAGGTAAGGAGATAAAGGATGAGAGAGGTTCATTAACCAAGGAACTCCTGAATATATTGGTCCATGTTAAAAAACCCCTTGGTAAAAATGCAGACTATTATCTGAGTAATATAGCGAGGCTAAAGAATATTAGAATACCAAAGGGATACTTCTGGAGTGGGGAGAAACTGGAAATTTATTCCCAGCAATTTTTAAGCAAAGACAGGCAGGGATTTGTCTACACCTATGGAAACAGACTCCGTGAACATTTCCAGGGAGTTGACCAGATACAGAAGGCTATAAACAGGCTTAGAAACTGTGAAGAATCCCGCCGGGCAATTTCAGTAACCTGGGATCCGGTGATGGACACAGAGAATGATGAGGTACCCTGTATGATGCTTGTCGACCTGAAGATCCGTGATGGTAAACTCAACGTCACCGGCCTCTGGCGTTCACACGACATCTACGGGGCCTGGTTCCCTAACGCCGTCGGCCTTGCTAATTTAGCCCAGTACGCTGCAGGAGAACTGGGTGTGCAGGTGGGAACCCTTACCATACACTCCATCAGCGCCCATATCTATGAAGTTAACTTTGATGAAGCAAGCAGGTTTTAATTTTCTATATTAAGCCAATTTTAAGGTAAAGCAGGGTTTGATTTTTTATTTTTTGTCCTTAAAAATTAAATAAAAAAACTTAAAACCAGTGGAGATTTAAAAAGAGAAATGGAAAATGAATTTTTAAATTCAAAGATGAAATGATTTCAAAGATGAAATATAATTTTAAATTTATGAGGTGTAAGAATGGTAAGTGTCAATGTGGAAGCGAAAAAAACCGTGGATTTAATGATTAAAAAGGCAGACGAACTCAACATAGCTGTGGATGTCTTAGGCAACGGATCAACCGTGATAGATGCGGGTGTAAACGTATCAGGAAGCTTTAAAGCAGGGGAACTTTACACTAAGGTCTGTTTAGGTGGACTGGCCGATGTGGGAATCTCCATACCTGGAGACCTATCAGAAAAATTCGCCCTACCATCGGTGAAGATCAAAACAGACTTCCCATCCATATCCACCCTGGGTTCCCAGAAAGCAGGATGGTCAGTAAGTGTGGGAGACTTCTTCGCACTGGGAAGCGGACCAGCACGTGCCCTGGCAATTAAACCCGCAGAAACCTACGAGGAGATAGGATACAAGGACGACGCAGACATGGCCATACTGACCCTGGAAGCAGACCAGCTACCAGGAACCGATGTAACTGAAGCCATTGCCAGTGATAGTGGAGTTTCACCAGAAGATGTTTACGTACTGGTAGCCCCTACATCATCCCTGGTAGGCTCTATACAGATATCCGGAAGGGTAGTGGAAAACGGAACCTATAAGATGCTGGAATTCCTCCACTTCGATGTGAATAAGGTAAAACACGCAGCCGGAATAGCACCCATCGCACCAGTAGACCCCGATGGACTGAAAGCCATGGGAAAAACCAACGACGCAGTACTCTTCGGTGGAAGGACCTATTACTATGTGGAATCCGAGGAAGGAGATGACATTAAATCGGTGGCTGAAAAGCTGCCATCATCAGCTTCTGATGGCTACGGCAAACCATTCTTCGACGTCTTCAAGGAAGCAGAGTTCGACTTCTACAAGATAGACAAAGGCATGTTCGCCCCTGCTGAAGTGGTGATAAACGATTTACGCACTGGGGAAATCTTCAAAGCAGGATACGTAAACAGCGAACTCCTCCAGAAGTCCTTTGGGTTATAATAACCCCTAACCCTTGAATTATTTAATAAATTTTTATTTTTTTTTTTCATTCTATGAACTTTACTTTGGAAATTGGGGATATAACATGAAGATAGGTATTTGTGATACGACATTTGCCAGGGTAGACATGGCAGAATATGCCGTAAATGAAATTAAACAAAATTTGGCCAACGTAGAGATCATACAGAGGACTGTGCCGGGTGTTAAGGATTTACCAGTAGTCTGTAAGAAATTGATAGAAGAAGAAGGCTGCCAGATGGTCATGGCCCTGGGGATGCCCGGACCCGAGGCGATAGATAAGCAATGTGCACATGAAGCATCTACCGGTCTCATTGCTGCTCAGCTTATGACCAACACCCATATATTGGAAGTTTTCGTCCACGAAGATGAGGGTCTCAGCCCCAAGGACCTGAAAGAACTGGCCATAAACAGGGCAACAGAACACGCCCAGAACCTTGTTAAAATGCTCAGAGGCCCTGAACAATTACGCAAAGAAGCAGGTAAGGGCATGAGAGAGGGAAGACCGGACGTTGGTCCGGTTTAATTTAATTATTTTTTCTATTTTGTAATTTAAGATAGATTAATTACTGCCCATCTACATAATATAATAGTGAGGATAATAAAGGGTGATATCATGAAGGAAGAGATATTCTACAGCACAGGAATGAAGAAAATTAAAGAGGACTACCCGGATCTTTACCAGGCAAGCGTGGATTTAAATGAAGTAGCCTACACTGGAAAGGTTCTTGACTATAAAACTCAGAAGCTGATAGCACTGGGTATAACAGCAGCAAATTCTGATGATAGGGCTACTAAAAAACAGATACTCAGTAACATGCAGGAATTCGGCGCGACCAGAGACGAAATAATGGATGTCCTGAGGGTGGTCCTGCTGATTGCAGGTAAACCAGCCTTTATGAAGGCGGTTAATATCCTGTATAAAATTGAAAAATAGTTTTAGGGTCTTAGATTTTTTATGTTTCTGAGAGTTTTTGTAGGGCTGTTTTTGA
>WOYJ01000068.1:0-2808 GCA_011620845.1 Methanobacteriaceae archaeon
TAAATGTTATTCCATTCTGGATATAAGAAAGATTTTTTGGGGTTGAAGTAGAATTATTATAGTTAATACTAGTAAATGCAAGAAATGTTAAAATCGCGATGAAAACTAAAATGGCTATAACTAAAAATAGTAACATTTCTATTCTTAGATACAGATTCTGTAAGAGATTTTCCACAATTCTTACAAAAATTACCTTCTTCTCTAAGTTCAACTCCACATTCTGGACAATTCATATTTGATTACCCTTTTAACAACCAAAATATTTTTAATTTTTTTAGGAATTTTATGATAGGAATTTGAAGCTGTTTATTATCTGATTAAAGGTGGGCCTTTCCTTTTCAAAGTGGTCTATTTTATCTACTCCTACTAGTGCAAAATATTGTGCACCTGTTGATTTTTCTACTAGAACCATCTGTTGAGTTATCGTTTGCCCTTGATAGATGATTTCATATGCTGGTAATCCATTGACTGTTCTACTTTGTTCAGATAGAATTGTATATCCATCCTTGGTCATTCCACTTTTGGATGTTGAAACATATTCTGCTAAGCTTTTATGTCCATATTTAGATTCATTATACACACTAAAATCAGGATAGCTTGAAAACCCGACAATCGCCATGGTATTCGCTGAATTCGGTAAAACATCCCAGCTAGAAGGATACTGGAAATAGATAATACCATTGGAGAAAGTCTTATAGGATGAACCGCTTTGAGTTGTTTGCGAAGGACTATCGCTAACATCAGCCGTAGTATTATTCACAGCGGTATTACCAGTTGGATTATTTTGATTTTTCATCAGCATCATACCAGAAACCAGACCTAATCCTGCTACTAAAACTATCATGACGACAATTAACATCTTAGTTGAAGTGAGCATGCCACTCGTTTCTTTTAATTTTGTCCCGCATTTTTCGCAGAATTCAGCATCTGCATCATTCTGATGTCCACAATTTTGGCATTTCAAAAAGTTACACCTTCAATTTTTAATTATTTTTTAGATATAACCATAACCATCACAATTGTAGCAGGTTATCTCATATGTATCACTAGTACGGCCGCGGGTATAATCGTTTACAGTTATAACACCAGTCCCATCACAATAAGGACAAATTGTATCACCAACTGTGTTAGAAACACTGTTTCCGCCATTATCTTGTTGAGAATTTTGATAATTATTATTCGTGTTTGTTTGTTGGTTATAATTGGATGGTAAGTTTTGTTCTTTGTAAATTATGTCTCCTGTTTTCGCGTTAATTATTATTCCACCAATTGAATACCCCTTATAGTAATAATAGCAGACATATATCGCTTGACCTTCTTTATTCTTCATTAGAATAGGTTCACTTACCGAAACACCAGTGGCGGCATTTTGAATAGCTATTGATTTGGCCTTATCGAAAGTAATATAGTCGGAACTATAAGGAATATTGGTTCCGTTTTGTATTGTTTGATTTAAAACTGTTGAATTATTAGCAGGAATCTGATTATTCATCATATACATGCCATATACTACACCTATACCTAAAACGAGAACAGCCACTACTACAATTAAAGCTTTGGTAGAGTTTGGCATGCCTCCTGCTCCTATCAATTTCTTACCACAATTTTCACAAAATGTTGCATTAGTATCATTTTCATGTCCGCAATTTGGGCATTTCATTTTGTACCTCCTTTAATCCATGAGCCTAAAGCTCCTCCTCCCATACCTCCAAAGAATATGGTTATTATGATTAATATTCCTTTAAGAATGAGAAAGATGTTTTCCTGTGAAAATGGTGAAGTGGGAGTTGTGGTAACATTTGAAGCTGCTGAAGGTCCGTACGAACTAAATGCACTTGCCATGGCTGAACTAATTCCTATTACAATTAGTAAATATCCGCCGATGATAAATCCTATAATTATGAAAGCTACTAAGCTTAAAACTGCACCGTTTATTAACCCTTCGTTTATTTTTGGATTTCCTAGAATTCCAGTGGTAATGCCTCCTAAAAACAGCACAGCAAAAAGTATTAAGAATAAGTAGAAAGTTGCATCCATAGTTTTGGAAATAATGACTACCCCAAAAAAACTGGAACCGACTAAAAGGACTATAACGGAAACAATCAATCCAATGAAAACCGATAAAATATTAATTTTTTCATTGATTCTATTTATAAAATCTTTTTCTTCAGTAAAATTTTTTCCACACATCTTACAGAACTGAGCATCTTTATTTATTTCAGAACCACAGAATTTGCAATAAGCTTTTCTTGATTCCCCGTTGTCAACCATTTATAACCACTGGTTAGTTTTTAGTTTTTAATAAATAAAATCAATTGTGATTACAATCAAATAGAAAACCTTTTATGCGAAAATGCAATTTTCGTGATTTACGTCACCGTTTATTCAAGAACCAGATGCTCATATTCCTTAAAATATCTGTTTATTTAATCTGAATTAGTCATTAAGTTATCTATTGAGCGCAGTTATTCATTACGAAAGTAATGCAAAGAGCATATATTTATCAAGTTTAGTATGCATGCCAGTATTAATTTTGCGTAATTTTAAGAGGTTTTTTACTTTTAAATAAAAACATATTTATAGTTTAAAATTTTATACATTTAGAAATTACTCTACAAAAGAGTGAGTATGCTGTCAAATCAGACTATTTTAGGATTGAAATGTAAGGAATCCTGGGAGATCAGTCGTCAGGACGCGGTGCTCAAATCAGACTATTTTAGGACATTTTAAATGGATGGAAAACGTTGTAACTGTTAAAAATTCGTAAGATAAAGTTATTATTAGACAGCACTTTGTTTATCAATAAAA
>WOYJ01000068.1:2908-9515 GCA_011620845.1 Methanobacteriaceae archaeon
TTAAAAATTCGTAAGATAAAGTTATTATTAGACAGCACTTTGTTTATCAATAAAACAAAACTACCTTTTCTTCTGCCTCCATTTCTTCCTGTTTCTCAAGTACCGGTAATAAATAAAAATCCGTTCGGAGATCATAGTGGACACGCTTATCATTAAAAATAGGGACAAAATTAAGCTGGAACTTAAACCCCACTGATTCAATGTATCTTGGCCGTAGAGTTTGGCCACTATGATTAAAAACCAGATGCTCATGGCTATAAAAGAACCACGCATCAATAAGGATCCATCCTTACCTATCTTCAGCTTGGTCAGTCTGGCTATTATCATCCCCACCAGCAGACCAAAAATACCACCACCGAAGAGTACGATGGTGTTAAAAAGGGGTCCCTGCAGCTCCATCCTCACAAAGAGAAAAGTCACCACCAGCATCAACCCGGGTACTAGCATGGATCGCCAGAAATGGAATTTGCGCTGGCGGAGCTGGAATAGCAGGAATATGACTATGATGATCAGTATGACCTGGTTGAAGCTTAAGTCACTCAGTTGCATGGATAATTAAACCTTTTTTTGTAATTATTTCCGGAATATACAATTAATGGAATTTACGGGTTCATCTACAATTAATGGAATTTACAGGTTCATCATTTATCAGTCCATAGTTTATAAAGATGACTTAACTATATTAAATTTAGGTGTACTTTATGGTGGTTAAGGGAAAAAATCCTATTTTAATGGTTCTTTTTATTGGGGTGCTCATGGGAGCCCTGGATATAGCCATAGTGGGACCGGCCCTACCAGCCATCGGAGAATATTTCTCGGTGGACACCAGAAACCTCACCTGGATATACACCATCTACGTGCTGTTCTTTATGGTGGGCACTCCCTTAATGGCCAAACTATCCGACCGGATGGGAAGAAGGTTTATCTACGTCCTGGACGTTGCCCTCTTTGGTGCTGGATCATTTATCACCGCTACTTCACCAACACTTGAAGTTCTACTCATAGGAAGGGCCATCCAGGGCCTGGGTGCTGGGGGAATATTCCCGGTGGCCAGTGCATTTATAGGAGACACTTTCCCACCGGAAAAAAGAGGAGGAGCACTCGGTACCATCGGAGCCGTCTTCGGTATAGCCTATCTCATAGGCCCCATTCTGGGCGGTTTAATTATCAGCTACGGCTGGCAGTGGTTGTTTGCAATCAACATACCCATAGCCATCTTGGTGGTGATCTTAAGCTTCATCTTTCTACCGAAAACCGGCCGTACAGATGGCAAACACTTCGACTGGCCAGGGATGTTGACATTAGGTGTTGCACTGGCCTCCCTTGCCTATGGAATAAACCATATTAATACAGAGCAATTGCTGGCCAGCATATCATCACTAAAGGTCTGGCCCTTCTTAATTCTGTTCCTGTTCCTGATCATCCTCTTCTGGAAAATGGAAAAAGGTGCTCAAGACCCCATAATAAGAATAAACCTATTTAATAATCGGCAAATAACTTTATCTAGCTTAATCTCCATTTTTTCCGGTTTAAATGAGGCGGGGCTCATCTTCGTCCCGGCGTTTGCCATCGTTGCCCTGGGCTTTAACAACGCCATGGCCAGCCTGATGCTCCTACCCGTTGTTGTGGCCATGGCCATAGGAGCGCCTATCATAGGCCGGATACTGGATAAGACCGGGTCTAAAATTTTAATGATAACAGGGGGATTAACGTTAGCCGCTGGACTCTTCATATTCGGCCTGTACGGCTACCAGTTCCATTACTTCATCTTATCCGGGATAATGATGGGAGTGGGGCTTTCAGCACTCCTGGGAGCACCTGTACGTTACATCATGCTCAATGAATTCCCAGTATCTGAAAGGGCCGCTGGGCAGGGTTTGATAAATATAAACAGCAGCACAGGTCAATTAATAGGAGGGGCCCTTATCGGTGCGATAATAGCATCCATGGGCGGTGATGTAAGTGCCTATGGATTTGCCTACATCTGCCTGGCCATCTCGGCTGTTATACTTACTTTGCTGGCTTTTGGACTTAAGGGAAGGGTAGCTGAACTGGAGATGATGAAGTAAATCTCATTATTATGTTAGTTGGAGAAGTAAATCTTATTATCTCCTCAGTTATTAAAATAAAATCTATAAACCTACTTGTTGATGAATAAAACACACTCTTCTACCCGTTGGTCAAATGGAACTTCCACTTCTACTAATTGCTTTAAGGGAAATATTACCTTGATTCTTGGCTGTTTTACCTAAATTAAGGAGATTATTCTCTTAAACTTTTCTGGGATTTTTTATATAAATTTAAGTATGATTAATCACAGATCATTAACTCCAAATCCGAATTTATAAATCTACGGAGGAGGTATAACGAAACGGAAAATGTTGGTAGGGTTATTATTTTTTTTAGGATTAACCCTGACCTTAAATACGGGAATTATTTTCGCAGCAGAGAATTCAACTGGAAATAGTTCAACTACAGGTTCAGCCTACGGGTTAACCAGCGCAGCCTCAACTAACACCACTAGTTTAGCTGCTGGATCTTCAATGGATGAGCAAAAAGCGGCTGGAGCTACTAAAACCATTAAAGTACTCATTTACAGTGGAACATATGCAGGTACTGGAGGTGTCAGTGGAATAAAACAGGCACTGAACTATGCAAACGCCAACAATGTAGTACCAAACGTGGTTTTCACCTATGCTACTTCTACTATAATTTCCTCAAGCACTCTGACTGGGTATGATGTACTGGCCATGCCCGGCGGAAGTGGAGGTTATTACTACCTGAACAGTGGCAGTATAAGTGGTTCCGCTATAAAGAATTTCGTGGCCAATGGCGGAGGTTATCTGGGTATCTGTGCCGGTGCATACTCTGCAGCTGCACGTACCGATGGATACTACAACGGATGGGGAATAGCACCCAACGTGAATGCTAAGGCTGTAAGTTATATCGGAAACTTACCCATTCAAATTACCAGTGCTGGATCACAGGTCTTAGGCACCAGTGGTACCAAGACCATCACCCATTACAACGGGGCGGCCATGTACGTAAGTGGAAAGGCAGTGACATTCGCCACCTACGGCGACAGTAAAACAGGGTATAAAGGTTACGCAGCCATTTTAGGTGATTACTATGGCAAAGGAAGGACGGTTCTAAGCGGACCTCATCCCGAATTATCATCTAATTTACCTACCTTTATATCAAAACTCATCTACTGGGCAGTAGGCGGTTCGTCCAGTTCAACTCCAACTCCAACCACCAGCCTCACAGTGAGTCAGGTGGCGCAAGCAGCAAGCAAGGTGAAAGCCTTCTACGAAACTAACAAGAGATTACCCAACTATGTAACCACAACCGCAGGACAGATATCCATGCCCAAATTTTTAAATCTAATGACTACTGCAACAACCCAGGCAAACAGCGGCTCAACAGCCGCCATAAAAGTAACCAATGTAAACGGTGCTTCCAGTTGGACGGGAACTTATAAAAGTGGCAATATACAAAAGTCAGAAATCTTATCCATTGCTCAAAAAATTAAATCATTTATCACCACTAATGGCCGGGCACCCAACTACGTGTCCACCAGTCTTGGAAATATCAGTTACAATTCAGTTATCTACATGTTCAGTAAGATTATGGCCTTTTACAGTACCAATAAGAGATTGCCTAACTTCGTTTCCATGTGAATAAATGTTAAAAAACTTTTCCTTTTTTATTTTTTTATTTTTTTTTGAGTTTAGAGTTCTGGTATTTAGAGATCATATCTGTTCTTGCAATACCCCCCATATTTATTCTCCTTATGCTAATCTCGCAATATAAAAATCCACAAAGGTGAAGATCATCACATAAATTCATGAAATGCTAATTATATTGTGAAATAGAAGTAAAAAAAACAGGATAAGATGACAGGCGGGTAGCTTTTTTTGCTTTGGATTTGTCTTGGGTAAAAAAGCAAAAAATATAGTTCCGTCCATCACCTATTATTTTATTTCATTAAATAATATAAAATTTTATCTTAAATTGATAATTTTAGATAATATAAAAATTATGGAAAAATAAAAAAAATTGAATCTTCAGGGGAAATAAAAATTGAATTTTCTGGGGAAATAAAAAAAATAGAATACATGCCCTGTATTTACATTGAAACGTAGTTGGGCAGTCGTTTATTGATTTTATAGAAGTTCACTGTTTTGCTGTACATGTAGACATATTTTGAAAAGGATATGTTACCTAAGGGTGTAACCAGAAAATTCGGTACTCTACCATTTTTACCTATAAAGTCAATGAGGTTTTTGGCAATACTCACATAATTAGCTTTCTTTATATTTCCTTTTCTATAACTTCCTGATGGGTTTGGGGCGGTTTTAACGCTTTTTATTGTTATGGAAGCTACAGAACCACTGTTCGCATTTATAACACCTTTGGCTAGAAGGTATGCAAACTGGGACATGGATACTTTATTGCCGTTTATGGTCACACTCGTAGGTAAAACCTTATTTTTCTCATAATAAGTTTTTACAGTGGCAGCAGCGATTGCAATCTGCGCATTACTTACCACGTTTTTTGGATCTGGTTTGGTCTTATTGGCGGCCCAGACCACCATATTGGCCACGACTTTAGGCAGCTGTGGATAGAGTTCAGGGTGGGGTCCGCTCAAGACCACTCGTCCTTTGCCATAGTAATCGCCTACAATAGCAGCCATACCCTTAGAATTGATGATGTTATCGGCGTAGGTGGCGAATATTACAGCCGGACTGCTGGCATACATTGCAGGCCCGTTGTAGTGGGCCATGGTCACGGTGCCTGTGGTGTTTAGGACTTGCTGGCCTTTAGAAGTGATCTTCACTGTTAAGTCTCCCTCATGATTAGGATGCGTAGCTCTAACATGGGGTGCCAGTCCCCAGCCATAGTAATATTCATATACCCGGTAAGTTCCGGCGTATGCTCCAGCACAGATCCCCAGATAGCCTTTACCACTTTTAACGAAGTTCTTTATGGCAGTGGCGCTTATAGCGCTGCTGTGCATGTAATTATATCCTGAGGTTCCCCCGGGCATGGCCAGTACATCATACCCTGATAGTGTTGCTGAGTTAATCACCGTTGAAGTGCCGTATGTGAAGGTATATCCTGGTACCAACTTTTTACTGTTGGCAGTGCTTAGTGAGGTTTTGATTCCATTTACACAGCTGTATGCAGCCTGGTTACCGTTGTAGATCAGCACATTTATGTTGATAATTGCTCCACTGGAACCAGCCGCGTAATTTTTAGTTGTATTGGTGCTTAAATTAGTTGTTTTGTTAAGAGTTGCATTTGAAGCGGCAAAACCAGCATTTAAAGTCACAAATAAACCCAGGAATATAAGTACTACCATTATTTTTCCAAAGTTATTAATAGAAATCTCCTCCGCATTCACAGATTCATGTTATGATATTACAAAGATATTATTTGAACTTTTTAATATATAAAATTTTTTCAATATTAGTTTTTAAGGGAATAAAGGCCTTAAATAAAATGAAAGGGTGAAATATTCCTTAAATGACCAAAGGAAATCTTTAAAAATTAGATGACTAAAATTAATAAGATAGAAACCATATAATACTAAATGGTGATAAAATGGAAAAAACCCTGGAAAATCTAACAAAGGCATTTATAGGAGAAAGTCAGGCTAGGAATAGATACACTTTCTATTCAAAACAGGCTACGGCTGAGGGATATCCCCAGATCTCTGAGATATTTTTAGAAACAGCAGATAATGAACGGGAACATGCCAAATGGCTTTTTAAAATGATCCAGGACCTTAAAGAGGGGGAACTGGATGAGATAGAGGTGGGTGCCCTTTCACCCTTAACCCTGGGCACAACCGCCGATAACCTGAGGGCCGCCATCGCCGGGGAACACTATGAAAATAGCGAGATGTATCCAGAATTCGCTGATGTCGCTGAAGAAGAAGGTTTAATAGAAGTGTCCGATCGTCTGTGGGCCATAGCCCATGCCGAGGAACACCATGAGGACCGTTACAAGAAACTTCTGGAACAGGTGGAAGCAGGAACCCTGTTTGGGAAGAAGGAAGAAGTGGAATGGACCTGTATAAAATGTGGTTACACCTACAAAGGCACGGAACCACCAGCAAAATGCCCCGCCTGTGACCATGCCCGGATATACTTCAAATTGTACGATGAAAAATACTGAAAAGGATCAAAAATATTGAAGAGGATTACAATGACTGAAAAAGAAGAGATTTATCGCTGTAACATCTGTGGTAACATAGTGGAAGTCTTACACATCGGTACCGGAAAACTGGAATGCTGCCAGAACCCCATGGAATTACTGGAAGAACGGAAGGAGGGTATGGGAGCTGAAAAACACATACCTGTTCTGGAAGAAACTGATGAAGGAGTTAAGGTAAAGGTAGGGTCCCTGGCCCATCCCATGGAGGAAAACCACTGCATCGAGTGGGTGGAAGTAGTAACAGGCGATCAGGTTCACCGGAAGGTTTTAAAACCAGGAGACGCTCCAGAAGCTGAATTCAAGCTGAAACTAGATGATATAAGTCAAATAGTGGTAAGGGAATATTGCAGCATCCATAGTCTATGGAGATCGTGAGGGTAATGGG
>WOYJ01000093.1 GCA_011620845.1 Methanobacteriaceae archaeon
CATAAAAAACAAAATAAAAACAAATCTTTCATACAAAAAAATCTAAGGGGCTAAACAGTTTATTATCAAATCATTCAAGTTAATAAATATCCAGGTGACAGGGATGGGAAATAGAATGCCTTTCGACCAAAAGATCTTGTCGTTCCGGATGTTATCCATCTTCTTTGTAGCTGTAATATTTTTAGGCACCCTACTTGTCTTTTGGGGGTAATTCAACCTTGGTTTCTATTATTTTATATACCTGATTCATCGCTCTGAATATACTTGTAATTTTTATTTTATTTTATGTGGACAGACAGTCTTCTAAATTTAATAGGAGAGCCTATATAGGATGGTTTTTAATAGCACTATCTCTATTAGTTACCTTTTTAGGGAATATTACCTGGATGATTTTCAGTGTATATCTTAACCAGTACCCTACCTTTTCCATAGCTGATATATTTTATCTGGCCTACTATCCTCTGCTGGCAGTGGGAATTCTTTATCTATCCGTTGAACAGATTAATAAAAACCGGAAATATCAGATTCTACTCGACACGGGAATTTTAATTGTCTCCATTGCCCTGGTTCTTTTGGCAATATTAATAACTCCTATACTGGGAATTCACAATGAAAATACTCTGGGTGTAACCATATCTTTATCCTTCGTGTTTTTGGAAGTTTTTCTGTTGTCTATTTTATTTTATTTTATTTTCAACTGGTTCGGAAATGTTAAAAAAATCCATTTATATTGTTGGCCCTGAGCGTGACAGTATTAATCATTACCAACATTATTTTATAGTTATCAAGCTATCTAAGAGAGTTATGTCCCCGGAGTGCTTTCAGATATGGGCTGGTTAATCTCCTATTTCCTGACTGCACTGGCCGGTATTTCGTACATCGAAGCTGAAAACAAGACCCCCTCACTTAATTTAGATATAGACTCAAAAAATCAAGATTTATCCTTAAAATTTAAATGAAATTCTTACCTACCTTTTTTATGGCTTTTATTCATATTTATATTGTTATCCTGGATTTATATACATCCTAAAGGTACTGATTTAAATATTTTGATTGGGGCGGGCATTATAATAACCATGATGTTCTTTCGTCAAATACTGGCTTTAGAAGAGAGTAACCAGGCAAGGAAATTGTTACAGAATAATCAAGAGGAGCTGGAGGAAAGAGAGCAACAAATTAAATCCTCCCTGGAGGAGAAGGAAGTGCTTTTAAAGGAGATCCATCATCGGGTTAAAAATAATATGCAGATAATTTCCAGTTTACTGAGTCTGCAATCCATGTACGTTAAGGATAAGGATATTGAGGAAACTTTTAAAAAATGCCAGAATCGTAAAAAATGCCAGAATCGGGTGCGATCCATGGCCATGATCCATGAAAATCTCTATAGAGACCCTAATCTCGTCGAAATCAACCTCCAGGATTATCTTCAAAACCTGATCTCAGGACTTTTCAGCTCCTATGGAGCCGACACCCGTCAGATTAAAACCCATATTAACCTGGAGAAGGTTAAAGTGGATATGGATAAATCCATTTCCTACGGCTTAATAATCAATGAATTGATTTTAAATTCCCTTAAATACGCTTTTCCAGAAAATGAGGGAGTAATATCTCTTACTCTGCGCAGGTTGGATGGTAATATGCTGGAAATGATAGTAGCCGATGATGATGTTGGTTTCCCTGAAAACCTGGCTTTCCGCAGGACAGAAACTTTAGGCCTGCAACGGGTAAATAATTTAGTAAAACAGCTTGAAGGTGAAATAGAACTGGACAGAAATGGAGGGGACTAAATTTAAGATTATATTTCCGGAATAATTTGAGTTCTGATAGTTAGAATAAATATTCAATTTTATAAGAGGTTCCAGAATAATTTTTTAATAAATAGAAACCTCTTTTTAATAAATAGAGACTTTCGTGACCCCCCTTATTTTTAAAAATTCGTTGTAGAGTTCTCCTTTAACTGGTTTTTCTGTTATTATGGTCAGACGGGGGTTTTCTTCCAGTTCGGGGTCTCCGGCATTGGCCTGTCTTATGCTTACTTTTTCTCTGGATATTAAGTTGGTGGCTTGGGCGAGAATTCCTGGGTTACCGGCCTTTGCTTCTATTTCCACGACTCCCAATCCCAGGTTGGATGCCACGTTTTTTAAGAATGCACCGGCAGGGTATATGTTGGTGAAGATGGCTTCAAGCTGATCATCAGCAAGTATCACGTCAATGGTGGCTTTTATGGTCCTCCGGTCCACACCCGCTGCCCGGGCCAGGGCCACGTCACTTATCTCCACATCTCCACAGTATATCTTGTTGTTTTCCCCTACGCAAAGCCCCAGTTCAACTATCTTCCGGGCCACGCTCATCCTGGCCGGGAATTTCTCGAACTTATGTTTAATCCTGTCCCACATCTCTTGTCTCCAACTTTTAGTTATTCTAATTATTAATCCATTGATGTACCTTAATCTACTTTATATAATTATCCTAATTATTCTTTAATGTATATATTTGTACTCTAAAGGTTTAAATAGTACAATAAATAAAGGTGGGACTAATCAATTTTTACAAAATAGACAGGTAATTAACATGAAAGGCAGTGAATGTTTTTGGCGATTTAATCTTAAAAGAGCCCCAAACCATCAAACTAGAATTAAACTCACCATTTGAACTATTCAAAAATATCTACCAGAACAACTCCCACGCTTTCCTCCTGGAATCAATGGAAAGCGACAGTGGGATGGCTCGTTTTTCAGTCCTGGGATTTCAACCTTCCGCAATAATAAAAGCCCATGATAATGTGCTGGAAATAGAAAAAAACGGCGCAAAAGAAGAGTATTACGTGGAAAATCCCTTCGATGAAATTAAAAAACTGATATCCACATCCAATGGTAGGAAAGGATTCAGCGGAGGATTGGTGGGTTACGTCTCATACGAGGCAGTAAAGTACTTCGAACCAGTAGAAGTGGCCAAGAGCCCCTACCCTGATTTTGAATTTGGACTATTCCTGGATGGCATAGTCTTCGATAGGATCCGTAACCAGTGCCACTACGTGACCCTGGGTAAGGACAAATCAGAATACATAACAGCCATAGCCAATGAGGAACACGAAATAGAGGATATCGAATTTAAAGAGTACGGATACCATTTCACCAAGGAACAATACGAAAATATGGTCCTCGAAGCTAAAGAGAAAATACTCGCCGGGGAAATATTCCAGAGCGTCATCAGTAACGCCCGGAAGTTCAAAGTCACTGGTAACAAGCTCTCATTCTACAGGAAACTACGGGAAATAAACCCATCACCCTACATGTACCACCTGAAACTGGGCGAGAAAGAGATCATTGGAAGCAGCCCGGAGATGCTGGTACGGGTAGAAAACGGACAGGTGGAAACCTTCCCACTGGCAGGGACCATAAAACGTGGCTCAACCCCCGAGGAAGATAAAAAACTGGAAGAAGAACTCTTAGCAGATGAAAAAGAACAGGCAGAGCACCTCATGCTGGTAGATCTGGCAAGAAACGACGTGGGAAAAGTCAGCAACTTCGGCTCAGTGAAAGTTACAGATTACATGGGTATAAAGAAATTCTCACACGTTCAGCACATCTACAGCAGGGTAATCGGCCAGTTAAGAAATGATAAAACAGCAGTAGATGCCTTCCAGGCCATATTCCCAGCAGGCACCCTCAGCGGCGCCCCTAAAATAAGGGCCATGGAGATAATCCATGAACTAGAAGCAGGCATACCCCGGGGACCCTACGGCGGTGCGGTGGGCTACTTTTCATTGAACGGCAACGCTGATTTTGCAATAACCATCCGAACCATGGTCTGCGACGGGGACAACGCCAAGATACAGGCCGGTGCAGGAATAGTACACGACTCAATACCCGAGAAAGAATACGTTGAAGGTAAAAACAAAGCATGTGCACTGGTAGATGCACTGAAGGGGAAGTGAATAATATGATATTGATTATTGACAACTACGACTCATTCACTTATAACCTCTATCAGCTCATAGGGGAGATAGAATGTGAGGTAACTATCAGGAGAAATGATGAAGTAACTATAGACAAAATCAGGGCGCTTCAACCAGAGGCAATTGTAATTTCACCCGGACCCGGAAACCCCACCAATGAAAGGGACTTCGGTATCTGTTCCCGGGTAATCACGGAACTTGGAGGGGAAATACCCATACTGGGAGTGTGCCTGGGACATCAGGGGATATTCGCCACCTTCGGTGGAGAGGTGATCCGTACAGAACCAGTGCATGGTAAGACCAATGAGATCTTCCACAACGATGATGAACTCTTCCAGGGTACCAGCAACCCCCTGGTTGCTGCACGGTACCATTCACTCCTGTGTAACAGTGAAACAGTACCAGAATGTATGGATGTCATAGCAGAAACAGGTGATGGCCTGATAATGGCCATAAAACACCGGAGTAAACCTATAGTGGGTCTTCAATTCCACCCTGAATCGGTAGGTACAGACGAAGGAATGACCATACTTAAAAATTTCATGAAGGTGGGGACATGATGGCACAACCCGTGAAATTTCCAGACATAATAAGCAGGAGAAGCGAGGTCTTAAGGAAAGAAAAATTCTACAAACCAATAAAAGACCTTAAAGATAGTATAAAAAGGATCAAATTAAGGAAAAGCTTTAAAAACGCCCTGAACAAGGGTAATGATGTTGCCATTATCTGCGAATATAAACCGGCATCACCTTCACTGGGACATATCTCCCATTTGAAAGTCGGGGATATCGTACCCCAATTTGAAAGGGGAGGGGCCAATGCAGTTTCCATACTAACCGAGACGTCCTACTTCAACAGCAGCATCGAGAACCTGAAGATCGCATGTAAGATCAGTAAACTGCCCCTGCTCAGGAAGGACTTCATCATGGATGAATACCAGATCTACGAGTCCCGGGCCAGCGGTGCAAGCGCCGTGCTCCTTATAGCCGATGTATACCCCCACCTATCCGAGGGAATCACCCTCACCAAGTATCTGGGAATGGACGCTCTGGTGGAATGTAAAAACAGGGAAGAAATAGAAAAAGCCCTGGATGCTGGGGCAGAGATAATAGGGATTAACAACCGGGATTTCACAGACTTCACCATCGACCTTAACCGGACCCGTGAACTCGCAGAATTTGTCCCCTCCAACGTGACCCTGGTATCAGAAAGCGGGGTAAAAACAGAAGGCGATGTGGAACTCCTGGCAAGCTTCGGTGCAGATGCTATACTCATTGGAACCAGTGTGATGAAATCAGAGAATATAAGCCAAAAATTAATAGAGCTAATGGCCACAGCGAAAAACAGCAGGACCAAGCGAAGATGAAAGTAAAGATATGCGGAATCACCAGGAAGGAAGATGTCAAAACCTGCGAACGAAACGGTGCAGAACTCATGGGCTTTATAAACATCCAAAGGTCTAAAAGATTCGTGGATGTGGACAAAATCCATAGTTTAATTTCCACCATGCAGGATAAAAGCAGGGCTGTCGTGGTAACTGAAACAGAAGATTTAGTTGAAGTTGAAAGTCTACTTGAATCCACGGGGATACAGTATGTACAGTTCCATTCACAGTCCGCTACTGAGCTCAAGAGGTTTAAGGAAAACAACCCACAGGTGAAGGTTATAAGAGCAGTTGGCATACCTGAAAGCATGGCCGGAGAAAAGGTTGAGGAGATTAAAGATTATGCTGATGTCTGTGATTATCTACTTTTTGACTACGAAGTTGCTGGTAAAAGTGGGGGAACCGGGAAACAAATCCCACTGGACCTGGCGGTGAAAGCTGCAGAGGCTGCCCGAAAAAACCCACAGATCGGGTTGTTTTTAGCTGGCGGCATGGATAGCCACAGGATGAAGAGTGAAGGAAAAATCCTGGAGGACGTTTTTGATTATGTTGATGTAAACTCCGGCGTTGAAAACCAGCCCGGAGAGAAGGATGAAAATAAGATAATTGGATTTATGAAGGTTATTGATAATTCATAAAAGTTTGAAGGTTATGAACAATTCATAAAAATTCGAAATTTTACAAAGAGGAATAGATTATGATTTCCAAGGGAAAATTCGGTAAGTACGGGGGAGTATTCGTACCTGAACTTCTAATCCCTGCATTAGAGGAATTAGAAACGGCTTACCTGAAGTATAAAGATGATGAAAAATTCAACGAGGAATTAAACTACTACTTGAAGGAGTTCGCCGGTAGACCAACCGCGTTGTACTATGCAGAGAACCTCTCCGAGAAATTAGGGTGTAAAATATACCTTAAAAGGGAGGATATGCTCCACACCGGAGCCCATAAAATAAACAACACCCTGGGACAGGGGCTTTTAGCGAAATATATGGGAAAAACAAGGCTAATCGCTGAGACTGGCGCGGGTCAGCACGGTATAGCCACTGCCGTGGTTGGTGCTCTTTTAAGGATTCCCACCGAGGTTTACATGGGCAGTGAGGATGTGGAAAGACAGAAATTAAACGTTTTCCGTATGGAACTTTCAGACGGCGTTGTATTACCAGTTGAAAGTGGCAGCCGTACCCTGAAAGACGCGATAAACGAGGCCATGCGAGACTGGATCACCAACTTGGACACCACTTACTACCTCATCGGGTCTACCATGGGCCCCCACCCCTACCCCACCATGGTGAAGTATTTTCAGAGCATAATAGGCCGGGAAACCAAGAAACAGATCATGGAAAAAGAGGGCCGGTTACCCGATACCATCATGGCCTGTGTCGGTGGTGGCAGTAACTCATTGGGGATCTTCTCAGAGTTTATTGGAGATGAAGAAGTGGAACTCATCGGTGTTGAAGGTGGTGGAGATGGAATAGAAACCCCTCGAACCGGGGCCACATTAACCATGGGAACAGAGGGAGTACTTCATGGTAGCCTCTCCTATGTACTTCAAAATGATGATGGACAGATCAACGAAGCCCACTCTGTCAGTGCTGGACTGGATTACCCTGGTGTTGGACCAGAACATGCTTACTTGAAGGACAGGGGACGTGCAACCTACGATGCCGTCACTGACAAGGAGGCACTTGAAGGCTTCAAGCTACTCAGTGAAACTGAGGGTATCATACCTGCCCTGGAAAGTGCGCATGCCATTGCCTACGCCAAGAAATATGCGGAAAAAGAAGATAACAAGGGTAAAATAATCATAGTGAACCTCTCTGGACGGGGAGATAAAGATATGGACTTGGTTGCCAGGGAGATGAGTGTGGAAATATGAGTCATATAGAAAGTTACCAGGAAATGTTCCAGAGGGTTAAAGATAAAGGTGAAGGTGCCTTCATCCCCTTCGTGGTCGTGGGAGACCCGGACTTTGAAACCGGCCTGGAGATAGTTAAAACTTACGTGGATAACGGGGCTGATGCACTGGAACTCGGATTCCCCTTCAGTGACCCCATAGCAGACGGACCCACAGTCCAGTCAGCAGATGTAAGATCACTTAACGTGGGTATGACCACCCGGCGTGGATTTGAATTCATCAAGCGTATCCGGGAATTTACAGACATCCCCATAGGCTTACTCGTTTACTATAACCTGATATACAAGATGGGTGCAGATGAGTTCTACAAAGCAGCAAAGGAAAGTGGGTTAAATGGTATTTTGGCAGCTGATTTACCACCTGAGGAGGCTGAGGTTTTACTCGACACCGCGGATAAGTATGGTCTGGATCAGATCTTCATGGCTGCCCAGACAACCAGTAATGAAAGGTTGAAGAAGATAACAGAGATGTGCGGTGGTTTCCTCTACGTGGTGGCGGTGATGGGTGTTACCGGGGCTCGATCCGAACTTGCCGACACCACTGTTGAACTGGTAAGCAGGGTGAGGAGTCACAGTGACCTGCCACTTGCAGTTGGTTTTGGTATCTCTCGCGGAGAACATGTTAGGAATGTTCTTGATGCCGGCTCAGATGGTGCAATCGTTGCCAGTGCATTACTTAACATCATAGAGGAAAACCTCGAAAACAAAGAGGTTATGTTAACTAAAATAGGTAGTTTCTGCAGGGAGCTTAAGGAAGCAACCAGGAAATAAAACCAAACCACAAATAGAAAATATTTATGAAAAAATCTTTACGGTGAATTACGTGACCATTTCAAAATGTCTGGTGAAGGTCGTTAGTGGTGAGGACCTTACAGAGGAAGAAGCATACCAGTCCATGATGGACATCATGAAGGGCGAGACCACCTATGCACAGACCGCCTCATTTTTAACCGCCCTATCCATTAAAGGCGAGACTGTAACCGAGATAACGGGTTTTGTCCGGGCCATGCGGGAGTCTAGCCTGAAGGTCCGCTCCACAAAGAATCCACTGGTCGATACCTGTGGAACCGGTGGGGACACCCTTAAAACCTTCAACGTCAGCACCGCCGCTGCCATCATAGCTGCAAGCTGTGGTGTTACCATAGCCAAGCATGGTAACCGAAGCATAACCAGTAAATGTGGCGGTGCAGATATACTGGAAGCCGTTGGGGTTAATATAAACTGCAATGATCAGGAAGTAGAGTATTGTCTGGAAAACGCGGGTATTGGGTTCATGTTCGCCCCTGTATTCCACCCGGCAATGAAAAACGTAGCCCCGGTAAGGAATGAACTGGGTATTAGGACTGTATTCAACATACTCGGACCCCTCACATCACCGGCAAATGTCGATATGCAACTTTTAGGTGTCTTTGATCCTGATTTAGTGGAACCATTAGCCCATGTACTTAACAATTTAGAGGTGGAAAGGGCTATGGTTGTGCATGGATTTGATTCAGAGGGTAACCCAGCCATGGATGAAATATCAACGGTTGGTAAAACCAGGGTCGCCCTGCTTCGTGAAGGGAATGTGGAAGTCTTCGAATTACATCCAGAGGATTTCGGTATAGAAAAAACTGTAGAAGAACACATCATTGCCCCAGACACCCTGGAAGAAAACATGGAAATATTCCACCGAGTTCTACGTGGGGAAATAGCTAGTCCTGCTGACGATGCCCGGTTTAATCTCTGCCTGGTGAATGCTGCGGCTATTTTATATATAGCAGGGAAGGCAAATAGTTTCACCAAGGGAATGGATGTTGCCCTGAAAGCTGTAGAAGATGGCGAAGCCCTCAGACAACTTGATAAATTCATTGTAGCAAGTCAAAAAGGCTGATGGCAATCTGGATAATTTTTTTGCTATAAATCGGATTTTTATCTCTTAAATCCTTTTTTTAAGTCCTTAAAATTATCTATATGGCGGATTTTTTTAGTTTATCATTAAATAGTTGTTTGATCATAAATATGAGCAGAATATCAACGCATATAGTGGGATCCGGTAGTTATATCTTTTATTGATCCATTGGTCTTTTCAAAAATATCCCTATTTCAAGTCTTTTACCAGATCCATCAGTGGCAAGAGTTTTAACCATTAATCCAAGGAATAATTTAGCCGAGTCACTGCATACTTTGATTATTCATACAGGCGTAGTCACAGATCTGGTAGGAAACCCAATAACACTCAGGACATTCACCTTCAC
>WOYJ01000086.1 GCA_011620845.1 Methanobacteriaceae archaeon
TGAATGCCCTTGCAGAATTTTTAGAAAAAAATAAGATGGAAAATTTATCAAAGATTTCCGCAATAAAGTTCCTGGGAAAACATCCCAGTCTGTTGAAGTTAATTAAGGATTTCCTGTGATTTTTTTTGGCTGGTTGATTTAAAAAGGATCGGTTCATTGATAATTATAATTATTAATTATAATAAAAAAGTGGGGGTGATCATGGTTGCTGGTTACCTGCTCAATGATTTCTATTACTACCTTTATTTTACCATGAAATCAGATATTACTCTAGAGGACCGAAAATATAAATTTAATAGTCAATACATTCCGTATAATGTAGATGTTTAAGTTAGTAGATGATGTTTAAATCAGGATATGTAGATGATGTTTAAGATGTTTAAATCAGGAAGTGATATTTTTTGCCAGTGAATCCAAAAAATAAGGTTATCGTGTCAATCTACAGAGATGGAGATCTATATTTTTCAGTGGGAGTTGTAGAATCAACGGGTAAGGTAGTGAAAATTTCACTACCAAAAACAGACAAGACAAAGGCTATAGCAGATATAACAAATTATTACCCTGATTTTGAGTTAAGAGATGAATACAAGGATATAGCGAAGGATATTTCCAGGATATATAAAGGAAAAAAAGTTGATTTTGACTTGGGCATGCTTGAATTAGACGTCGATAAATCCAACAGAGATTTACCGGTTAAATCAACCTTCCAGAAGGATGTGCTCCTTGAAACTTATAATATTCCCTACGGAGAGGTGGAAACCTACAAATCCCTGGCAGAAAAACTCATAAGCCGGGCCTACCGGGCTGTTGGTACTGTAATGGCTAAAAATCCATTTCCTTTAGTTGTGCCTTGCCACCGGGTGGTTAAATCAGATTTAACCATCGGACAGTATGGTGGGGGTCGGAAGATGAAGGGGGAACTATTAAAAAAAGAGGGAGTCCATCTCAAGGGAGATAAAATAATTAAAAAAAATTACAGGACATAAAATAATTAAAAAGTAAAAAAGAGGCTATTTAACAAAAATTAAATAAAAAAAAGGTTAAATTTTATAACCCAAAAAAAAAACAAAAAAAACAAAAAAATGGTTATTTTTTACCCTGGAAATCCTTCATAACCTCATTTAAGAAATCGGTGTATTCCACTTTCCCTTTAAGTTCCTCCAGCTCCTCTATAGAGAAGAATTTAAGGACGTTGTCCTTACAGGCCTCCACACAGGCAGGTATGATGCAATCAGAGTCCATGCAGAGGGTACATTTTTGCATGGTCTTGTTTTCACTGTCTATTACCATCATACCCACGGGACAGGCTATCAGGCACAGTCTACAGAGTATGCAGGTGTCTTCATTCACCATCAAGGTGCCGTTTTTCTCGTGTATAGCTCCTGTGGGGCATATACGGGCGCAGAACGCCTTTTCCGGGTGGCACTGCAGGCAGAAGATGGGTACGGTACTGGTCTTTTTTGCCCTGCTAATTCCGTGCTCCTTCTTACAGGCGTTTATACAGTCCTGACATTCAGTGCACATCTGAGGGTCTACTACCATCAACGTTTTCATATAAACACTGCTTTTGAATATTTTTTAGGGAATCTACTTGGCTTCCTGCTTGAGTTTGACTAAGAAGTCAGGTGCTGCACTGGAATCTCTGGGTCCCACCAGAACTTCCCAGCCACTTTCGTCTTCGATTTCACCACTTACCGGAGCTCCCAGACCTGGTATGATGAGTGTTTTATGGTTTACCTTACCTTCTATACCGGCTTCTTTTACCAGTTCTGCCACTGCCTTACCATTAAACTGGTTTCCAGCAACGGATACGTCTACCGCCCTTCCGTTGGTGTCAAGCACCAGGAGGTAACAGTTGGCGTTTCCTGATTTTAGGTCACCTTCCACTGTGTAGTAGGTCAGTGCGAAGTTGGTGGTGAGCATCACTGGTGAGCTTTCATCCAGTTCTCCAAATTCATATAGTCCGGGTTCAACTGCCTGTGGCTTCCTGGGATCAGTGTATAAACTTTGTCTTAGTGTTAAAACAGGGATTAACTCCCATATCTCTGTTCCGTGGATTATTAAAATATCAGCGTAGGAATTCATGAGTTTTGCTGCTGTTACAGCTTCTCTGATTCCTTTTTCCACCTCGCTTTCCTTACCGATAAGCCAATAAATGGCGGGCACTCCCATGATGGGGAACCGGAAGTCGGGGTCTCTTTGTTCCACGGCCAGTCTCCTGATCATCTTAAATTCATCTAAGGTGTCTCCAGTACCCCCTTTAACAAATGTACCTGGGTCAAGAACTATGTCCTTAATTCCCTCTGATCTCAGGGAATATGAAAGTTCTTTCATCTTCTCCAGGTTGTGTGGCACGAAAAGGGTGATAGGACAGTCGTATTCCATTGCCAGATCTGCCATATTCTGCAGGTTGTACTCTGTTGCACCGTAGATGAGGGGCCTCTGGTCTCCCACTATCTCCAGGGCGGCCTTCATGGTTTCCGGATCGAATGTGCAGAGTACCAGGGCTAGTTTAGAGTCTTTAACCTTCTTCACTGCTTCCACGAATTTCTGGGTGTTTCCTGATTTGTTCCTCACGGCGATGGCGTTGAGTTTAAGTGTCTCTCCAGTCCGCTCAAATTCGGTCTCTTCAGCCGTCTTAACTTTCTTTTCAAATTCCTCATCAGTCAGGTCATCACTTACCTCTATAACCAGTGGTGTTGGATTGTAAAAGGTCAGTTCGTAACGATAGAGTACATCGTCACCGCCTATGGTGATGGCTTTTTCTCCGGTACCGATAACTATTTCTCTTACAGCTGGTGCCAGTGCATCTTCCAGTTTTTCTCTCTCTTTATCTGTCATCTGGGTACACAGGCTGATATCGGCCTCTTTTTCAGAGAGTTTGGTGGCGAAGGCCATGCATGATGCTTCCCCACATTTTCCACAGTTGGTCTTGGGAAGTAATCTGTAGATATCCATTACAGTTGCGCGCAATTTAATATCCTCCTTTAATTCTCGTAAATTGATTAGTTCTCCAGTTCTGTGATCCATCCAGATATATCTGGAAGGTCTGTAGTCATATACTCCTTGGTAAAGGTGTTTCCAATCTCGGTTAATATTTTAACAGATGCAGGGTGCAGCATCATGAATATGTCCACTCCACATAACATCAAGGTCAGACCGGTGATGGTCTCCCATATTGGTCCTCTGTACTCGGTTGGTCCCCAGTTTCCGTTTTTCATCCAGGCTTCACGTGAACCCCATGCATTGGTGGTACCAGAGGACATGGGCATCTGCAGGTCTGTGTCTCCTTTAAGTGCTCCTAGTCTGGTCCTGGTTATAACGTCTATGGAAAATTCTATACCGTAACCTAATGCACAGGTGGTGGGGTCCATCACTATGTCTGCTGGAGTTAATCCTTCCTTCATAAGGTATCTGTTCAGTGTTTTCTGCATGTTCACATCGGTGATGGCCCAGGATAACACGGCATGGTTGTAATCAACCGCTGCCTTGGCCACTCGTTTGTAGTCCAGGTCAAGGTTGGCTGATGCCAGTAAGCATCTTTCACCTTCAGCTGCCTGGGCTGCGGCCTCGAGTATTATGGGGTCCTTTTTAGGGTCACCAGATGCTCCGATTACCAGTGGGACATCCACTGCCTGCAGGACTTCTTCGATGTCATGGGCAGCCTGTCTGGGTGTTTTATCCATGACTTTAGGCCCGGTTCCGATGAGGTGGATGGTCACCATATTCGCCCCAAACTCTTTAACTGCCTTCTTAGCCCAGTCTCCAGGGTGGTCCATCACATCTTCGAAGTGCTCCCTTATTGGCTTGGGAAGTCCAGGCATGGGGATATCAAATACATCGAAGGTTACCACTGGTGGGTTGGGTTGTGGTTCTTCAAATCGGTAGAGTGCTGTTTGCCCTCCCAGGTATACTGATTTCCTTTTACCAGCTCCCAGCTGGACTTCTGTTACACTACCAGGATATGATTCAATGGGCGGCACGAATTTTAAAGCCTCCAGCATCTCTTTTTCCCGTTGTTGTTTGGATTTCTTAATTGCTTGCTGGACAGCAGGCACTATTTGAAGTTCAAGTTCTTCAAAGTCCATTCGAAACTCGTTTATCTCTATAGAATCTGTCTTTTCCAGCAATTTAAGAAGCTTGGTCATTTTGTCCATAAATACACTTCCTACATGTTTCCTATTTTTTTAAATTTCCTTTAACACTTCTGTAATTTTTAAAATTGATGTAAAAGCCTGGGAATCATCAGGTAGATTGATTAAGGGTGTTCCTTCCCGGTCATAACTTTCTATCAGTTCATCTTCCTGTATGATCCCGGCAATTTCCAGTCCGATTTTATTCACTTCTTCGAGTAATTCATCTTCGTTTCCGGTTTTAACCCTGTTGAGGATTAAGTATTGCTTTTTAAATGTGATGTCAAGGTCTTCTGATAGTTCTTCGATTCTTTGAGCAGTTAATATTCCTCTCTTTGATGGGTCGGTCACTACCAGCATCAAATCCACGTTTTGGGTAGTTCTTCTGCTCAGGTGTTCCAGGCCGGCTTCGGTATCGATTACAATGATGTCATAGTTTGAGGAGAGTCTTTCAATAATTTTCCGGAGGATGTTGTTCACGGCACAGTAACATCCGCTGCCTTCTGGTCTTCCCATAACCAGGAGATCAAATTCGGGGGTTTCGATTATTGATTCCATGATCTTGTAATCCAGTATGTCCCACTTATTTGCCTCTGGGGGGATGTTGCCTTCTGCAGTGTCTTTCTTGAGTTCTTCCCTGATATCACCTACTGTGTGGTCGACCTCTATTCCCAGTGCCTCAGGTAGGTTGGAATCTGGATCGGCGTCTATGGCCAGGATATCCAGGCCCTTACCAATCAGGGATTTTATCAAAAGAGAGGAGACCAGTGTTTTCCCGGTTCCCCCTTTACCACTCACTGCTATTATCAATTTGCTATTTCCTCGTTTGTTTAGTTATCTTATGATTATTCACCAGGTTTTATCTACTGAATCTTCATCATTTTATCCTGAAACTTCATGGGTTTATTCACTGAAACTCATCATTTATCCCGGAACGTTATTTACCACTTATTTCTGTTCCTTTTTGATGATCACATTTTCAGCATAGACCTTCGCATTTTTAAGTATGATCCGTACTCCGTCAGAACCAGGAACTGACATCTGGGGAAGATAGGCTACTGGTGTTTCGTTATCTTCTATTTCGTAATCTTCTTCTAACTGGGAGATATTTGAATCCGGTTCTGCTTCTGTTTCTACGGATTCCTTGGATTGCTTTAACCTTTCCAGTATGGGGTGTTCGTTGATCCTCAGGAATTTTTTAATATCTTTTATGCTTCCCGCTTCTTCTTCAGTCGGGATCTTATCGTATAGTTCTTCTGGTATGTATTCTTTCAGGGATTCCTTGACTTCCTTGGGCAGCCAGACTATTCTTTCGTATGCTCCGTCTGCCTGCAGGAATTTAGGAGATCTCATGTATTCCAGGCTTAGCCCTACGAATCCTTCCACCTGTTTACCACCGGAGCATTGACCGGCCATGGTGGAGAAGGGTATTCCCAGCGGGGTTTCGCCCCGGAAGTCACGGCTTACTATTCCAATTCCATCTAATTCCGGGATGTAGAAGGCTACTGCTTCGAAACATCCGCAGGAAGTGTGGGGATACTCAAATAAACTGTGTAAAAATACTCTGTCTGTTTCGCCCTGAGATTTTTCAGCGACAATAGTGTTGACGTTGGAGTATTCTCCTTTGGTACTGTCCAGTACATCCCCTTTTTCAATTTCGAAAATCGGGCCTTCAGGGTCCATTTTAGCTGCAGCTCGGCAGTCGAACCAGTTTATAGCCCCGCAAAGGGCGGTTCTGTCCGGTGTAACTACGCATACGTGGCTGGGTGCAAATGACTGGCACATGGTGCATCCGTAGAACACATCCACGTCCTCATCACTCAGTTCCCTGGCCCTGGAATCACGGTAATCGTAGGCTGCCCTGGTTGTCTCCAGGAATGATTCTACTTCACTTTCATCGGTTAGGATGGCCACCGATATTTTCTCTATCAGTGAGAAGTCCTCTTTCAGGAGAATGGAAAGTGCCCTGGCAAAGTCCACCAGCTTAAACCCGGCTTCCTTGGCTTCTTTACTCACCCGGCACCATATCTGGTCCCTCTGGTTTAAGTGCATGAAGCCCTTCACATAGTTACTGAGTTCGTGGATTCTCCGTTCTATAACTCCTTCTAACTCCTTCTCGAGTTTTTCCCCCTGTATCTTAACCGATATTCCCAGGGGATAGATTTCTCCTTCAGTCATATCAGACAAATCAGGTCCTACAACCTGTAAGTCCCCGTCTACAACATCATCTGCCACTCGTATCAGCTCTGCACCCATGGATTTAGGGCCGGCAAGTTCTACAAACATGTTTGCAGCTCTTATACGCTCTCCCTCATGCATGGGGCTGACATCAACAGGTATATCTTCAAACATAATATTCCTCCATTTGATTCCTTAGGTTAATTTTTTGATGATCATAAATTTCTAGTCTATTTTTGCTAACTTCTCTAGGTACTTAAGCCATTCTTCATCTTTCATATTAGGGAATGAAGCATCTGCATTGGAATGGAAAAATTTACACAGGGTCAGAGTCTTCACATGGGGTGCGAAGTGTTTCAACGTGGAAAGTCCCTGGGATCCCATGTAGTATATCACCCCGATGAAAAGGACCAGGTCATGGTTACCCTCACCACTAACACCTTTCCAGTCTGGGTCTTTCAGGAGGTTAACTATCTCTACCAGCCCATAGGATTTGCTGGGAACACCTGCTTCAGTAAGGGATTTGAATGCATCTCCGGTGCTTACAATGGGGATGTTCCATTTTTCTGTAATCTTAGAAGCTAAAACCTGTGCCGGGCTGTCGTTAATTAGAGGGCCCACCACCATTAGGGGTCTTTTTGCTTTTACTATCATCATCTCCGCTGTCTCTGGAGTAACCAGTAGTGCCTGTTTTGGCCCGGCTATCACCGTTGGTTGCCAGGGGATTACCCTTTCATTCATTTTGAATCACCCTTGTCACTTGCTTTTTCTTCTCTAAATTTCATCAAGGACGGCTCCTGGGGAAGTGCCTTGGGCTCCCATCCAACCTCTTCTAAGAGTTTTAAAACCTCTTTCTTGTAGGTTATGGGGATGTCCTTTTCTGTCCTTACGAATTTAACAACGTCATCTGGTAGGGTGCCGAAGTACTTCTTATGGAGGTCCAGGTAGTGGTTCAATTTAATCTGCCTGCCCTTTGAAGTGTCGTTGGGTCTGATGCAGAGCTTGGCAATTACTACCGTTGCTTCTTCCCGGTTTTCAGCAGCGTAGAGTAAGTGTTCCGGTGCTGGTTCCCCGTCAATCACTTCTCCGGCACGCAGGTCATTTATCTTCCATTTCTCTGGCTGGTCAGTCCTGCCCAGGAATAATCTCCTGTATTTGGTACCATGAGGACCTACCACCACTGGTATTCCCCATCGGTTAATTCCGGTGGCTATTGCTGCTGCTTTCTGTGAATAGGCACCCCAGGCCACTCCGCAGGCCCCAACCCGGTTGAGGATATAATCGGCTATCTCTTCGAAGTTACCCTCTAACGGTTTTTTAGCAAATATATTGGCAATCTTGATACATGCACCGGGGATATGGGCGTTGGAGACACAGGAACCCACGTTCACCAGTCCCTTGGCATCGAAGTCACCACGGTACCTCTCATATAGGGTGTTACCTTCCTGGTCACGGTATTCCCCTATGCTCATGGCTCCGCATCCGCTGGTCACCACGATGTAGTTCCTCTCCAGGAACTCCTCGGCCATTTTAGCCACGTCTTCTCCTCCTTCCGGGTAGTTGGTACATCCTACGAAGGCTATGACTCCGGGTATGTCACCTAGAACGATAGGTGCACCTACTTTCCTGATTTCAACGTCCTGTACTGGTCCTCTGCCGGCCCGGACATTGAATTTCTCATCTTTGGTGTAGTGTTCACTCACCTTGGTGAGCATGGATATCAATGGTAAGTCCACTTCGCATTCCTGTTCACACCGGCCGCAGGTGTAGCAGACATCGTTTTCATACAATTCCTGGAACTTTGAAAAGTCGCCTTCCGCGGCACTGGTAACTGCTTCCATCATGGGATGGTTGTTGGGGCATACCCGTACACACCAACCACACTGGTTACACTCTTTGGCCATCTCCTGTATTTCCTGAAGGTCGGGTAGTTTCTTAAGTGCTTCCCTGTCCTTTGAGATTTTCAGGGCTACCCGGGTGGCTACTTCCCCGACTTTATCCGGGTCAAGGATTAAGGCTCCTTCTATTTCATCGTTGACCAGTTGTTTCACGATCTTATCAGCGTCTTCATCCGTGAGATCTGGAAGTCCCAAGCAAATCTTATCTGTAGTGGCAATCACACAGGCCTTGTTCTTCCTGGCTTCTTCCAGGACATCAGTCCTTACACACTGTTCATCAACCACCACCACATCTGCCACACCGCTTCTGATGAATTTAAGCTGCTTGGAGATGGGCCCTACTACCTTTGCCCCGGGGTTGTACCTGGTGATGTCCAGGGCTGCGCAGCATATACCGCATACTTCCACATCGTCTTCTAACTCCTGGTCTTCCAGGTAATCCACGATACCGGCACCAGGGGCTACGTTATGGCCTATGCAGAGCACGACTGGCTTTTCCTTGTCGATGGTCCCCATACCAAGCTCCACCAGGGGAGCATCTCCTCCTTTAGGCATGTTTAAAGCGGCGATCTGTGCAAGGTCACCGATTTCCTTGCCTAAATTATCCATAAGTCCGGCGTGCAGAGCTTTTGATTCAAAGTCAATGCTTTTACCTTCCTGTCCAGTATGACAGGCAGATAACAGGTGCACCATCTGTTCTTCTAAGTAGTCAAGGGCGTCCTTTAAATCTCCCAGTGTTTTAGGTCTTTTACCCATGACCACCCTCATGATGGGTGCTTCGATATCGATGTTGGTTCCCATGTCTATGGGGAAGTCTTCACCCTTCTGTTCAATGAGATACTCCAGGAGGTGCCGGGCATGCCCGGAATGTGCAGCTGAACCTATGCAACATGCCAAAAGTACAAATCTCGCCTGCTGGGCTTCTATATCTATACCACAGGCTCCCTTTTTACCTCCAGTCAGGTCACATTTCCCATAGGTGCATAAACAGCACATGTCACAAAACGGCGCATAGAAAGGCGTGTACCTTTCCAGTAACTTCATATCCCATTCCCGTAAATCAGTCACGGAGGGTTTCAAAGTCGGTCCCATGGATTCAGTGGAGTTTTCCTGGGTTTCATCAGTTATCTTCCCAGTTGTCACTGTGATTTTTTTTGATTTCCAAAAATCATCCTTGAGTTCCTTTGCTTTTGATTTGTTTTCCAAGATCAATCACCATATACTACTAATTGTTAATTTGATTATTAATTGTTAATTTG
>WOYJ01000002.1 GCA_011620845.1 Methanobacteriaceae archaeon
GTCCGATGTCAAAAAACAATTCTTTAATGTTTATTTAAAATTATCGTTAAAATAAAATGTACTGGAAGAACACTTATGACTAATTTACCCGCAGAACAGACCTGGATGATACTGGTTGAACTTTTAACCGACCTCTTAAAAAGGGATGTAGAAATACCCTTCGGCGTAAACAAGAATATTCAGATGGCCAAGACAGTTATCAACTTCTATAAAGTAGACCCCACTGATCCAGAGCGGATGGGGGAGATTAAAAGGATAAACGATCTCCTGAACTCTGTGCAAGATACGCTCCTAACTCTGGCAGACACCATCAGTGATGAATACGTGGAAAGCTGGGTGGAAAAACTTAAAAAGGCATCCATGGGGGAGCAGGTTTATGAAATACCAGATAAAAAACCACGATTTGTAGTAGGAGCACCTTCTGGTTTTTCAATGGCCAGACTAACCTTTAAACAGCCCATCTCCGAGGAGAGACTGGTGGATATAGCCGAGTACCATAATGTCATCCTGGAATTTGAGGAAGACAACGTGATAATGATCTACGGAACCAAGGAAAATATCAAAGAGAGTCTAAAGGAACTCTCCTCGTTCTTCAATGAACAGATTGCTTAACTTCAACAGTATATACTTAATTTAATAACATAATTATAGTTATAAGATAGACTAGAAGGGAGAAAATATGAAAATCCTGCAGGTGAGTGATATACACAGCGACCATAAGAAGCTCATGGAACACCTGAAAAACAACCGGGCGGATCTCATTATAATAACCGGTGACATAACCCAGTTCGGTCCGCCAGAGCTGGGTGAGGATATATTAAATGATATAAGCACCTTCGACACCCCGGTCTTAGCCATCCCGGGTAACTGCGACCCAGTAAAAATCAGTGGCAGGATAGATAATTCCCGGGCAGTCAACGTACACGGTCGCAGCCTGGTAATTAATGGTATCGGTATCTGTGGTTTTGGAGGGTCCAATCACACCCCATTCAACACTCCACTGGAATTTGAGGAGGTGGAGATCTATGACGGAGTGAGTTCGGCAATGAAGGGAGTCTCTCAGGAGAAGATATCACTCCTATTAACTCATGCCCCACCATACGGAACCAGAACAGATACTCTACCCTCTGGTGATCATGCAGGAAGTACCAGTATCCGTAAAATAATCGAAGAATACCAGCCTACTGTTAATCTCTGTGGACATATCCATGAATCAAGGGGGATTGATCGGGTAGGCAAGACCATAACAGTCAATCCTGGTGATCTTTCCAGGGGTCATGGATGTTTGATTAATATTGACGACCCAGAAGATGCCCTTTCAATCCGGGTTGAAATTATCGAGTTATGATTATTTTTTTTTAATTCTTTTTAGAAGGGAAAGTCTTTTTAACTAAAACCAACAAAGCCAACTTGCTAGTATAAAACATATATCCCATCCTATTTTGAGGTGTAAAGAGTGAAGATGATATTAGTCGAAGGACAGGTAGGTGGTAAAAAATATAGGGAACCTTTCTCTAAGGGAGTCCTGGCCAGGTCCCTCACCAGGGCAGAGATGGATCCAAACAAAGCTTACACCTTCGCCTCACACATAGAAGCTTACCTGCGCAAAGAGGGTATCCAGGTTATAACCATCGACGACCTTATCAAGATCGTGGCTGAGAAACTCAAAGAAGAAGATGTGGAATTGGCAGAGAAGTATGAGATGTGGAAAAGACTCCGCCAATGCAGAGATCCCCTGATAATCCTTATAGGGGGAGCGTCTGGTGTGGGAACCTCATCTATAGCCTTTGAAGTGGCCAACCGATTAGGTATACGGAACATGATCAGTACCGATATGATACGGGAAGTAATGCGTAAGATAGTCTCCGAGGAAATCCTGCCTACTATATACGAATCAAGCTACACCGCTTACCGTTCACTACGCATACCACCACCACCGGAACTGGATGAAGTACTCATAGGATTCCGGGATCACGTGGACACCGTGAGCGTGGGTGTGGATGCCGTTATAGAGAGAGCCCTTAAAGAGGGTATAAGTATCGTAATTGAGGGAGTGCACATAGTACCCGGCTTCGTACGGGAAGATCTGATGGCCCGCCCCAATGTTAACATGTACGTGTTAACCATACAGGACGAGGAAGTGCATAAAGGGAGATTCTACTCAAGATGCAGGCAGTTATGGGCTAGAAGACCCCTTAAGCGTTACATGAATTATTTCAGCGCAATAAGGAGGACCCATAAGTACTTCGAAAGCCAGGCTAACAAGTACCATGTCCCGGTTATCGAGAACATAGACGTCACCACCACCCTGGACTCCATAATTGAGGATATAACCAAGTCAAATTTTCAAAAAATAGATGATTAAGTAATTGAATTTACGGAATAGATAGTTAAATTATTGATTTTTTTTGAATCAACCAATCAAAAAAGGGGAATAATGGACAAAACCAGGACCCCCAATGGAAGTGAACAAGTATGTTAGAAGATCTAAAAGTTAGAGACGTTATGACAGCAGGGAACGTGATAACCATTCCACCATCAGAAGATGTAGTGTTTGCCTTTGAAAAACTGATGAAACACAAGATAAGCTCTCTTCCAGTGGTATTTGAAGATAAACTCGTGGGAATTGTAACCGCCACTGATCTGGGCCACAACCTGATACTGGATAAATATGAACTGGGAACCAGTGTGGAAAAAGTCATGGTGAAAGACGTGGCAGTCATCGGTCCTGATGAAGATCTAATAAAGGCAGTAGAAAAGATGAGATCCAGTTCGGATGGAATAATAAACCAGCTGGTGGTAATGGAAGGAAATAAAATGATAGGGATCATATCTGATGGGGATATAATAAAGGCTCTCCAATTTTAAAAAATATATAGTTACCCTTTTCTACACTATGGATTTAAAATCCTTAATTTTTCTCAACACCCGGGCTCGTTGAATTTAATGGTAAAACAGGTGCCGCCTTCTCTATCGAGCTCTATGGTACCATCCAGTTGTTTGGTGAGGCTGGTCACCAGTTGCAGGCCCAATGTCTTTACATCATTTATATCCAGATCATCTGGGAAACCAACACCGTTATCTGCTATCTTTAATATGCAGTTATCGTCCTGGCACTGGATGTCAATCTTAATTTCCCCACTCCGGTTATCGGGGAAGGCGTGTTTAATAGAATTGGTCACCAGTTCGTTGATTATCAGTCCGCAGGGAATGGCGGTGTTTATATCCAGGAGGATGTTATTGGATTCTATCTGATACTTCACCAGGTGGGTGTTGACACTGTAAGACCGAAACAGGTCGCCGATCAGTTCATTTGCATATTCAGAGAGGTTTATCCGGGTTAAATCCCCTGTTTGGTACAGTTTTTCATGTATCAGGGCCATGGATATTATCCTGCTCTGGCTTTCTTTGAATAACTCAACAGAACCAGGTTCATTCACATACTGGGACTGTAAACTTAGTAGACTGGATACGATCTGCAGGTTGTTCTTAACCCGGTGGTGTATCTCCTTCAGGAGCACGTCCTTCTCTTTGATGGATTTATTTAAAGCCTCTTCTACCAGCTTACGCTCGGCAATTTCCTCCAGTAATCTCTGGTTGATCTGGGATAGTTCCTGGGTCCTGTTCTGGATCCTTACCTCCATATCGTTATAGGCGGTTTTAAGTTCTTCTTCTGCCTTTCTCCTCTCCAGTAATTCAGAACGTTCTTTTAAGGCTCTTTCAATTGCAGGTACCAGTTTTGATAGGTTATTTTTAAAGACGTAATCCGTGGCACCCTTCTTGAGGACGTCCACTGCAAATTCATCCCCTATCTTACCACTTACAAATATAAGAGGGGTGTCTGGGGTTTTCTCCTTCAGGATTTCCAGTGCAGTAACACCATCGAACTGGGGCAGGGAATGGTCCACCAGCACCACGTCAGGGCTGAAATCTTCCAGTGCATTCACGTATCCCTCTTCTGTCTCTACCCTCCTGGAGATAAAATCAATACCCTCCCTGTGTATTTCATGTACTATGAGTTCAGCATCAAACTCTACATCTTCCAGTATGAGTATTTTGAGATTTCCTGCCATTTTAATCACTTATTCTGGTGGTTTGTTCAGTAATATCCAGTATAATCCTAGAGTGGAAACTGCCTTGGTGAATTCATCAAATTCCACGGGTTTACTAACATAACTGTTTACACCGAGCTTGTAGCTTTTCACGATGTCTTCATCTTCCTTGGAGGAGGTTAAAACCACCACTGGTATTTTCTTGGTCCTCTCATCGGACTTTATCTTCTGGAGAACCTCCAGCCCGTCTACTTTAGGCATCCTGAGGTCCAGTAGAACTAGCTTGGGCAGATCTTCCGTGTTTCTTTCGACATACTCTCCAGTGGCGAATAAGAAATCCAGAGCTTCCGCTCCATCTTTAACCCAAACCAGTTTGTTAGTTAAATTCTTTTTCTTGAGTGCTCTGATGGTTAACTCTGCATCGGTGGGATTATCTTCCACCAAAAGAATTTCTATCTCATCGTACTCCATTTAGATCCCCCTACTTAGGTACTTGCGCATTTTTCAAACTTTTCACTGGATTCAGTATTTACTATTTATCATTGATTTTTTGGTGTATATAATTTAATTTATATCGTTCCTGATGGGTAAACTGAAGTAGAAAGTTGCCCCCTCATCAACCTTTCCTTCTGCCCAGACATTTCCCCCATGCCTCCGGATGATGCGCTGCACGATAGAAAGGCCTACACCAGTTCCTTCAAACTCATCCTGGCCGTGTAATCTCTGGAAAAGTCCGAATAACTTGCCTGAATATTTCATGTTAAAGCCCACACCATTATCCTGGACATGGTAGATGTATTCATTCTTCCCCACCTGGAAACCGACATTTATTAGGGCGGTCTTTCTAGGTGAGGTGAATTTGATGGAGTTGGCAAGCAGGTTACTTATCACCTGCCCTAAGAGGGTTCGGTCTCCATAAACCGGGGGTAACGGTTCCATTTCCAGCCGGATGTCCCGGTCCGGGTGGGACTGTTCCAGTTCCTTGAACGCACTCTGGAAGAGGCTTTCCAGGTCTAACTTGGTTAGGTTCATCTCCTGCCGGCTTGCCCGGGATAACTGGAGTATGTCATCGATTAACTGGCTCATCTTCTTGGTGTTTTCCCGGATGATGTTGATGAGCCTTTTACCCTCCTCATCCAGGTTTTCCTCATAATCCTCCACTAATATCCGTGAAAAACCATCAATTGCCCTCAGAGGTACTCTTAAATCATGTGAAACTGAATAGGCAAAGCTTTCCAGTTCCTGATTGGCGGCTTCTAATTTTTTCCTTTCTTCTTCTAGTTCTTCGTTGAGCTGGTTCAGGCTGCGTACCTTCTCCACTCTCTCACTTAAAAAGGCCACCAGGACCACGACGAATACGATCATCACCAGGTAAAAATAGTTCCGGTAGAAGCTCAATCCAAATATGGTAGCTAGCACCTGAACAGTGATTAAAATAGCGGCTAAAAGAATAGGAGCAACCCATATTCTCTTTTTAAACCAGACAGAGGAAGATGATACCATGATAATCGCCAATTAAATTTATTATTAGGTTCCTAAGAGAAGAAAATAAACCTGTTATCCTATATTTAAAAAATTTACCCCACTTAAAAAGAATACACTTGTTTCCCATTAATTTTATTTTTGGTGAATATTTTAATATAAAACTTACAATTACTTAAAGCTACTGCCTGGAACTACCCTTATAAAAGGGGTAATTTAGAAAAAAGACCTTATCTAGAACGTTTCACATAAAAATAAATAAAAAAGAGGGTGAAATTATCACTTCGGAGGGGTGACTCGTGGTTCAAAGGATTCACAAACAGCTGGATATTTCTTTCTAAGCTCTGTGGTTAATTTTTCCACTATTTCCTCTTCGATCTCATCACTCTTGGTGGTGGACACTGTGAAGGTGTTTCCCTGGAGTTTTGTCTCGATTACTTCATCTCCAATATTCAATTCCATCTTCAATGGTTTATCATCGGCTATATTTTTCTCCAGTTCATCCAGTATTTCATCACTTAATTTAAGTAGTTTACTCCCCTCCCGGGTGTAGGTTTTATCCGTGGTGATGATCTTCTTGATATAGAACGGTGCACAGCCTTCAGTCCGGGCTGCCTTACGGTTGGTCCAGAACAGCATCACCATCAACTTCTTCCTAGGGTCCAGTCCACTTTCAAATTCCAGGGTCTTCATACCAGTTAATCCTCCTTTCATTAATTTTTATTTTTAAAATGAGCTTACCTATTTTCCTTAAGTTTTACCGGATCTGCTTAAATTTACCAGGATTATGTTATTCCCTTACCAAGACTCTTTAATTTCCTTCCCCAGCCTCTGCCCGATGGCAAAACATTCATCTAACTGCTCATCGGTGGGGACGTAATCCACTTCATAGGTTTCCACCACCCGGAAACCACTACTTTCCAGGGTTTCTGCTAACTGGTCGGCTGCCTTTCCACTCCATCCCTTGGAGCCGAAGGTAACTGCCCTTCTTTTTACACCAGTCCGGTCAAAGCTCAGGCCCTTGAGGTAGTACATCAAGTCACCCACACTGGGGAATGGCCCGTTGAACATGGTAGGCACCCCGACGAGGAGGGCCTTGCTTTCCAGGATATCCTTAACCATCTCACTCCTTTCGTCCTCGTGAATGAAATACATGCTCACGTCTACATCCTCGGCTATAAGTCCCTCGGCCAGGGCGTGGGCCATGGTCCTGGTGGAGTAGTGCATGGTGTCGTAGATGATGGTGGCCTTATCTTCACATTTACCAGTGGCCCAGTCATTATAGGCCATGATGATCTTCAGGGGGTCCGTCCAGATCTGGCCGTGTGACGGGGCGATCATCTTAATATTGTCTAAGAGGCCTAATTTATTGATTTCTTCAAATTTCTGGAGAATTAACATGGAAAGGGGTGTAAGCAGGTTGGCGTAGAATTTCTTCGAGGCGTCCATCAGGACGTACTCTGGAATATCCGTGTCGTATCTGTCCTTTAAGCACAAGTGCTGGCCAAATGCATCGTTTGAAAACAGGATTCCAGTGTCGTCTGTAAGTAGGGTGAACATACTGTCTGGCCAGTGGAGCATCTGGGCCTGCAGGAATACGAACTGCCTCTCATCCACTTCCAGGGTATCCCCGGTTTTAACTGTCCTGAGGTCAGCATCTTCCAGACCTTTATAGTGTTTTTTGAGGCCGATTGAGGCTGGTGCTGTGCAGTAAATGGGTGCCTCTGGGAATTTCTTATGCACTTCTACCAGGGCCCCGCTGTGGTCCTTCTCGATATGGTTCTGGATGATCACATCGATCTTTAATTCTCTTCCTTCCCTCTGGAATGCATCTTCTATTCTCCCCCACATCTGGGCGGATGTACCCGGATAAGTATTGTCGATTAGCACTGCTTTATCTGAACTGAAAACAAGATAGCAGTTATACGTGGTTCCATCCAGTGTATATCCGTGGTAGCTCCTGATATCCCAGTCAAGAACTCCCGTCCAGTATACTCCCTTAACTATTTTTAGTGCATTAGCCTTCATTTTTTTTACTCCCTCCACTTAGATAATAATATAACAGTTTAACATTATAATTTTATTGGTTTGGTAATATTGAAACTAATTTTGAAAAGTAGGTAGAAAACCCTTCAAAAGAGGAAAAAACCCTTTAAAAAAGTGAGAAAAGGAAATACATCCCACCAGAGAGGAGTATACACGCTGGTATAGTAACGATCCAGGTGGTGGCGATATGTTTTATGACATCGAATTTCACAGTATCGGTGCCCCGGGCCAGGCCCACACCGATAACCGAACCAACTAAAGTTTGGGTGGGGGAAATGGGCATACCTAACATGACGAAGATATAAACCGCCGTACCCATGGATATCTGGGCGGAAAAACCCCTGGTTGGGACCAGTTCAGTTATCCGTTTGCCGATGGTCTTGGTCACCCTACCACCAGCGAGGATGATACCCACCACCATGGCCACGGCCCCTATAATTTCGATCTCAAAGCCCACCGTACCGAATCCGTAGAACAAAACAGCGGTGGCCACCGCTATATCGATGGCACCCACGTTCAACCCGGTGAACGCGCCACTTGCGATCTGGAGGTAGGAGAAAACCTTCTCCAACCGGTCTTTTTTACCCGCCGATTTAATCTTGGAGAGGTAACCCCTGCGCAGGATGTAGTAGAGGAGGAATCCGGCGCACATCCCTATGAGCGGAGATAAGATCCAGCTAAGCACGATGAGACCCATCACATCAAAGTGGATGTAAGAAGGACCGGCAGCAGCCAGGCCAAAACCGAAGACAGAACTGACTACCGCATCAGAACCGGATATGGGGATTTTACTGATTAAGGTAAAGGTGATCCAGATAGCAGCTGTTAAAACGATGATTAAAGCCCCGGTTGTGGTTAAAACATCAGAACCGATAATGCCGTTGCCGATGGTCCGGGAGACGTTGGTCCCCATATAAATAGCACCAATGAACATAAAAATAGCCCCCATTATCAGGGCAGATCTCATTTTAAGGGAACCACTACCTACGCTGGTGCCAACTGAGTTGCTTACATCATTACCAGCTATGTTGAAGGCCATGAAGGAACTGATAATGATACCGATTAAGAGTAACCATTCCATATCTAAAATTATGAAGATGAAATCTAAAATAAATTTGTAATAAAGTTAGATCAAACAAAGGCACCCATAGAAAATATTTAGTTCGGCCGAGATTAAAAAACATCCATTCGAACTGTATAGATAATATAATTATTAAAATGATAGTGGTTGGTAAATTTTTACCAAAAATATATAACGCGACATATTAATAAATAAATTAGATATAAGAGTACGAAATACACATAAGCTGTTTAGAATTATTTAATTGAACAGTTTATCCAATTTTTTTAGTTATCTTGGGTTGGAAAATAGATATTTAGTTAGATGTGGAAGAAATGTATATTTCTGGAAGAAACACGGTAGGATTGTCTTTAACTATTCCTTCAGCTGATATTAGGTACAATATTGGTAAATATAACAATAGGATTCTTGAGTTTTTTAATAACTTTTTCAAAGATCTAAAAGAACGCATTGGTAAAGAATCTGAGAAATCACAATATCCTTCGATAATTAATGAGCAAAAGATAAAAGAAGCAGATATAGCC
>WOYJ01000019.1 GCA_011620845.1 Methanobacteriaceae archaeon
ATTATTTAATCAAATTATTCATTCTTTAAGTAAGCTGGAACTGACATTATTGTCTATTTCTTCCTTTAAGACTTCAATTTTAGAATCATAGAAAATAAGTACAGTTCTTATAATTTTTAACCAATCTGCCGCATCTTTTCTGGTAGGTGCCGCTATAAATCCCTGACCAGTGATTATGTTTTCTGGCTTAAATTCATTGGTTATAAAATAAACATGTTCTTCTTCATCTAAATCTTCATTAAAAGTATCCTTCCATAAATCTGTAAGAGAAAAAGTTTCAAATAAGTTTCTATTCTTTAAAAGTCCGTATTCATTTTTGATATCTGCGTAACTCTGTTTTATTCTCTTTATTTCATCGTTGAGTTCTGTGACTTTCTTATTTATGATCTCTTTTTCATCAGAAAGTCGCTGATTCTCTGAAAACAGTTTCTCATTTAGGGTGGAAATTTTCTCAAGCTCCCGGAGAAGATCCTTAATTTCCTCATCCTGCTCAGCTAACTCTTCTTCCATTTCCTGGAATTTCTTTATGTTGGCTATGGAAATAAGGCCAGAACGGATTATGGCGTTTTTTATTTCAGCCCTAATTATGGCCGGGTCCAGGTATTCCACGTCATGGCCGAAGGGAAGTTTCACGCGTTCGATATGGCCCACTTTATCCTTTAAAATTTTGGTGAACTTTTCAGCGAGTTCTCGGCCAGGAGCGTCCACGTCAGTGGCGATTAAAAGAATATCCGCGCCACTGGTGACTTTTTTAGCTATTTCAGTATTGGTGGTTGGTATAATGGAGGATATGGTGATGTGGTACTCAGCACCCAGGGCGATGTTCTGCATGGCCCGGGAGATGTTCTCCACATCAGATGCACCCTCAACGATAATCCGCACATCGATGGGGCCTTTAACTTCCATTATCAATCTCACCTATAATCTTATCTTAATCTAAATCCGTTGATCTTTTTATTCTGCCAGCTGTATGTTCGAATTCGTTTAGATCTTCCAAATCCACAGGCAGCACAGTATTTCTTTCTGGCATTGTAAGAATTTTTCCCACACCTTCTACAACGAATGTGGGTCTTTTTATTACGTTTACCAAATGATGGTGTACCTTTACTCATTGATATCCTCCTTATGTAAAATTGAATTCTTCTATTTCTTAATTTAAAATCTAGCCGGGAGATATGTAGACTATATTATCCCCTCTTATGAGGACGATACCTAATCTTCGGGCGGTTTCTCCGCCTTCTAATTCTTCGGCATCGTTTAAAACTAAGTTCATGTGCATGTCAAAACTTCTCAGGCTTCCTCGAAATTCTCTTCCGCCTTTGAGCTTAATCAGTACTTGGGAATCCAATGCTTTACCTAATACATCCAATGGACGTGATGTATTCACATTCTTCTGTGTATTCAAAATTATCACCTTTCCTATAACTTTTCTGTTGGTGGGGTTTATATTTAAATGTATGGTTGATATTCCTAACTCCTCTAAACTTACCAAAAAGCTTATTGGACCCACCAAAATTTGATGAAGAAAAGAGTATGGAATTATTTATGGATGGAATAAGATATATTAATATTGATCTTCTCAGTTGAATTGATATTGGATTTTTTTAATTTAAATTGGTTTTAAAATATAGTCATTCCCTTTTTATTTATACTATTGATTGTGATATATAATGTTATTTGTCAATTGATTTTTTTAGTGAATTTATTCGTAAAAAAATTTGTTGATATCAAAAAAACTAAGGTGTGATTTTATTAAAGTCAGGAAAAGGTACCATCTTAAAAAGAAGAAGATCCGGAAAGTTCAGGAAAGTCTGGGCGATTTTTCCCCTTTGATACCGGACGGTTCAACAGTAGAGATAATTAAAAGCGACCTCCCTGATATGATACTGGTGGACAACGAGCCACTCCTGATGTTCGTGGATGAAACACCTTTCCCCACCCTTAAGGGGGCTTTGAAGGCGGATATTAAATCTAAATATGTGGTGGTGGATATGGGTGCGGTTAAATTCATGGCCAAGGGAGCGGATGTCATGTCACCAGGAATTACAGAAGCAGACCCTGACATCAAGGAGGGGGACCTGGTAATAATCGTGGATGAAACCCACCGCAAGCCACTGGCTACGGGAAGGAGTTTAATCTCCGGTGCCGAAATGGTTGAAAATAGCAAGGGAAAAGCGGTTAAGACGCTGCACTTCATCGGCGATGAAATATGGAATCTGGAGATTTAAGTTTAAATAATACTGGGATTTAAGTTAATCTAATACTGGAGATTTTAATTTAAACTATTTAATTTAAACTGCCAGTTACAAGGAGTAACCATGATACAACTTAGATATTCCTCTGGTAAGGTGATGTCAGAAGACGTGCATAAAGTGGGTTTGCTGGCCCTGGGATCTCACCTGGAAAACCATGGCGCTGCCCTACCCATAGACACCGACTCTAAAATAGCAGCCCACCTGGCCCTGCAGGCATCTTTAAGAACCGGTGCCAAATTTTTAGGCATCCTTTACGCCGCTGCAGAGTACAGTTACGTAAAACACGGCAAACACGTTGCACCTCCTGATCTGGTGGAGAAGAGATTGAAACCCACCCTGCAAGCTGCTAAAACCTGCCTGAATCTGGAGAAGATCGTGCTGGTAAACGGCCACGGTGGCAACGTCCCCATCAAGGAATATCTATCCAACCTTGAAGAGGAGTTAGGCCTTAAAATCTTATTCAACAACAAAATCGTGGAGATAGAAGGTCCCCATGCAGGTACAGGGGAGCTATCCATAGGGGCTGTTCTGGGCATATTAGATGATAAGAAGCTGGAAGAGCACTGTAAATTCGAAGAATATCCGGAAGTAGGTATGGTCGGCCTTAAAGAAGCCCGGGAAAAATCTGAGGGAATAGACGCCGGGGCCCGGGAAATATTAGATTTGGGGGTATGTGTCGATGAGGAATTAGGGGAATATCTGCTGGAGGAAGCCATTGAAGACGTGGTTAAGGATGTTATCGCCCTGTTAGATTTGACATTTGAAAAATAGGAAAATTAAATATTATGACTGCCAATTTTAGAAAAGATTTTATTACTCACAATTTAAGGCATAATAGGTAAATTCTGGTGTTCTGTTTATGTGGAAATTTATATGGTTCATACTGGTTGTTCTGTCCATCGCTATTCTAGGCGCCGTGGTGGTCGGATTTTATTACAATCTGGCCAAGTTTAAAAGGGAAGTAGAGAATTCCTGGTCATACATAGATGATGAACTGGAAAATAGAATCAACTTGGTAGGTAAACTGGTTGAAACTGCTAAAAAAGATGTAGAACATGGAAACACCGCCTTAAAAAATTTGGTTGAAGCCCAATCCTGGTTAACATATGCAGAAACAGTGAAAGAAACCGGGAAAGCTAATAACAATTTGACTGTGGCCATTGAAGATCTTTTTGTAGTATTAGAGGACTATCCAGATCTAGCCAGCCCTGAAAGATTGGGAGAATTAATCGAACAACTGGAAGAAAATGAATATCTAATAGAGGAATATGGTTACCTCTACAAGGAGATGGCTTACGTTTACAACAACAAACTCCAGACCTTTCCTAGCAACGTGGTGGCTAACTATTTCGGCTTGGAATATGCTGAATATTTCGAACCCGGTGGAGAAGCGAGTGATGGTAAGGATTTAGATTCAGATTCGTGAAGGGCAGGAGAATAATCAGGTCAAATTTGTGCTTTCACCTATTATATAATTTTCAATTTTCCACTAGTTTTCAATTACTTTAATTAACTGTTTAAACTCACGAACAAGCTTCTTCTTATTAAAGGCGAATGCTATCCTGCCCATGGCCTCCAGTAACCTTATAACCGAGTCCAGCCAGGTGAATATATCCCCGGGGTAAATATGGATATCATAGTCCCTGAGGAGTCTTCTGCTTATCTCCACGGGGTCCTTCTTCTGCATGCGATATTTAAGGATCCTGCGGGATAAACCCGCCTGGAAACAGGTGCAGAATGGTTTTTCTTTACATTTACAGGTGAAAAACTCCAACTGGAGGTTTACGATCTTCTCCTGGAAGGCGGGATCGAATTTCACCAAGTTATCTGAACTGGATATGATATCCAGGGTTGAATCTGCAAACAAACGTGTGGATACATTGATTTTCAGGACTTTACTCATATGGGCGCTTAGCCTTGCCGATAGGTACGCATTTTCCAGGGGTTCCAGGTTAAGCACCAATTCCAGAGGGTTCCGACGGGCCATATTCTTACGGATGTACTCCGCATCTTCATGGTGAAGGAAAGAAACTGAAACCGCCTTTCCATACGGTGTAGCTTTAAGACTTTCTCCCTCTTCTTTAACCAATTTATAATCAGTTATTATATTTAGGGGTGTGTCAAATTCCATGGGCAGATCCTGGTCTTTATAAGCATCCTGAAGCGCGGAAACATTACCAACCCGGCCAGAACACACATCGGCCAGGAACTGTTCCACCAGCTCGTCTTGGCCATACTTCACATTTATGGTTTCCACATCGCTTTCCAGGAGATCAAGAGCCACTGTTTCCTCGGTTTCATCATCAAACTCACGGCCTACCTCGGGTAGAAGATAAACTTTTCCTATGTCGTGATATGAGGGTCGGCCAGCCCTCCCCATCATCTGGTGGAACTCATTGGAAGTTAACCATTTATTTCCCATGGTGAGGCTTTCAAAGATAACCTGTGAAGCCGGGAAATCCACTCCCGCCGCCAGGGCCGCGGTGGTGACCACGGTTGATATTTCCTGGTTTAAAAATTTCTTTTCTATAGAGATCTTCTTGGGATAGGAGAGCCCGGCATGATAGGCGGCTGCTTTGACCTTTTTCTGGTTCAGGTAGGTGGCTATTTCATGGGTCTTCCTACGGGAATTGGTGAATATGATGGTGGAACCATGGAAACCCTTCCGGGAGATGTTCCGGTGCTCATTTCTGCATAGTTTCGCCAGTAAGTCCACTTTATCATATTCGGATCGGACGAAGACTAGGTGGCGTTCCAGTGGCACTGGCCGCTGGTTGTACTCCACCAGTTTCATCTGGAATTCATCGGCAATTTCCCGGGGGTTTTTCACGGTGGCAGATAATCCGAGCATTTGTACATCTGGAAATATCGTCTCCAATCTCTTAATGAGTCCTTTTAATCGGGATCCCCTTTCGGGGTCGTCCAGGGTGTGTATTTCATCAACTACCACCGTGCCTATTTCGCCCAGTTCCCTTACTCTACCCGAGCGCAGAATAAGATCCAGTCCCTCATAGGTACCTACAATGATATCTGCATCCTGGAAAGATTCATCTTTGATAACTAACTCGTCTTTTGCTTTGATCCTGCTCATACCCACCCTAATAGAGACTTTAAGGCCTAATTGTTCGTATCGCTTCTTGAAGTCCCGGTATTTCTGGTTGGCCAGGGCCACCAGGGGTGTCAGGTAGATGAACTTACCACCATTTAATGCCCGTGGAATCCCAGCGAGCTCACCAATAAGTGTTTTACCACTGGCAGTAGCCGCCACCACCAACTGGCTTTCTCCCTTTAAAAGCCCGGCCTTCAGGGATAAAATCTGCACTGGTAACAGTTTTTCGGCCTGTTTGCTTAATATTTCCCGGAATCGGGGATCTATTTTCAGTTTTTTGACTTTAACTTCCGGCAGGTTGTGTTTATCTGTGGTGGTTATCTTATCAAAAAGGGTTAGTTCCGGGTTCTTGACAGGGTTGAAGTGGGGGTTGAAGATCTTCAAGACCTCTTCCAGGTTACCGGTTCGCTCTAGTAATTTTTTAAAGTTTTTGAAGGTGCTCGAATCAAAACCCCTGCTTTTAAGTTCCCTTTTAATCTCCTCTTCAGCGCAGATACGGCAGATATATTCGTTATGGAAAAGGTAGGACTTATCCCGTTTAATTATAGTTATGAAACCTTCAAAGGTGCAGTGCCTGCAGATCCTGGTTTTACGGTAGCCGATATTCAGGGAGTCCAGCATTTCCTCTGTTTCCGGGTCATCGCCCACCAGGAACACCTGCTGTTTCCTTAAAATTTTTATAGCTTCGCTGGGTGGAAGAAGGTTTTCTTTTTCATCCTTCTTCACTGTGAATTTGTATGGTCTGATCTGGTCTCCTGTGGCTTTTATTTTGAGGTAACCATAAAAAATAGGTTTTCTACGCTGGTTCACCACGCCTTTAGAACTGCCTATGGGATATAGTTCCAGGATCTTCTTATTTTTTCTTAAAATTATCATTTCTTGATTCAATATTTTGATTTTTAAACATAAAAAACTTTAAAAAATAAAAAATTGTTTTAAAAAAAGAGAAGTCGTTTAAATGTTTTCTTCGGTGTCTTTTTCTGTTTCCAGGAGTTCAACTGCCTGTTCTCTTAGTTTAAATTTCTGGATCTTGCCACTGGCAGTTAATGGGAATTCATCTACAAAGAAAACCTTTTTAGGGACTTTATACCGGGCTATCTTAGTCAGTGAGTAGTCCCGGACGTCTTCCTCGCATATGTCTGCGCCTTCTTCCAGGATGATGAATGCACCTACTATTTCACCATATTTCTCATCGGGTATGCCTATTACCTGCACGTCCTGGATGCCGGGCATTGTGTACAAGAATTCCTCTATCTCCCGGGGGTATATGTTCTCCCCGCCTCTGATGATCATGTCCTTTATCCGGCCGACGATGGAGTAGTATCCTTCCTCATCCACTGTGGCCAGATCACCACTGTGCAGCCAGCCGTCTTCATCTATAACTTCCCGGGTTTTTTCGGGCATTTTATAGTAGCCCTCCATTACGTTGTACCCTTTGCAGCATATTTCCCCGGTTTGATGTGGTCCCAGTGTTTCACCAGTTTCCGGGTCTACGATTTTAACCTCGCACTCTGGTAATGGTTTTCCCACGGTTTTCACCCTCTTCTCCAGAGGGTCGTCGACGCTGGTCTGGGTAAATCCGGGTGAACCTTCCGTGAGGCCGTATACACTGGTTATCTCCGTCATGTTCATGTCGTTAACCACCCTTTTCATGGCTTCAATGGGAGGGGTGGAACCGGCCATGATACCGGTGCGTAAACTGGTAAGATCGAACATCTCAAACATGGGATGGCTGTACTCAGCTATGAACATGGTTGGCACTCCGTAGAGCGCTGTACAGCGTTCTTTTTGAACTGCTGCCAGTACCATCAGGGGATCGAAGACTTCCACCATAACCATGGTGGCTCCATGGCTATAAGCGGCCATCACTGCCAGTACAATACCGAAACAGTGAAATAGAGGTACTGTGATACATAACCTGTCTTTTTCTGTGAATTTCTGTCTTTCTCCTATGTAATATCCGTTGTTCAGGATGTTTCTATGGGTTAGCATCACGCCCTTGGGAAATCCGGTGGTTCCAGAGGTGTACTGCATGTTGACCACTTCGTCGTTTCGTACCGTCGCTTTGATCTCCTGGAATAACTCCTCATTTCCATGTTTTCCCAGTAGCAGGATTTCATTGGTGTTGTACATTCCCCTGTGTTTTTCCTGGCCCAGGTAGATGATGCTTTCCAGGAAGGGGAATTTTTCACTCTTTAATTTACCTCTTTCATGGGATTTTAATTCAGGGATAAGTTCATAAAGAGTTTGAATGTAATCAACATCTTGAAATCCGTCTATTATTGCCAGTGCCTTCATATCTGACTGTTCCAGCACATAAGCCAGTTCATGGCTTTTATAGGCTGTGTTGACTGTGACCAGCACCACCCCTATTTTGGCGGTGGCGAACATATATGTGAGCCAGTCGGGTACGTTTTTCGCCCATATACCCACGTGATCTCCTTTCTTTATCCCTATCTCCAGGAGACCTTTGGCCATTTGATTCGCTCTTTCATCAAACTCCTTATAAGTGAAGCGTAGGTCCCGGTCAGGGTAGACCATGAATTCCTGATCAGGATTCTTCTCTACCATGGCCTCCAGGAAGTTCCCCAGAGTTTCTTCAGTAAAAACCATTTTAAAAACCTCTATCTCTTAATTGTTTGTAAATTTCCTTTATTAAAGTGAATAATCTTGTTGTTATCTCCAGGGTTCTTATTATCTTTAGGTTCTTGTTATCTTTAATTTTCAGGGGCGCGGGCCAGCTCATCCTCTTTAACTAAATGTTTTTCCAGGGATTTTCGGATGGAATCTGATATTGGTTTTGATTTTCCCTCGATGAAGTCGTAGTGGACCAATACCGCCTTTCCACGTGCTTTTAGCTCGTCATGTTGCCAGGCCTCGTGTCCGATGGTGAAGGAGGTGTTGCCTATCTTGGTTATGTAACTCCTGATCTCCACATCTTCACCGTAGTACATCTGACCGATGTAATCAAATTCTGTCCTTACCAGTATCAATTTCCATTTTTTGTGGCTTAAATCCAGATCTGGAGTGAATATACGGAATATTGGATTTCGACCTACTTCAAACCATTCTACCAGTGCTATGTTGTTGATGTGGCGCAGGCCGTCGGCGTCTCCAAATCGGGGTGTAACCTTTATGGTGAACATTTTATTCCTCTTTAATTATAGTTTAATCCATGAAATCTTTCTTTTATGATCATAATGGTGTGTAGACCACGGCCAGTATTCTGGCTTCCTTCTGGTAGGCGTGTAGATCGTGTGGTATAACTGAGTCGTAGTATATGGTGTCCCCCGTACCTAACACATACTTTTCCTGGCCGTAGCAAAGTTCTATCTCGCCGCCCATGACGTAAATAAATTCTTCACCTTCATGGGATGATAACTCGTATTTATCAGCATTTTTTGGATGTAGATCCACTATGAAGGGCTCCATATGTCTGTCGCCCTTCCCATATGCCAGGGAATAAAGATCAAGGGTGCTTTCTTCCAGGTTGCTGATGCTCCCTGTGAAGTGAATTACCTCCTCCGACTGTCCTGACTTCACCACGAAAGGTCCGGTTTGGGGCATGTCGTCCAGGAAAGTTCCCAGGCGCACCCCTAATGCCCTTGCTATCTTGAATAAGGGGGTCATGGAGGGGATATATGACCCGTCTTCCAGGCTTTCTATAAGTTCAACACTGTTTCCACTGGCCTTTGCCAGTTCCTCTACTGACATTTCCTTACGTTCTCTTACCTGGCGAATTTTCTCACCAATTTTATTATCCTCTGCCATCGAATC
>WOYJ01000061.1:0-18943 GCA_011620845.1 Methanobacteriaceae archaeon
TGGTGAATTTTGTGGATAATTCAAACATATTCGTGTTATTAATTGGAATTGCTATTATTTTAGGTTCTTTGTTTAGCCTATTTCTCTATGGTTATTTTTTTAATATTTGGTGGGTTAGTGTTGGCTTGGTTTTCCTCATTTATGGGTTTTACATGGAAAATCAAGATTTGAAGGGAGATATTACTTATAAGTTTAAGAAAAAGATTGCCTATGTTTGGCTTTTTGGCATTAATATATTTCAGTGGGCTGTTGTGATTTATATATATTTTTTTAATCAAGTTTTCATGAGCATCGGTTTTTATTATATGTTAATCGGTAATTTACTGTTTACATTAGGGATAATTGCTCATTTTTATCATATTCCTTTTTTTTCTGTCAATGTGGATAAAAGAACCAGTAAATCTGTTATGAATGGTGTTACATGGACATGGAAGCAAAGTGTGTTGGTGTTATTAGGGATAGTTGTGAGTTTAGTATGTTTAATTAGTTTTGCCTTGTTTAAATCTTTTTTATCTTTATATTTTTCTCCAATAGGAGTTATGATGATAATTTATGGTTATTATCTTGAAATAAATAAAGTTAAGATGTCATTTAAGTATCTCGTGTTGATGGTAGCTGTTATTTTATTTCAATATATACTGGCTGTTTTCATGAGAAATATTCATGTTATTTTATACGATGAAATGTGGGATATATTATTAATACCAGGGATAATTTCGTCCTATTTATTCCTGCAACTTCGTAATAGTGATATGAAATATATTGGAATCTACAGGGAAAGATCAGATGATGACTATGCTCCTGTAAATGAAGATATTAGTTCTTATAATGATTTTTATGGTAAGCTGGATGTAAAAAATCTTGTGCAACGTACTCCTGAAGCGTTCATTGGAGAAAAAGTACAGATAACCGGACAAATTACAAGTAAAGCAGAAGTTATAGAAGTAAGTGGAACAAGGACAGATGTCGTGCTTAGTGCGCAGAGACTATCAAATAGGTTTTATTTAATTCTGTATTATCCTAATGTTCTTCTGTTTAAGGAAAAGGATGTTGTCACTGTTTATGGGGAATATTATTTCCCTGCAGAAAATCAAAGACTGAAAGAAGTGGCAGGCAAAAAATTACCCGGAATTAAAGTAGTAAAAATGAAAAAATCCTGAAAAAATCTCACCGACTCATTATTTTAGATAACGGAATTTATATAGAAAGGGGACTATCAATTAGATATAACCCGGTTTAAACTAGAAGTTAGGTTTATTAACTCATAACTTAAAGATTTACAATAACCCTATTAAATGAAATTTGACAATCAATGAAATGGTGCGTCCCATGGAATTAAGGCTACTTGAATTCGCTGGAAAAAGCATTAAACCAGATATCAGAAAGCTGTACGATATGAGAGAAGTTGTTTATGATCAAAAATGGTTACAAACAACTGAAGATAAGGATCTCTATTACATGTACCGGGATTTATCCTATTCAAACCGGGATCATTCACTCATTAAAGAAAACGACTTGAGATATGATATAACAATCATCCCTCCTTCCAACTTGGGTTTAGAATATATCAAGACTGCAGGACATTATCACCCATTAATTGAGGGAACCAGCTACACCTACCCTGAAATTTATGAGGTTTTAAGTGGTGTGGCACATTACCTGCTTCAGAAAGCTGAAAACTCATCGATAATCGATATAGTGCTTGTTGAAGCAAAAGAGGGAGATAAGGTAATTGTACCTCCAAATTATGGGCATGTAACCATCAACCCTTCAAATAAAGAACTTAAAATGGCTAACTGGGTTTCCGATCAATTTTCATCTATATACGAACCTTATCGTGAGTTTAAGGGTGCAGTCTATTTCGAATTAACCGATGGTAGCATGATCAAGAATGAAAATTATATAAATCTTCCGGAAATACGTAAACTTAAACCAACCAACTTCTCCAAGCTGGGAATTCATAAAAACAAGGAGATGTACAAGCTCATCCGTGATCCGGATAAACTCAGCTACCTGAACCGTCCCCAGGACTATGATTGGTTATGGGAAAAGATTTAATCTAAATATTATATCTAATCTGAAATAACAAATATAATTGGTAATTAAATGAAAGAAATCGCCATTCAAATCAAAGCTCAAAGTAAACCAGGTGTTTTGCGTGATATCACGGATATGATGGCCAAGTGCGGCGTCAACATCACCTACACCTATCTTTTCACAGAAAATCCTGAATCAGCTTCCCTTTACATGGAGCTGGAATGCGTGGAGAATGTGGATAAGTTCATTGAAAACATTAGGAACTTTAAAGAGGTTAAAAGCGTTAGCATCCACCATTCCATGGATGAAATATACGGTAAAAGGATCATAATCATCGGCGGAGGGGCCCAGGTTGCTATGGTAGCCCAGGGCGCAATAACAGAAGCTGACCGCCACAACATCCGTGGAGAGAGGATAAGTATAGACACCATACCACTGGTTGGTGAAGAAGAACTGGCTGAAGCCACATCAGCAGTAGCAAGACTGCCCAGGGTGGAAGCACTGGTACTGGCCGGTTCCCTGATGGGTGGGAAAATAGCAAGGGCCATAGATGAAATAAAAAAAGACCACGACGTTCTGGTCATCAGCCTGAACATGCCGGGTAGTGTAACTGAAAAGTCGGATCTGGTGGTCACAGACCCGGTACAGGCCGGTGTGATGGCAGTTATGGCTGTGGCGGATACAGCCATATTCGATATAAAGAAGATTAAGAATAAAAAGTTTTAAAGAACTCTCCTTAAATAAAAAATGGTAAAAATAATAAAAAAAGATTAACTCATTTCTATAGCCCTTATCAGTTTGCTGGCTGCAATTTTTAAATCGGGATCAGTTATATCTCCACTCTCTCTTATTTTAAGCGCCAGTTCCAGAACCTTTGGCACATCCTGGGGGGTTAAGGTTTCTGCCATTTGCAGGTAAGTTTCGTTTGGTTTATCCTCGATACTTTCGTTACTTTTGGCCACCATTTCTAACATGGCCTTGCAGGAACCCATTACACTACTATCCTCTATGTTTTCACATTTTTCTAACAATTCTTCGGCTTTTTTATCCATGATTATCACCACTAATTATAATTTAATGATTTGAAAATTTATAGTTTTGGGGAAAGCCATTTCCTCCCAATTTTCTAGCCAAAAATTCTATATAAAACAAAAACAATATAATGAGTGCATAGTAACTCTCTAAAAATTTAATAAATCTATAGATTAATTGGGGGATTAATATGGCACCATATATAGATAGTATGGACGGACCAGTGGTAAAAGCTGCAGAAAACGCCTTAGATATGGAGAATATTAAATACATTCTTCCCTACGTTCTTCCAGCCGATGAAGGAGAACTTAAAGATGCCTTTGAGAAAACTCTTTCGGTAAGGGAACTCAGCGGTGAGGCAGCTGAACTGGCTGATTACTGGTTTTTTGAAACGGCAGTCCGTCTACATCATAAAGGAGAAGAGGAATCATACACTGGACTTAAAGCAGGTACTGATTGGGGCCCTATCATCCCCAAGATCGACCAGGCCATAGAAACCGAAAACATAGATGAATTCCTGGACTTCCTATTAAACTTTATAAAGGAAGATATCCAGGGCCGATTTGACGATGTGTGTTCCAAAAAGGATTACGATGAAGACGATGTGGAAGATGTCCGGGAATACGTAAATGCAAGGGAAGAATTCATAAGCTATACACGTAAATTTTATGAATATGTAGAAAAAGGATGAAAAAGAATCAGGTGATTAAATGACAGCAGAACTTATAGGAAAAGCTTTAAAAACTGTAGATTTGATTGAATACCAGGAAGGCGCGGTGGTAAGCAGGGAAATAATTAGAAAAGAAACAGGGACGGTGACCATATTCGCCTTCGATAAAGGAGAAGGATTAAGTGAACATACAGCACCATTCGATGCCATGGTTCAAGTAGTGGATGGGAAGGCGGAAATCATCATCGACGGTAAAAGCAACATATTGGATGCGGGAGAGATGATTATAATGCCAGCCAATGTTCCCCACGCCTTAAATGCCCTGGAAAGATATAAAATGGTTTTAACCATGATTAGGTCTTAAATTTCTTTTTTTCTTTTTATTTCATTGTTTACATCAAGCAATTTAGAACTATCGTTTTATAACAACCTGATGAAAAGTACCTCACCTTTAACTGTGTCCAGTTTTTCGATGCGTTTAACTGCTTCCTGAATATTTTTCTCGGTGGCTTGATGGGTTACCATGAATATAGGGACGAACTCTCCCTTTTGGTGTCCTTTCTGGCTGAAGGAATCCACACTTATGTTCAGATAACTCAGTATTCCTGATATGGAGTGTAAGACACCGGGTTTATCGATAACCCTCATTCGCAGGTAATATTTTGATTCCACTTCATCCATACCCTTTATTCTGGTGACCCTGGTCTGTGGGGGGCCGTAGGTTATGGGGCTGCCCATTTCTTCTATGATGTCTATGATATCCCCCACCACAGCGCTGGCGGTGGGCATCATACCGGCACCCGCGCCGTACATTAAAACCGGTCCAACCACATCCCCTATGATATAAACTCCGTTGAACACATCGTTTACTGAGGCGAGGAGGTGTTTTTCATCCACCATGGTAGGGTGGACTCTTACTTCCAGTCCCCCATCTTTGATGGTGGATATAGCCAGGAGTTTGATGCAGCAACCTAATTCCTTAGCGTATTCAATGTCGTCCAGTGTTATACGGGTGATTCCTTCCACATGGAACTTTTCCTGTTTGACGTAGACTCCAAATCCCAGTTTAGTGAGGATTATGAGCTTCTGGGCAGTGTCATGACCTTCAATATCGAATGTAGGGTCTGCTTCGGCGTATCCTTTTTCCTGGGCTTCCTTTAACACTTTCTGGAAATCCTGCTGCTCATCGGCCATTTTAGTTAAAATATAGTTGGCTGTTCCGTTTATTATCCCATATATTGCCTCTATTTTATTGGCAGCTAAACTCTTATTTAAAGGTTTAAGGAGTGGTATTCCTCCACCCACACTGGCATCAAATCCGATTCTCACCTGGTTTTTCTCGGCAGCTTCCATTATCTCTTCCCAGTGCTTGGCCAGCAGTGCTTTATTGGCAGTTACCACATGTTTACCCCTAGACATGGCGGTTAAAATGAATTTTAAAGCAGGTTGATAACCCCCTATTAGCTCTATAACTATGTCGATATCTGGATCATCCAGTATATCGTTAACATCGGTGGATAAGATTTTTGGATCTATCTTCACCCCTCTATCTGTTTCAATATCCAGGTCAACTACTTTTTTCAGGTTAACCTTTCTTTGGACCTTGTCTTCTATGAGTGGCTGGTTTAAGTTAAAGGTTTCAACTACTCCGCTTCCAATTGTCCCAAATCCAATTAAACCTACATTTATCTCTTTATTTGTCATTTACATCCATTCCCATTTTAGTTATAAGTGTGAATTAATTTTTTATATCCAATAAATATTATTTGATATCCACTAAACTATGATATTAAATCTCTAGATCCTTTAGTTTAATATATTCCCCTACAGATTCTCTGGTTGTACCTACAACCAGGCGATTTATGGAGTGGCCAGTACTTTTATCTGTAATCTTCTCCAGTTTTCCCTGGGCGATAATTCTCTCCCCCTCCCTCACCTGTCCGGCGTAGGTGTGGGTGAAGGATGCCAATTCATCCACTGGAAGCTCTGGGCCCTCTAAAATTTTAACATCATCTACTTCATACACGGCCGGGTTGTCATATGAAGCCAGGGCATCGGTAACGGTACACTCTACCTTTAAAACACCCATGGACTGGCTGTCTGTCCCGCCGTAGGTTCCACTAATTTCGCCCCAGTCTCTGGTGGCTAGAATATCAAATAAAACCCCATCAACAACTCCTCGGTTGCTTTTCCGGTTCTCATACCATTTAAATTCCTTGATGCTTAAGGAAGAATCTTTAATCCGTTTATCATATAACCAGTCCCAGAATTCATCGCTTATGCTTTTTAGGGGGGAGTCTGGTTCATTCTTTAATCGAGCAAAGGTCTTCACTGCATTTCTATGATTCTTCAGTCCGAAGATTACGAAATCTATATCCGAAACCTGGGGGTCGTATAATCCTGGTAGGATAGATCCAGAAACGCCCATATATTTATAATCAATACCAGCTTCCTGGTGGAAGAAATTGGCAACTATAACCACTTTTTTGAGTAATTCATTATCCGGGTTAGATATTATTTCCTGTAGTCGATTTTCAGGCCGTAGAATTTCAGATACTTTATCCAGGGGGACGCCCATCATCTTCTCCCCGGTCACACCGGAGTCAAAGAGATATTCTGGATAATTCTCCTTAATAAATTGATAAGCCTGCTGGGTGTCTACTTTAGAATACCTGGAGCCATTTTTGTTCCGTTCCCCCTGAGAATCTGGGATATAACGTAAAAATGAGATTATTCTATCTTCAGGGTGGAGATAACTGGTGGTAGCAAAAAAAAGATCATCGGTGGTGTATATAAAATCTCTGGTTCTTGCTCTCATGGATTAATTAATGATGGACAACATATTAAAATATAATAGGTTTCCTAATTAATATCCCCCTTCAATAAATGGTGGGGCTGGAAATTCATTTGACTGGAAATTCATTTGAAATTCAAAAATTTATTAGAAAATTAAATCATCAGTGTGGGTTTATGAAGTATTTAAAACTGGAAGAAGAACTGCTTTACGATGGGAGCCAGATAAAGCCTCAGTGGGTATTTAGAGAATTTGGAGTAAAAGATTCCAGCATCGTGAGGTGGATAGGTCCCATGGATATTCATCAGGACAACATAGTAGATTACGAGGATCAGGGTAAGGAAATTAAGGGAGATAAACTCTTACATTTCATTATAGAACATTTTGACACTCAACCTGCAGATTTAAGGCTTTGTTACCACAGGCAACGCTTATTTATCATGATTACCCAGGATAATCTGAAAAAACTAGGACTTAAAACCATCAGGGAGGGCGATGACCTGTACCACATAACAGGGCAGGAAAAAAAGGCCAAGCTCAGTGTTTCCATCGCTACATCATCTCACAACAGCATGAAGATACACTTCGCAGTGAACATATCCAGCGAAGGAACACCCTCTGATGTGGAGATAACCAGTCTTAATGATTGTATAGAAGGTATGACCATGGATGATATAAATCAACTGGCAGATAGTATTGTGGATGATTACATATCTGAATTATCTTCCATTGAAAGGGACATAACCAAGACTAAGGTATTTTAACTGATATGAGGATATTCTAACATTGAAAAATGAAAATTACATATGAAAAAAAAAGAAATGAAGTAAGAAGGTTAATTGAATGAAAATAGTTATAAATGGTATTCACGCTAATTTAAGGTTCTCAGCAGCCCATATGATCCCCTGCCACGAGTTCTGCGGTGGGATCCATGGACATTCCTACCACGTGGACGTGCAGGTGGAAGGGGAACGGTCCGGTGAATTCGGATTCGTGGTGGACTTTAAGAAAGTTAAGGAATTAACACGGGATATATGCAAAAAACTGGATCATAAACTTTTAATCCCACTAAATAGTGATGAAATAAAGTTCAAAAAGTTGGAAGAATCAATAGAATTTTCCATAGGAGAAAAAGAGTATAAGGTGCCTGCCGAGGACTGCAAATTACTCCCACTTAAATCCACCTCTGCAGAGGATATGGCGGAATATTTCGCGGAAAAACTTTACAGTTCACTTAAAGCAGATGAAGCGGAATCAAACACCAGGATTAAAAGTGTCCAGGTATGTGTAAATGAAGGAATAGGACAGGGTGCCTATTTTGAAAGACTAGATTAGGTTAACCTATGAAAACACGTATTAGTGAGGTTTTCTCCAGTATACAGGGTGAAGGTAAGCTCGTGGGTAGGAGACAGGTGTTTATAAGATTTTCTGGCTGTAACTTAGACTGTAACTACTGTGATACCCCAGAGAGCAGGGACCCAAATCTGGGAGAGTGTATATCAACTGGTGAACTCCAAAGAAGGGTTGAAGATTTAATCACACCTGATTTCCATTCTCTGTCCTTAACTGGTGGTGAACCCCTCCTTCAGGCTGATTTTATAGGGGAATTTCTCCAAAACTATCCTGTGGATGCACTCCTTGAAACCAATGGATCGTTACCCAATGAATTGGGGAAGATATTGGATTTAATCAGTTATGCATCGGTGGATGTTAAATTACCAGAACATGAATCCGTTTCTGACTATAATGGTCTTTTAGATAACGAACTAAAATCCATAAATCTATTAATAGAGGAGGGCATAAATACATATTGTAAATTGGTTGTGTTACCCTCTAGCAAGGTGGACACCGTAACTTTTATAGCCTCCCAGATAGTCCAGGAGGTTAAAGATACCTCTAAACTTTCTTTAATTATTCAACCAGAAAGTCCACTTACCAGTTGGGAAAATAAGCAGGATAAATTGTTGGAAATATCAGAAAAAACCGGGAAATATTTGGATGTTCTAGTGATACCCCAAGTTCATAAACTTCTAAACATCAGATAAATAGGAGGTTCGATATGGAAATGGATACTAAAGTAACAGTGCATGATGCCATGACATCGAATGTGTTAACAGTAGATCCGGGAACCAGTGTTGCAGATGCTGCACACTTGATGACCAAATTCAAGATCGGTAGCTTAATAGTGAAGAGCAACTCCGAACCGGAAGGACTTATCACAGAAAGCGACATAATCAGTAAAGTTGTCTCTAAGGACATTAAGGCAAGCGACATTACAGTCGGTACAGTCATGACTCGAAACCTCATATCAATAAGTCCGGGAAGCGAATTAAATGAAGCCGCCCGGGTCATGGCAAAAAACAATATCAGAAGATTACCAGTAGTTAATGAAGGGACTCTAGTAGGAATATTAACCTCGTCAGATGTTTTGATGGTTTCTCCTGAATTAACAGAGATTTTGGTGGAAGATGCTAGGATGCAAAACCAGAATGAAAGATATGTAAAAGGTCCATATCCAGTACCAGGAGTTTGTGAGGGCTGCGGTAATTTCATGGACGACCTGGTTGAAGTGGATGGTAAATTTCTCTGTGAAGATTGTATGGAGAGGTAGGTGATTGAATTGGATCACGTGGAAGAGATCATGACCTCCCACCCTTTAACCGTTACTGTGGACACTCACGCCACAAAAGTAAGGTCTATTTTACGAGAAGATGGCTATAGGGCCCTGCCGGTTGTGAACGACCATCGTCTGGAAGGAATTATAACCCGGGGGGATATTATGAACATATCCGCCACCAAATCAAACATAGATGCCCGGGGAATAATGCAACACCCCAAGGTGATCACCACCCCTGATGCAGATATCAGGCAACTAACCATAAACCTTCTTAAAGCAGATACTGTACAGGCACCGGTGGTGGAATCAGCCGACAGCATGCAGCTGGTGGGAATAGTCAGTGCAGTGGATATACTTAGAAAATTTTTATACAACGGTAAAAAACCAGCCCACAATAATATAAGCAGTATCTTCACCAGAGACGTGGTGACCTGCACGTATGATGAGCCCATATCCAAGGTGTGGGATTTGATGGATGAGACCGGATTTTCCGGACTCCCAGTTATCAAAAATAAAAAACTCATCGGTATAATAACCAGGAAAGACATAATAGATTCAGGGCACGTTAGAATCGGCAGGGAATCTGGTGAAATAAAGCGTTCCATCAGGGTGGAAAAGGTCATGAAGACCCCACCCCTGGTTACAACCCCACAAAACAGCGTAACAGAAGTGGTCCACATGATGATCGAGTATGATATAGGAAGGCTGCCCGTAGTCGAAAATCCAGTGCATGTTAAAAAAGAGCCAAATAGAGCTACCAAATCTGATCTAATAGGTATAATTGCAAGAGAAGATATTTTATGGTCCTATTTAGGATAATTACCTATATAAATTGCCTGTTGAATTATAGGCCTGTTTTTAGTAATCTAAATATTAAACATCTCCACTAGATGATTTAACGAAGGTGTATTAATGAGAAGAAAACAACCAGTAAACTTGGTGAAATCAATGGACCGAGGTCCATTGGAATTTAAAACACGAACCTCTGAACATGAGGGGGACGTGATGAGCATAGCCCAAAGAGAGGTGGTAACTGCACCTCAAAGTACAACCATACAGGAAGCCGCTGAAACCATGGTCAAGAACAAGTTCAGAAGGCTACCCATAACCGATCCAGGAACAGGAAAGCTACTGGGAATAGTGACCTCCATGGACATCCTGGATTTTCTAGGCGGCGGGGATAAATATAAGATTTTAGAAGATAAGTATCAGGGCAACTTTCTGGCCGCAGTAAATGAATCTGTAAAGGAGATAATGACCAGGGAAGTCCATGTACTGAGTGATAAAGATTCGGTGGAAGACGCTATCGAAAACATGATTAAATGGGAAGTAGGAGCACTTCCTGTAACGGATTCCCAAGATAGGATAGTGGGCATAGTATCTGAGAGAGATTTCGTGCTGCTCATGGCCGGAGTACTCACCGATGAACGGGTAGAAGACTACATGACGGAAAATGTCATCTCCACCACCCCCGGCACAAGAATTGAAGGCGCATCCAAGATAATGGTCCGCAACAAACTCCGCAGAATCCCGGTGATAGGAGAAGAACGTAAAACACCCCACCCCGAGAAGGAGAAGATCGTGGGCATAGTCACCGCCACCGATATCATGGAATTTTTAGGGGAAAACCGGGCCTTCAACAGCACGGGAAATGCAGAAGAGATCCTGAACACTTACATAAGCGATATAATGGAACAAAATGTCATATCCACCACAACCCGTACCCGACTAGGTGATATATGCCAGATAATGGAAGATAAAGGTATGGGCGGACTACCTGTAGTTCACGGCGATGAATTACAGGGAATAATAACCGAAAGTGATATTTTAAGAGCTTTCTGTGGATAAAATATAAAGATAAAATGTAAATCTATAGTTATCTAAAATTAAAAGCCTCTGGCGGATGATAGATATGAAAGTTGAAGACATAATGAGTGATGAAGTAGTTGTGATGCAGGAAAACCAGCAGGTAAGTCATGCCAGGAACTTAATGCTCAAACACGGCCTCAGCAGGGTAGTGATTGTTGATACTCAGGGGAAACCAGTGGGAATTGTCACCGAAAAGGATTTAAGCCGAAAGATGAGGGGTAACGGGCCCGAATGGAAAAGAAGACCCATAGATAAGATATCAATTGGCCGGGCCATGACAGAAGGCCTGGTAACCACGAGACCCTCAGATGATGTCCAGAACGTGGTGGAATTAATGCTTAAAAATGGTATCAGCTCCATACCCGTGGTGGATGATGATGGATTAACCGGTATAGTAACTAAAACAGACCTGTTAAACTTCTACAACGACAAATATCCGGGTAAGTGGAAAGTATCCGAGTTGATGAGTAAGGATGTGATATCTGTCAATGAAAACCACAGCATCGCCCATGTCATCGGAGTGATGGAGGAAAATGGAATCAGTAAAGTGGTGGTGATACGTGATAACCAGCCTGTTGGTATCATAACCCCGGAGAATATATCATTTGCTTCTGTGGAAGATTCAGAGACGGGAGTGGCCGTGGAGAAGATATATTTCATCAGAAATTCCAATGGAATAGACAAGAAGAACTTCCGATTGATCTCCATGCTCACCGCCTCAGACATAATGAAAGACGATGTCACCATGATAAATCAGGATGAAGACGCCGCTAAAGCCGCTCTCATCATGTTAAAAGAGAAAATAAGCGGACTACCTGTGGTAAAAGACGATGAAATAGTGGGAATAATTACAAAAACAGATTTAATCAGGGGTATACAATAATCAAATCCCATTATTTATTACCCAATTGCCCATAAAAACCTTCAATACGTTTAAAGGAGAATAAAAAAATGCACGTGAAAGATATAATGAGCAGAGAAGTATTTTTGGTGGATAAGGATCAAAACATACAGGATGCACTTAAGATCATGAAAAAGCATAAAGTCTCCCGACTCCCGGTGGTAAACACCAACAGCCGCCATGTAAAAGAACTGGTGGGAATAATGACTGAAAAGGACATAGCCCGCCGTTTAGGGTCCTCCAGATACGGAAATCTGGCACCCTCCCATTTCCATGTCTCCACAGTTATGACACACCTCCCACTGACCATTGAAAGCAACAAGAGTATAGGTTTAGCCGCCCAGATAATGATTGAAAACAACATTGGAGGAATACCAGTGGTGGACAGCGGCGAGATCAAGGGGATGCTCACTAAAACAGACTTCCTCAACACTACCAAGGGCAGGTCCTTCCAGGAGATCAAGGTAGAAGATCGAATGACAGCGGACCCCATTACCATCGGTCCCCAGGACAGACTGGTCCACGCCCGGAGGCTGATATTCGATGAGGACATCGGAAGACTTCCAGTAACAGAAGATGATGCGTTAGAGGGGATTGTAACTTCAAAGGACATAGCACATTCCATGATCTCCTTCCGCAAAGTGGTGCCGGATAAATACAAACCAGCCCGGATCAGGAACCTGCTGGTAGAAGATATCATGACCCAGAACGTTAAAACAGTACCAGGAAGTGCTTCAATTGAAGAGGTTTCCACCGTCATGGTGGAAAACAATTTCAGTGGACTGCCCGTGCTGGAAGAGGGTGAACTCACCGGTATCATTACTAAAACCGATTTAATGAAACTAATAGTGGAACTGGAGGAGGTCCACTGAGATCGACGGCATAAATTGCGCTAAATGCAGTAACGGACGGATATAAGGTCAGGAAGGATATCGCCGGATAAATTCTATTTTAAATGTTCTTCCTGCAGGATCAATTAAGAAATGTCTCTCAAAGAGTTTATAGTTAAGGAACTTCCTGAACTACTCGACTTAGAACCTCATAAACTGGAAGAGTCCTATAAGAAGGGTAACCTTAAATTTTACCAGAACAGGTTCATCACCGCCCTGCAATTTAGAAAGGCCGTGGGTAAAATCGAAGCCGGAACCATGGTCTCTCTTGGGGAGGAAATCCAGGTAATCAGGGGATTTCCCAAGATAAGAAGGACCCTGATGTTAAAGGAAGCTATAAAATCCCACTTCCAAGGGGAAGTGGCAGTTGAAGAGAAGATGAACGGATACAACGTCCGCATAGCCTTCATAGATCCGGAAATTGTAGCCTTCACCCGGGGCGGATATGTATGCCCTTACACCACCAAGAAAGCACAGGAACTCATGGATTTAACCCAGTTCTTCCAAGACCATGGAGATCTGGTGATATGTGGGGAGATGCTGGGGACAAACAACCCTTACGTATCCCATTACTACCCAGAGATAGGGGAACTGGGTTTTAGAATATTCGATGTAAGGGAAAAACTCACTGGGAAACCATTACCTATAAATCAGAAGAGAGAACTACTGAATGAATATAATCTACCACCAGTTAACCTATTGGGGGTTTACTCCATTGAAGATGCTCCCACTAAAATATTAGAACTGGTTAAGGATCTGGGGGAAAATGGGAGAGAGGGCGTGGTTATTAAGGATCCCCAGATGGAGATACCACCACTTAAGTACACCTCCTCCCAAGCCCATGATGATGAACTGATATACGCCTTTAAATTCCCCTTCGATCTGGGTCAAGCATTCTTCTTCAGCAGAGTAGTCAGGGAAGGCTTCCAATCATATGAGATGCAGGAATCAGAAGAGGAAATGAAACAAAGAGCCCAAAGACTGGGAGAATCAATATTATACCCCATGGTGCAGACTATAAAACATGTTTCCACCCATGAAGTTGCCGGGGAAGACCTGACGATGGATGCCGAGAGTCCGGAGGAAGTAGAAGAGTTTTTAAGGCACCTCCGCGATTTAGGTGTGGTGGCAGTTCTGATAAAATATGAGGATGGAAAGGCATTTATAAGAAAAGTACATCAATCAACCACTGATAAAATAACCAACTACCTTAACGGTGGATTGTATTAAATAAAATAATGAAATGGTTTTGTTTATGAAAATAGCATTTTTCGGCCCTCCAGGCACGTTTACCGAGGAAGCAGCCCTGACTATAGGGGGAGAACATATGGCCTTCAACACCATCTCGGAGGTTTTCCAGGCAGTGGCTGATGACGAAGCAGACTGCGGAGTGGTTCCCATTGAAAACTCCATAGAAGGTTCGGTGGGTATAACCCTGGATCTGTTGACCCATGATTATGATTTAAAGATAAAGGGGGAGATCATACTCCCGATAAGCCATAATCTCCTGATAAATCCTGATGCAGAGTTGGGTGATATTGAATTAGTCTATTCCCATTCACAGGCCCTGTCTCAGTGCCGGAAATTCATCGAAGACCTGAATGTGGAGATGCGTTCTGTAACCAGCACATCAAAGGCAGCTGAAATAATTGTGGGGAAAAAATCTTCTGCTGCAATCAGCACCAGGAGAGCGGCAGATATAAACGGTTTGAAAATTGCAGCACGTGATATTCAAGATTATAAGAATAATTTAACCCGATTTGTAATAATCAGCCGTGAAGACCACGAGAAAACTGGTAAGGATAAAACATCCATTGTGTTTTCTCTTTCAGAAGATAGGCCGGGAGGTTTATATGAAATACTGGGAATTTTCGCCGATTATAACATTAACCTTACCAAGATAGAGTCCAGACCATCCAAGGAGAAACTGGGGAGATACATATTCTTCATAGATTTTGAGGGGCATAAGGAGGATCAGATGATCAGAAACATTATAAATGTGATTAAACCAAAAGTAGGATACGTGAAGATTTTTGGTTCATACCCTAAAGAAGGAGATGATTGATATAAAATCAGATAAAGAAAAAGTCATCCGAAGTTTGCAGGAACTGGAGTTTGAGTTTTCACAGGGTAACGTTTCAGAGAAAACTTATAACTCTCAAAAAAAGGATTTACAAAGTAAGCTGGAGACTTTGGAAGTAGCTGATAGGGTTAAACGATTACAGGGCAGAGGGGAGGTTGAAAAACCCCTGGAATATTGGACAGAGAAGAAAGAAGCCGAAGAAGCTAAACAGGCTAAAGAAGAGCTTATGAAACAATTCATCACCTCTTCCAGTCCATCCTACCCTAAAGCAAAATCCGCATCAAATGGAAAACAGCGTAAAGCAGTGATATATACCATACTGGCGTTAATATTCGTTACAGGTATTGGATTTGGAGTCTTCCTCATGAAGATACCGTCCGAATCAGCAGCAGCAAACATGACTATAAATCAAAGTGCATTCCCCGTGGTAAACAACACCACCAACATGACCAATACAACCACCGGCACCAATAACACCGGACAATCCAGTTCAACGAGTAGAAGTAGTGGCACCAGTACAAGTGGTAATAGAGGTGGAAGTAGTAGCGGAACTACCGGTGGAAGTAATAGTGGTACTGGCAATAGTGGCGGTAATGGGACGAATTAGTGGATAAATAAATCACCCACCAATCCTTTTTTTTTATTAAAATTTTTTTTAAACTATATAAAGATTTAATTACAATAAAAAATTAATACGATCTAATCGCTTTTAAAAATTCGTTACATTAATTCAAGGTGAATCTATGAAAAAATACCCAATTTTTTTAGTGTTAGTCATATTGACCTTGGTTATTTTAGCCTCCGGGTGTGTTACCGATGATGAGGCCAACCAGACCAAATCTTATTCTGGAAACAACGTTTCATTCACCTATAATGGGACGTGGAATATAGCAAACACCACAGCACCCAATGCAGTAGTTGCAGTGGGGGATCCTTCCACGGTAGATGCTCGAAATAACCCATCTACCTTCGTGCTTATCCAGAAACCGAATGATACAGAGGGTAAGGATTTGGAGGCAGTTTACACAGAAAATTATGCACAACTCTTTAACAATACAACTAATCAGCGTATTTCAGAGGCCAACATCACAGTGAATAATAATAAAGCCTTTGAAAATGTTTATATGACTAATTACGGTGGTTATGAAACCCAGATGAGGGCGGTGTGGATTTCACAGAATGGAGTGATATACGTGATTCTCTGTGGTACCATCCCTAACAACTTTGAAAAAGAGCAGAGCAACTTCGATCTGGTTATAAACAGCTTTAAAGTTATCTAACTGGGATTTTTTTAATTCTATTTTTATCAATTCACTCCCAATTTTTTTATAAGGTAGTGCATAATATATATAAGAAGAAGTAATAGACTAATATTTGTTAGAGTATCATTTTATGTAGGACAGATTTACACCTTTAGATATCAACTTGCTTTTATTTTAGCGTTACCTTATAATAATCAAATAAGTATAAAAAATAGGCGCTAAATCTGTCTATTCAGGAATTAGCTAGAAAAGAATTGGCTAATAAATAAGATATTATCTAATATTTATCGCGCAGGTCCGCCCTGCGACTTTTTGGAAAAAGGAGGAATGTGAATGGTATTACCAGTATGCGATGTCTGTCTCAAGAGCGGAATGCTCTGTCAAGGATGTGAAAACAAATTAAAGAGTGGTGAAATTACTCAGATGGATTTAGACATTGCAAAAATACTATACCGGGTTGGTGATGGAAAAATAGGGTTTAAAAAAACCATAGAAATAGGTGATATGGTTATCATTGTTACCGAGAAGGATCAGGTCGGTAAACTGATAGGTAAAAGTGGAAAGATCGTCCGGGAAATATCCAGGGTTATAGGAAAGAAAGTAAGAGTCGTGGGAGAAAACTCAGATCTGCGCTCAGTAGCCAGGGATATACTCGCCCCAGCCAGGATATTAGGTATAAACATAGTCTACGGTAAGGATGGCCAGGAAAAATATAAAATCCGAGTCATGAGGGAAGACTCCCGAAGGATACCTGGAAAATTAGACGTCCTAAACGATATAATCCGGGAATTAACCTCTGAAAACACCCTGGTAGTGGTGGATAGGAGATAATTTTTTCTATTACTTTGTATAACCTTATTTTATTTTTAAAAACAAAAATTGCTGATCCCATGAATGTTGTGCTCTGTGTTACCGGAAGCGTGGCTGCAATAGAAGCAGTTAAACTGGCAAGGGAACTTAAAAGGCATGGTATAGATGTCAAATGCTTCATGAGCGACGCGGCCTGTGAAATAATACATCCCCATGCCATGGAATTTGCCACCGGAGAGGAAGTAGTGTTAGATCTGTCCGGTAAAATAGAGCATGTGAAGTATGCCCGGGCAGACCTGATACTGGTTGCACCGGCCACTGCCAACGTGATCAGTAAACTGGCCTATAAAATTGCAGACAATCCAATCAGCACCCTGTTAGTTACAGCTTTTGGGTATGAGACCCCTATAGTTTTTGTCCCTTCTATGCACCATTCCATGTACCGGGCAGTGAAAAAGAATATTTCTAAGCTTAAAGAGGAAAGAATAACCTTCATAAAGCCTAAAGTAGAGGAAAATAAGGCTAAATTCCCTGATATGGATGATATAGTACTGAATGTTTTAAGAGAAACATCCGCAGGAGATCTCAGGGGCAAAAAGGTACTCATCAGTACCGGGGCCACCTACGAGAAGCTGGATGAGTTCCGGGGAATAACCAACCTGAGCTCGGGTAAAACTGGTGTGGAACTGGCCAGGGAAGCCTTCATCAGGGGAGCCGATGTAACTTTAATTTGTGGACGGATGAGTGTAGGTGTACCTCATGTATTTGATGTCATCGATGTGGAGTCTGTGGCAGACATGCAGGAAGCTATAAGGAAACATGTTCCAACATGTGATGTGTTCATTTCCGCAGCCGCAATTTCTGATTTCAGACCAGTAAGGGATGAAGGAATTACCAAGATTTCATCATCTGAGGACCTGATCTTGAAACTGGAAAGGACTCCCAAGATAATCAGCGGAGTAAAGAAAATCAATCCCGAAATATTCCTTGTTGGTTTTAAAGCTGAGTATGGTAAGTCAGAAGAAGAACTGGTAAGTTCAGCCCGGGAGAGGATGAAAGAATCAGGGGCAGACCTTATGGTGGCCAACGATGTCTCTAAAGAGGGTGCTGGCTTTAGTTCCGGTAGTAATGAAGTTTTAATTATTGATGATGATGTTTTAAAGGTTCATCTAACTTCTAAAAGGGAGATTGCAGGGAAGATTTTGGATAAAGTTACGAAAAACTCCAACCTTTAAAAAGAAACCCCACAAACAAAGGCCATATGATCTTTCTCATAGGGCTCTAAATCTATCTTCTCCAGCACTCTGAAACCCGCGGTTTTCAGTCTTGATTCTTCTTCTCTATAAATCTCTTCCGGGTTTCTGGTCACGTCGATGCTCCTGGCTTTAAGCATCAAAAAACCCACACCATCTTCTTTTAAAAGCAGTCGCATGTTTTCCATGAATATTTCGGTCTGGTTGGGCTGGGCCACATCCGAGTAAATTATATCCGCCTTCTCCACCAGGTGCAGGTAATTACGTGGTTTGGTAGCGTCATCCAGTATCGGAATGAGGTTAGGACGTATCTGGGATAGATCCACTAGTTTACGCATCATCCGAGGGGAGAACTCCACACAGTAGACCAGGCCATCTGGCGTGATATCTGAAATATGGGAGGGTGTAGTGCCAGTAGAAGCTCCCAGATAAATTATCTTGGAGTTATCATGGAATGGAAACGTTTCTAACCCATTTAGTATGGCGGCTGCCAGTTTCGACCGTCTGGGATTCCACAGGCGATATTCCCCGCCCCTGACTTCCACCAATTTTTCACCGTAAACCTGCTCGCCAGGGGTTAGGTTGCAGGTGGCCAGCTGGCCATCAAATTGATACACCGATGGGGAATCGTTCCATTTTCTCATGGTTTCCATTTAATTTTTACCTCTGGGTTATATTTACTATTCCTTTTTTATAAATCAGGAGTTATATTTACTATTCCTTTT